>NZ_CP030052.1:600000-900000 GCF_004114975.1 Bradyrhizobium guangdongense
AAGAACTTCGAATCCAACATCTGGATCTGGTCTCTGGCCATGAACGCCGCCTCCCAGAAGAAGGGCGCGGCCTGGCTCTTCATCCAATGGGCGACCTCCAAGCAGGTCGAGCTGAACGGTGCCGTTGCGGGCAAGCTCGTCAACTCTCCGCGCGCATCGACCTGGAGCGACAAGGCCTGGCTCGAATACGCCGCAAAGCCTGAATTCAACAACTTCGTCGAGACGTTCAAGACTGTGCAGGACCAGGCGCAACTCGCCTTTACGGCCCGCGTCGGCTTCGCCGAGGCAATGAATGCCTGGGCGGTGGCGATGCAGAAGATGGTCAATGGAGCGGATGTGAAGGCAACGCTGACCGACCTTGCCTCCGAGATCCGTTCGTCGATGTGAAGTCCCAAAGGGGGTGGTAGGCTTGCATGCCGCCCCCTTGGATTTCGATGTCAGTTGAAATGTATTCTTCAGGATTAGACGCAATCGTGACGCTGCAGTCTTCAGTGAGCCAACTCGCTTCGGCGCAAGACGGCGCGGCCAAGAGTGCCAGCCCGCCGCGCCTTGACTGGTGGAGCATCGCCGCGATCGCGCCGGCGGTCTTGATCCTTCTTGGCTTTCTGTTCCTGTTCTTCTACGGCGTATTTCAGTCCCTGACGGATCTCAAGTTCGGCCGGCCACTGGTCCACTTTATTGGCCTTACCAATTACGCCGCGTTGATCAAGACAGACGACTTCTGGAATAGCGTCCGAGCAACACTTGTCTACGCTGGTTCAGCGGTCCTTGCGGAAGCCGTGCTCGGCGTTGCCCTCGCCAAGCTCTTTGCCACCGAAGTGTTCCTGGCACGCGTGATGCGGCCGGTCATTCTGTTGCCACTCGTGCTTCCGCCCATGAGCGTTGCCTTGATGTGGACGACGATGATGGATCCGCAGAGCGGCATCCTGAACTATCTGCTGTCGCTTGTAGGAATGGGCCGGTTTGCATGGATTTCTGATCCCGCGACAGCGATGATTTCCCTCGTCCTGATCGACATATGGACTTACACCCCCTTTTTCACGCTGATCATCTTCGCCGGCCTCCAGGGCATCAATGAGGAGATCAGGGAGGCCGCGCGCGTCAATGGTGCAAAGGGCTGGGCAACCTTCCTCTACATCGAGCTGCCGTTGATCGCGCCCTACATCCTGATTGCTGCGGTCTTCCGTCTGATCGAATCTCTCAATCAATTCGACATCATTTTCGGAACGACGCAAGGCGGTCCCGGCAACAGCACCTCCGTTCTTTCCGTGCGCGCCTACATCACCGCATTCCAGAACCTCGCCTTCGGCCGGGGCGCGGCCCTCATGGTCGTCAATTGGATCATCGTCCTGGCCGGAGCGTTCCTCACGGTCAAGTTGTGGCGATACGTCCGACAACGCGTTAGCTGAAGAGACGCGACATGCGCCTAAATCGCTCAGGATCGACAAATATCGCTCTCAATCTGCTGGTTGGCATCTGCGCGCTCACTCTCGCTTTTCCGCTGATCTGGATCCTGCTGATGTCGTTGAAACAGCAGGGCGAGGTCATGGCCTGGCCGCCCAAGTTCATCTTCTCGCCGACGCTTGAGAATTTCCGGGTGCTGTTCGACGCCGCGCAGGCCGGCGCGACAAGCTATGGCACCATCAAGGTTGATTTCCTCACGCCAGTGACAAATAGCGTCGCCATCGCGCTCGGATCTGTTTTCGTCTCAATGCTCCTTGGCGTGCCCGCCGGTTACGTTCTGGCAAGGCGAGACATCCCGATGAAGGAGGACATCGCCTTCTTCATTCTTGGCTTCAGGTTCGCCCCGGCCTTGCTCGTCGTCATCCCGCTCTTCAACGTGTTCCAGACCATCGGACTCTACGACACCTATCTCGGCATGATCTGGGTCTACCAGGTCGTCACGCTGCCTATGATCGTGTGGTTGAGCCGCTCCTACATCGAGGATATTCCAAAGGACATCGAGGAGGCTGCAGCGATGGACGGGGCCAAACCTGTCAGGGTCATTCTGCATATCGTGCTGCCGCTTCTCAAGCCCGGCCTGATCGGCGCCTCCTTGCTGATCTTTCTGCTGGCCTGGCACAACTTCGCGCTCGGCTTGATCCTGAGCTCCACCAAGGCGCCGGTGACCGTCGCGCTACTCAAGCTGCTCAATCCGGGGGTGCAGTTCTATCCCGTCATGGCTGCAGGACTGGTCGTTACCATGATCATTCCGGTGATCTTGATCGTGATGGGCCAGCGCCACCTCGAACGTGGTCTCACTTTCGGGGCAGTAAAATGAATCCCAGGCCCTTGATGTTCTTTGGAACGACCAATCTCGACCTCTGCTTCAATGTCGAGCGGCTGCCAACGCCGGGTGAAAGTTTGATGGGCAAATTGAACCGCAATCCTGGAGGGAAGGGCGCCAATCAAGCCGTAGCGGCCGCACGGCTTGGACTGAAGCCCCTATTCTACACCCGTCTTGGCGGGGACGAGGCTGGCCAGTCCCTCTTGCAGTCACTGCGCGAAGCCGGAGTCCGTGCTGAGGCCATCACCATTTGTGCCGGTGAGGTCTCCGGCTCGGCCCTCGTCCTGGTGGGAGACGACGGTTCGAACATGATCGTGATCGATCCGGGCGCCAATCTGAATGTGATGCCGGCCATGGTTGAGAGCGCGGCCGCATTCATCGCGCCAGGCGCGCTCGTTGTTGCCGAAATGGGCTTGCCCATCTCCGCCCTCAACCGGCTCTTTGAAATGAAAAGCGAGAAGGGCTTCGAACTCATTTTTAATCCGGCGCCGGTCAGACCCGGGCTTTCGCCGGCGGCATGGCGACAAGTCGATTACGTGACCCCCAACCAGACCGAGGCCTTCGAGCTGACCGGGGTAGAGGTGACCGATTTCGACAGCGCCGCAGTGGCGGCGTCCAAGCTTCTGCACCTCGGACCCAAAGCCGCACTGATCACGCTGGGAGCGCAGGGCGCCTTCTATGCCGACGCGGCGCACTCGTTTGCGCTGCGTGCCTTTCCCGTCAAAGTCGTCGATACCACGGCCGCCGGGGACGCCTTCAATGGCGCTTTTGCCGCTTCGCTCGCTCAAGGCCTGCCTCTGAGGGATTCGGTCAGACGAGCACTAGCCGTTGCTGCCCTGTGCGTAACGCGCCGCGGGGCGCAGGCCTCAATGCCGCTGGCAGCAGAGGTCGATGAATTCCTCAAATCACAAACGATCTTGGAGTTGGAATGACCGAACAGTTCTCAGTCTCAGACAGAACGGTGCTCGTGACAGGGGCAGGGGGCGGCATCGGATCTGCCATTGTGAATGCGTTTCGGGCAGGAGGGGCCAACGTCGTTGCCACCGACGCCAATCTCGAAAGCCTCAGGCAGACATTGGTAGGACTTCCCCATGGCAATGGCGTGTTGCCGATGGCCATGGACGTTTCGCGCGAAGAGGACGTGGCGCGCGTGCTCGAGGAGATCGGAAAACGATTCGGCCGGCTCGACGTGCTCGTCAACAATGCCGGCGTTAAATCTGCCCAGCCGCTCCTCAGCGGGGCGGCCGACAAGATCGAACGCACAATCCAGATCAACTCGGTCGCAATCCTCCGCTGCTCGAAGCTCGCGATCGAGCGCTTCATGACAACCAAGGGCGGCCGCATCGTCAATGTCGGTTCCTCCTTGTCTTCGCAAGGCGCCGTATTCAACTATCAGGCCGGAGGGGCGGACTATTGCCTCTCCAAGGCAATCGTTCACGACATCACAAAGCTCCTTGCTTATGAATGCGCGCCGCTCAAGATCAATGTGAATGCAATCGCACCGGGGATCATCGACACCCCCATGCATGGCCGTCCGCGTGAGGAGACGGAAGCCCGCCATAGCGGCCGAATCCCATTGGGACGGGTTGGATTGCCGAACGACATTGCCGGCCTTGCCGTGTTTCTCGCAAGCCCTGCGGCCTCCTACATGACCGGCCAGATCGTTCACGTGAACGGCGGGATGCTGATGAATGGCTAAGTCCGGCACTCAGCTTCAATGGCCCGAGATCGCCGGTGTCATTTCCGATCTGGATGGCGTGGTCTACCGGGGGAACGCCGCGATCGCGGACGCCATCGAAGCCTTCAAGAGCTGGCAGCGGGCAAAACTTCCCTTCTGCTTCGTCACTAACAATTCGACCCACACGCCGGAAGATGTTGTGCGCAAGGTCGGAGGTTTCGGGCTTTCGATCTCCCCGAGGCAGGTCGTGACGAGCGCCATCACGGCCGCGGCGCTCATTCGCGCCCAATACCCGAAACTGACACGGGCCTTTGTCATCGGCGCGCCATCCCTTGCCAAAGCGATCGAGGAGGCGGGCCTCGAAGTCACCGATGCGAAGCCTGAAGTCGTGGTGATGGGGCTCGACCGCCAGATTACGCATGACAAGCTGCGAATTGCTGCTGCGGCTATCCTGGGCGGCGCCGTGTTCATAGGCACAAACCCTGATCTTCTCTTGCCGACTGCGGACGGCTTCGAACCAGGGGCAGGGGCCATGATCACGGCAGTTGCAGCCGCAACTCAAGTCCAGCCTCTGATCGTCGGCAAACCCGAGACGCACATGATCGAAGCCGCGCTTTCGCGGCTTGGAACGCCACGTCAATCCACATTGATGATCGGCGACCAGATACAGACAGATATCCAGGCCGGCAAGCGCGCCGGCCTTCCTGCCGTGCTCGTCACGACAGGCGTCCCACCTCGCAAGGACGCCGCGCTGCTGCCAGCCGACTTTACCGTGTCCAGCCTTTCAGAAATCGCCGTGAAGGCTGGTGTAGACACCGTACGGCAGAGGAGAGCGTGATGGCCAATGTTCGCCTGGAAGGCCTCAACAAGGCCTATGGCACTATCCAGATCCTGCGCAATATCGACCTCACCATCGATCACGGCGAATTCGTCGTCTTCGTCGGGCCTTCAGGGTCGGGCAAGTCGACCCTGCTGCGCATGATCGGCGGTCTCGAGCCGATTAGCGGAGGACGGCTTTTCATCGACAATGAGCTCGTCAACGACGTGGACGCGGCCGACCGCAATCTAGGCATGGTGTTCCAGAGCTACGCCCTCTATCCGCACATGACCGTCCGGGAAAACCTGGCTTTCCCCTTGCGGATGGCCAAAGCGACGAAAGCGGAGATCGGGAAGCGTGTCGCTGAGGCCGCGTCCTTATTGCAGATCGACCATTTGCTCGATCGCAAGCCACGGCAGCTCTCCGGCGGCCAGCGCCAGCGCGTGGCGATCGGGCGGGCCATCGTCCGCGAGCCCAAGGTGTTTCTGTTTGACGAGCCGCTGTCCAACCTCGACACCGAGCTGCGGGTGCAGATGCGGGTCCAGATCGCCAAGCTCCACGAGCAGCTTGGAAACACCATGATCTACGTCACTCACGATCAGGTCGAGGCCATGACCATGGCTGACAAGATCGTCGTGCTCAAGGACGGCAATATCGAGCAGGTGGGGAGCCCCCACGAGCTCTATCACTACCCGGCGTCGCGCTTCGTCGCCGGCTTCATTGGCTCGCCTAAGATGAATTTTTTGGGCGGTCATATCGAGGCCGCGCACGAGACAGGGGTGGAGGTCAGGCTTGACGCGGGCTCGACCGTCTCGGTCCCCGTTCGGCCGGATCAATTGCTGGTCGGCAAGCCGATCACGCTCGGGATCCGTCCCGATGATTTCTCGCAGCCGGCAGAAGACAAAGAGATCGCTCTCGAGCTGGACGTCGATTTCGTCGAGCACCTTGGCAGCGTCACCTACATCTACGGCAACGCGGGCAAGGAAGCCGTGGTCGCCAAAGCGCCACGGCTCGAGCCAGCCAAACGATCTGGCAAGGTCCGCCTTGCGGCTTCACCAGCCGATTGCCACCTGTTCACGGCCAACGGCAAGGCCCTGCAGCGGTTGCACGCACCGGCAAATTGGAGCTAATTTTCGGGCCTGCCGCACAGGAGGGGCGGCCGGTATGCACAACCGGGTAGAGCAGGTCAAGAACGCAGGAATCAGGCAGTTCTTCCGCAATTCCCGTTCATTCGTGCTCGGGGCAGGCATCGGCTCGGGCATGACCGCAAGGGCGGCCGAACGGGCGGGTGCAGATTTTGTCCTTGCGCTCAACGCTGGCCGTTTTCGCGCCATGGGCGGCTCCTCGCCAGCCTCGATCCTGCCCATCCGCGATAGCAACGAATTCGTCGCCGGATTCGGCCGAACCGAGATCCTGCCCAGCACCAAACTGCCGGTCTTTTTCGGCGCATGCACCTTCGATCCGCGCCTCGATCTCGATCGCTTCCTCGACCGGATCATCCGATGGGGCTTTACAGGGGTTACCAATTTCCCCTCCGTCATCCACATCGACGATTTTAGAAGGTCCTTGCTCGAGAAATCTGGCCTCGGCTACGAGCGAGAAATCGAACTTCTAACAAAAGCCCGTCAACGCGGTTTGATGACGATTGCCTATACCCGCTCCCAGGCCGAAGCGCGGCGCATGGTCGAGGCAGGCATTGAGGCGATCTGCATCAACTTCAATCTCAATCGCAGCGTCGAAAGCGGATCTGATCCATCGATCAGCCAGTCCGAGCTCGCAGCGCGGACCAGCGCCGTGACACGGGTGGCGCACTCCACCGACAAGAACGTCATCTGTCTACTCGGCGGCGGACCCATTACAAAGCCGGACGAACTCCTCGATATCTGCCGCGAAACGGGCGTCCAGGGCTTCATAGGCGGCTCTTCGCTGGACCGGGTCCCGTTGGAGATGTCGGTCCTCGAGGTCACATCCGGGTTCAAGACGATTCATCTCTTGCGCGAGAAAGTCGATCTGCTCGAGCGTCAGCTCCAATTGAGCGGGTTCAGGCACGGCGTCATTGCCCAATCCTCAGTCATGAAGCGGGTGCTCGAGACCGCCAAACGCCTGGCTGCCAATCCTAATCCTGTGCTCGTGTGGGGCGAAACGGGCTCGGGAAAACGCAGGATAGCGAATCTCGTTCACAGCTTCAGCGACCGCAAACATACAAAGGCTGCGCTCTTCCAGTGCCGCGCGGGGCCGGCAGCGGGCAACATCGGTGCATTGTTCGGCGCGGAGCGCGACGAGACCAGGAAGCGCCAACTATCGATTCTTGAAGCTGCAAACGGCACTGCCGTCCTGCTGCTGCATCTGGATCAACTGCCGCGGGATGGCCAGGAGCGTCTTGCTGATTACCTCGAGACCGGCGGTTTTGCACCCCTGAACGGGGTATCGGTCGTGCGGTCCAACGCACGGATCATTGCAACAGCGACAATTGCTCGCAGCGCCAGCCTTCAAACCGTGCTCTGTCCTCGGCTTCTTGCCCTGTTTACCGGGCTTGACATTGCCCTGCCGGCCTTGCCGGACAGGCTCGAAGACCTTCCCCAACTGGTCCAGCATTTCACGGTGGAAGCGAAGGGAGATTCAAACGCGCCGACGTTGGGAATAGAGAATTCTGCCTTCCTGGCGCTTGCCGGGCATGATTGGCCGGGAAACCTGCGAGAGTTGCGCCAAATCGTCAACCAGCTGGTGACGCTGCAACTGTCACACATTACGGCTGACGTCCTAAGGCCTTTGCTGACCGCGTCATCGGCCGTGAAACGGACAAATGTGTTCTCCGAGCGCGAGTGGATCATCGAAGGGCTGAAACGAAACAAGCTCCACCGCGGAAAAACTGCCCAGTCCCTTGGACTCTCCAGGAAGACCCTCTACAACAAGATCAAGAAGCTGCGGATCCTGGAGTAGCTCTGCTCCTCATTATTTTCGCGCTGGCGGCTTCGTGCCGCTCAGAAGCGCGAACTTCGCCACCGGCGCTCCTCGCTTCCCGGCGCTTACCAAATCGACGCCATCGCCAATCACGAACTTGAGCGCTTCTTCCGGCATCTGGACCAGGCCGGCCAGATGCGAGCCGATGCGCCGCTCGGCCATTGCGGTCTTAGAGATGTCGTCCGTCGCGAACAACACCCTGAAGTCCAAATTGGCAAACCATTCCAGACGTCGAAGCTCGATCTCCTGTCCGCTTTCAATGGGCGTCCCTGTCGTTGACCGCTCAATGAGAGACGCCGGCGGGAAGTTGATGATCCCCTTGATCCCGGCCTCTTTCAACGCATCGGCAAGATCCTCCCAGCACGCGAAGGGATCGATCATGACGATCGCGGCGTAAACACCCGCAGATCTCTCCTTTCGGAACGTGCGCAGATCCCGTAACAGACAATCGTTCCAGTCAACGACGGGCAAGGTCGCCATGACCAGCATGGAGCCTTCCGGAAGGCTCCCTAAAGCCGGCGCATAGATTGCTAGGCAATAACCCTCGCGCGTGTCCGACCTGCTTGAAATGAGCTCGCCGACTGCTCTTTGCTTCAACCGCCTCTACCCAATCTTACCCATTTAAACATCGCACTGATCTTATACGGCATTTCAGTTCGGTCTAGAGATCTGCACGACATCTAGGCACGTCAGGCTTCCGACGACGTCTCATCTATCCGCTGGCAGGCCGGCCTCGTCTGCTTCCTCCCTCGACTTACGCCGCTGTTGGAGAGCTCCAGCAGCGGTCTCTTTTTAGAATTCAATTCACAGGCATTGAACCGCGCGAGCTGTCCACCCGCCCGCCACTTGGCACTTTTTGCAATGGGTGAAACAGCGTCCCAAGGGCTGGCGGAGATGACCTTCGCCTGCTGCGCACCGCGTGCGTCTCATGGGCCCGAAAGGACGCCGGACAGAAGATGCCGGAAGAGGAGAGGGGAAGACACGCCGCAGACAGGACAGGCAACCTTGGCTAGAGCCACCGGTGCGCTCCCGAGCGCTTCGAGACATCTACCCAATATTACCCAACTCTCCCCGGCGCGGCACTTATTGAGCGTCTCGGCCGCGTTTAGACCATTCGTATCAAGCAGGATCGGAGAGGAAAGATCGTGTCGCACCATTGCACCGACGACGCGAAGTCGGCCAGGCTTGGGCGCTCGCCCAAGGTCGGAGCCGCTGGCGCCGTTGCAATCGTGGCGACGCTCGATACGAAGGGCGCAGAAGCATCTTATCTCCGAAACGTCATCGAAGGCCTGGGCCGCACGACGGTGGTCTTAGACGTCGGTACGTCCAAGGCAGGGTCGGACAAAGAGCCGACAGATGGCGGCCGCGCCGTTTCTCCCGTCGAGCTCTTGAACGACATTGCCCAATCGGCCCGCAAAATGGTCGATGATCTTCGCCAATCAGGCGCGATCAGCGCAATTGTCGGAATTGCGGGTGGCAAGGGCAGCGCCGTCTTTGGCGAAGTCGTCCGCGATTTACCATATGGCTTCCCGAAGCTCCTTGTGAGTAGCGCCAGGCCCGCACTGCTCGCCGAACTGGCCGTCCATAACGACATCATCCTCTATCCGACCCTTGTCGACCTCTTCGGGATCAACGCCTTCACCCAACGCGTGCTGGACAATGCCGGCCGCGCCGTGGCCGCCATGCAATATGAGCCATCCCGTCAGAGGAGACGGAAGAAAATCGTCGCCATCACGGCCTTCGGAGTTACGACGCCGGCGGCCAATCAATGCGTAAGACGTCTTGGAGAGGCCGGCCTCGATGCGATCGTTTTCCCCGCTAACGGGGCCGGCGGGCGCAAGATGGAACAGCTAATCGCGGCCGGTGAGTTTGACGCTGTAATCGATCTGACCACAACCGAGCTTGCTGACGAAATCGTCGGTGGCACCGCCAGCGCCGGACCGGATCGGCTCAAGGCAGCCGCGGATCGATCAATCCCGCAGGTCGTCGCGCCAGGCGCAGTCGACATGGTCAATTTTGGTCCACCATCCAGCGTCCCCGATCAGTTTCGCTGCCGCCAGTTCTACTCCCATACTCGCTACACCACGCTCATGCGCACAACTCCGTCCGAAAACGCAAGCATCGGCCGGCTTACGGCCGAGCGGCTGTCGCGGGCCGAAGCGCCAGCCATCGTGCTCTGGCCGGCGAAAGGCGTCTCCGACTACGACCGCGACGGCGGCGTGTTCCGTGATTGCAATGCCGACCGCGCTTGGCTGGACGCGGTCAAGAACAATCTGCCGCCCAAAATCACGGTGCGCGAATTGAACTGTCACATCAACGATCCCGAATTTGCCGAGGCGGCCGCGAGTTGGATCCTCGAGCAATTGGCGCAGGAAGGCTGACTGCGATGCGGATGTTTGAGCGAAGCGAAATCCTAGCGAAGATCGCAAGCCAGGTGGCCGAGCGCAGAGCGGTTCTTGCCGCAGGCAGCAGCTGCGGCCTGGTGGCCAAATGCGCTGTCCTCGGGGGCGCGGACATGCTGGTGGTCTACTCTACCGGGCTGTCGCGCCTGATGGGGCTTCCGACCAGCCGGATCGGAGACTCCAACGCGCGCACGCTCGAGCTTGCCGCAGAAATCCGCAACGTTGTCTCTTCCATCCCCGTGATCGGCGGCGTTGAGGCCTGGGATCCCGTTCGGCTCGATCTCGATGCGTTGCTCGACAAATTCTGGGCGGCCGGCTTCTCAGGCGTGATCAACTATCCCACCATCTCGACCATGGGCGACAAATGGCGCGACCGCCGCGGCCGCGTCGGGCTCGGCTTCGAACGCGAAGTCGAGATGATCGCATCTGCGCGCAAGAAGAACATCTTCTCGCTCGCCTATGTCGCAAACCCGGACGATGCCAAGGCGATGGCAAGCGCCGGGGCCGACTGCATCATCCCTCATGTCGGCGCCACACGGGGCGGGCTCGTTGGCCATGAGGAAGGGCGGTCGGTCAAAGACGCGATCAATCGCATCAACGACATCAACGCCGCGGCCAGGAGCGGGCGCTCCGACGTTGTCCTGCTCTGCCATGGTGGTGCGATCGCAGAGCCCGCGGATACGGCCGAGGTGTACCGGTCGACGCAATGCGTCGGATTTGTCGGCGCCTCCTCCATCGAACGAATTCCGATCGAACGGGCAGTAAAGGCGGCAGCCGAGGAATTCAAAGCCGTCCCGCTTCCCCAACATCACTGACCTCAGTTCCAAGAAATCGCAGCGAGGCTGGAATGGACACACCGATGGGCCAATCAAGCAAGGGCATGACCGTGGCGATCGCCCGAAGCGCAAGGGCGGATCACGAATGGGCAACCGACGTTCTCGTAGTCGGGAGTGGTGCAGCCGGGCTCTCGGCCGCCCTCTATGCGGCAAAAGCAGGACTGCGCGTCACTGTCTGCGAAAAATCCGCCCGGCTCGGCGGCACGACAGCTCTTTCCAATGGTATGATCTGGGTTCCTTGCTCACCCCAGGCGCGCTCAGCGAAGATCGACGACTCGCTTGCGAAGGCAAGGACCTACCTGCAGCACGAACTTGGCACCTATTACCGGGCAGGCTTCATCGATGCTTATCTCGAGGACGGCCCAGCTGCACTTGCCGCCCTTGAGGACGGGACAGAGGTCAACTTCACGCTGGCCTCGGCGCCCGATTATCATTCGAGCCAGATCGGCGGCGTCGACAAGGGCCGGGCACTGAGCCCGGCTCCCTATGATGGGCGCCTTCTCGGAGCCGATTTCGATCTGATCGGCGATCCCATCCGGGTTGTGCTTGGTGGAATGATGATCTCATCCAGCGAGGTCAGAAGCTTCCTCAATCCCTTCCAATCCTTTGCCGCCCTCAGACACGTCTTGCGGCGTGTCGGTCGCTACGCGCGTGACCGGCTGGGCCACAGGCGCGGGACAGAGCTCAGCGGAGGGAACGCCCTGATCGCGCGCCTGGTCGTCAGTCTGCGCAAGCACGGCGTCGAGATATGGCCTGGCTCCCCGCTGATAGAGCTGATCAGGGAAGATGGGCGTGTCACCGGAGCCGTCGTCAAGCGGAACGGTTCCGACCTTCGCGTGCGCGCCTCGCATGGCGTCATCCTCGCAACGGGCGGATTTGCTCGCAGCGCAGAGTTAAGAGCCAGCCTCAGCGGTCCCCACCAGCACGATGACACGCTGGCCCATGTGGACGTTGTGGGCGATGGCATTTCCCTGGCGTCCAGGCTTGGAGCTGCGATTGACAACAATGTCGCCTCTGCCGGCTTTTGGACTCCCGTCTCAATTCTCAAGAGCGGCAGCTCCTCCCAAGTGGTCCCCTATGGCTGGCTCGATCGCGGCCGTCCCGGCGTCATCGCAGTGGGGCCGGATGCCAAGCGTTTCGTCAACGAATCCAATTCGTATCACGACATTTGCCTGGCGATGTTCACCAGCGGCTATCCGGCAGATAAGCGATTTTACTTCATCTGCGACCTGGAGTTCGTACGGTTGAGAGGTATGGGACATCTGCTGCCCTGGCCCTGGACCTTGAGGATCGGAAAATATGCGCGCCTTGGGTACATCAAGGTCGGCCGGACAATTCCTGAACTTGCCAAACAGCTGGGGCTAGATCCGGCTGCGCTTGAAAAGACCGTCGAAGAGCACAACACGCACGCTGCTGAGGGGCGCGATCCGCTGTTCAAACGCGGTGAATCCGCCTTTAATCGCACGCTCGGCGATCCGGCCGTGAGCAAGAAAAACCCAAATCTCGGACCCATCAAGACAGGCCCGTTTATCGCGCTTCCAATCGTTCCGGCAACGCTCGGCACGGCCACCGGCCTGGCAACCGACACTTGCGGCCAGGTCCTAGACGGGCAGGAAAGATCCATCGCGGGCCTTTACGCTTGCGGCAACGACATGACATCCCCGATGCGCGGCATCTATCCAGGAGCAGGCATCACCATCGGGCCTGCGATTGTGTTCGCGTACCGGGCTGTCAACGCCATCCTATCGGCGACGCAGCAAAAGACAAAGGCTGCCGCTTCTGGAGCTTGACATCGTTTGCATGGGGCGAGCGCGTGATCGACGAAGCATTGGCTTTCGCCAGGAGCGGCTGGCTCGAAGGCGGCTCATCCAAGGGGTTTGATTTTTGATGCGCCGCTCGCGCCATGCCAAGATCGTCGCAACCATCGGCCCGGCAACCGTCGAGCTCGACCAACTCCGTGCTCTCGATCTTGCAGGTGCCGATACATTCCGCCTGAACTTCAGTCATGGCACCAAAGACGATCACGCGCGCGCCTTTACCGCCATTCGCGCGCTCGAGCGCGAATTCGGCCGACCCATCGGCGTGCTACAAGATCTGCAAGGCCCGAAGCTGCGCATCGGTTCGCTTGAAGAGGGTGAGCTCACGCTGCAGGCCGGCGAAACGGTCCGCTTTGTTCTGGACGGAGCAAGAGGCGGAAAGCAGGCGATCCCTCTGCCACATCCGGAGATCTTTGTAGCTGCGTATCCAGGTCAAAATCTGCTCATCGATGACGGCCGTGTTCGCCTAAGCCTCGAAAAGCCAGGCGATGGCGACATGATAGCGCGCGTCATTGTCGGTGGAACGATCCGCGATCAAAAAGGCGTAAACGTGCCGGGAGCGTTGCTTGATATCTACCCCCTGACCAAGAAGGATCGTGACGATCTCGTCTTCGGCCTAGAGCTGGGCGTCGACTGGGTTGCCTTGTCCTTTGTTCAGAAGCCTTCAGACCTGATTGAGGCACGAGCTCTAATCGGTGAGGCAGCCGGCCTCGTCGCCAAAATCGAAACGCCAATGGCGCTTGATCACATCGATGATATCATCAAATTGTCCGACGCCCTCATGGTCGCCCGCGGCGATCTTGGGGTCGAGATTCCCCCGGAAAACGTGCCTGGCCGACAAAAAGAGCTCATTCGTGCTTGCCGAATGGCCGCAAAGCCCGTGATCGTCGCAACCCAAATGCTTGATTCCATGGTGGCAGCGCCGACGCCGACGCGCGCGGAAGCCTCCGATGTTGCGACCGCCATCTATGATGGAGCCGATGCTGTGATGCTATCAGCCGAAACGGCAAACGGCGCTTATCCGGCCGAAGCCGTCGCCATGATGGATCGTATCATCCGGAGTACGGAGCAACATCGTCTCTATCGCTCCTTGATCAGGGCTGCGCAAGTCGACGAAGAGATTACCCCTCCACACGCTGTCGCAGCGGCAGGCGCAGATCTTGCCGCCACGATCGAGGCCAAAGCCATCATCGGCTTCACGGCGAGCGGGACGACCGCAGCCCGCATTTCGCGCAAACGACCACCGATCCCCGTTCTTGCTCTGACGCCAGACGACATTGTGGCGCGACGCATGTGCCTGTTGTGGGGCGTCCATAGTGTCGTGGCCAGCGATCCCTCCGGCCATGAAGAAATAACCCGGATCGCGGCCGTGGCAGCGCAACGGGAAGGCTATGTGCGGTCCGGCGACTTGGCCGTCGTGGTCTTTGGCCTCCCATTCGGACAAATAGGCGCGACAAACAACGTACGCGTTGCTGTCTGCTAGAACAGTCCGTTCGCCCTGAAACGTCTGTCGAGCCATCTTGATGTCGATCCGGACTGCGGCGAGGCTCTACGCATGGTCGTGCACGAGATGCTCCAAGCCCGGCTGCAACTCCGGCCAGGAGCTTACATTGCCTGACGACCACGAGGCAGCTCTGCGCGGATGGGCGGTTTCGGTCGAAACCGCACAGCCTTTTTAGTCGAATGCCGCTTGCAGCGAGCAGACGGGCTGTATCGCTGGCATGAGGGCCTCAGCGGCAGGCATCTGCGTGCCGCCCGCGGCCTGTTGAACTGGTCCGTCAAGGAAGTGGCCCAGCGGGTGTGCGTCTCCACGGCGATCATCTGGCGGATCGAGGAGTACAGCGACACACCAATGTCCGACGCGCAGAGGGAAAGCTTGAGAAAGACCTTTGTCGATGCAGGAATCAAAGTTACCCTTCCGGTCGTAGGCAAGCCCCGGTGTTCAGCCGCGATGACGCTCCATCGGCAAATCGAGATGGCTATCAATCGTTATCTTTTTTGCAGCGCAGGAGGGCAGCGCCGGTCTCAAGAATCAACAAAATTGAGCTTCCGGCAGCTTCTCCTCGTGTGAAAGTGCTACTCAGGTGCCCCATGCTGGCAAGTCTCGGTCTTATCCTCCTCTGCCAATTGATCGGAGAGGCCATTACGCGCGGGTTCGGCCTGCTGCTGCCTGGTCCGGTCGTCGGGCTCCTGCTGCTGTTGATTTTGCTGCTCGTCCGTGACCGTTTCGCAATCATCGCTCAAGGACCGCTGCGAAACGGCGGCGTTGAGACTGCCAGCAGGGGGCTGCTCAACAATCTGTCTCTCCTGTTTGTCCCGGCCGGCGTGGGTGTCGTGGAAAAACTCGATCTCATTTATGCTCATGGGATAGCAATTGTGTTGATTCTTGCCCTTTCCGTCGTAGTGACCCTTCTCGCGACCGTGCTAACGTTTCGCCTGGTCAGCCGGCTGTTCGGTCATGAGGCGCCATGAAGGACCATGCATTCTCGCTCTGGGTCTATCTGTCGCAATCGCCTCTGCTTTGGCTGACGATCACCTTACTGGTTTATGCAGTCTCGGAAGCGCTGTCGCTTGCCCTCCACCGACATCCGCTCGCCAATCCTGTTCTCCACGCGGTCTGGATCATCGGCGTGTTTCTGTTCGTGACCAGCACGCCATATCCGGTCTATTTTAGCGGAGCGCAGTTCGTACATTTCTTGCTCGGCCCAGCCACAGTCGCGCTCGCTATCCCGCTCTACGAGAACCGCAGGATCGTCCTTGCCTCGATCGTGCCAATGCTGGCAGCCCTCGTTGTGGGCTCGGTCACAGCGGCCGCGTCGATTGTGCTGCTTGCGAAAGCTGCAGGCTTGCCGCGCGATGTTGTACTGTCCCTTGCGCCTAAGTCCGTGACAGCCGCGGTCGCAATGGGGATCAGCGAAACACTGCACGCCGACCCTTCTCTGACCGCCGTCGCGGTGATCCTCACGGGGATCATGGGAGCGATCATTGTCACGCCATTGATGAATTGGAGTGGTATCATTGATTTTCGTGCGCGTGGTTTTGCCGCGGGCATCGCCGCGCACGGCATTGGTACCGCGCGAGCGTTTCAGGTGGACGAGGTTGCGGGCGTGTTCTCGGGGATTGCGATGAGCCTGAACGCGCTGGTTACGTCTTTGCTCGTCCCTCTCGCAGTCACACAATTGTTGCGATAAGCCACCGCGCATGGCCGTTCTGACGAGGCCCATCCTCACTTTTTCGGATAGCCAAACCATCGCGGCAACGAGCGATACTTACTGGGAGGAAAGGCTAGCTTCGCCTCCGAGCTGGGCGACGATCCAATCGGCAAAAGCGCGCACCGCCGAGCGTTGCCGGCTGGCGCGCGGATAAATTAGCCTGTGACCGACGTATCGAATATCGGTTGCGCGGCCGGCCAATGGAGCAACCAGTCGTCCGCTAGCCAATTCGCGCTCCGCTAGAAGCGTTGATTCCAAGGCTACTCCCAGTCCTTCGGCGGCGGTTGCAATCGCCAGGAAACTTCGATCGAATCTCATGCCGTGAATCGCTGGAGCTTCCAATCCATTGGCGGCGAACCACTGATGCCATTGAACTTGCTTCACGTCTGAACGGATCAATGTCTGATCCAGGAGGTCGATCGGCTTCTTGATTGATTTTGCAAGCTTCCGGGAGCATAGGGGAGTGACTGTTTCCTCTGGCAGAGGAACAATCTCGACGCCCTCCGCCCTCGGCGGACCGTAAACGATGTCGACATCGAAATCATCGTTACTGAAACGCGCATAGTCTGTGCTGGCAGCCAAGCGAACTTCTAGCTTCGGATGGGCTGCAAGAAACTGCGCCAGTCGTGGCGTTAGCCATTGCGCTGCAAAGCTCGGAGCGGAGTGAACCCGCACCAACTGCGGACCACGAGCAGCGACTTCCTCCAAGCCGCGGCGGAGCTGATCGAATGCAGCGCCGGTATGTCGCATCAGGTTCTCGCCGGCCGGCGTGAGCCGCACCGCGCGTGCACTGCGCTCGAAGAGAACGGTCCGGAGCGTGTCCTCCAGCTTACGGATTGCATGACTGACTGCACTTGGCGTCAGGTGAAGCTCATTCGCCGCATCGCGAAACGATCCGGTGCGGGCCGCCGCCTCAAAGGCGCGAATTGCCGATATCGGAACATTCGAGAGCATCGCATAAGTGAACCAGATTCATCGACCCATGACAACTGTGCGCTTGTCGGCGCGGAGAGCGAGGGTCATTCCTAGCATTGTCAAGGAAAACAATTTGCGGGAGGAACTGATGCTGCTCAGCGGGAAGACAGCCATCATTTCGGGCGCGGCCTCGCCGCGGGGGATCGGGCTCGCCACCGCCCGGCGGTTTGCCTCCGAGGGCGCTCGGGTCGCAATCCTCGATATCGATGCCGGAGCCGCGGCAGGGGCAGCAGCCACTCTTGGCAAGGAACACCTCGGTTTGCGCTGCGACGTCGCTGACAAATCGTCCTGCGAGCGGGCAGTTGCAAGCGCGGTCGAGGCATTCGGTGGTATCGATATACTGATCAACAATGCCGGCATTACCCAGCCGGTGAAGCTCCTGGACATATCAGCCGCCGATTGGGATCGCATTCAAGACGTCAATCTCAAAGGCGTTCTCTTCCTCTCCCAGGCCGTGATCCCGCATATGCGTGCGCGGAAGTCCGGATCGATCGCATGCATGTCGTCGGTGTCGGCCCAGCGTGGCGGCGGAATTTTTGGGGGACCACACTATTCGGCAGCGAAAGCCGGCGTTCTTGGTTTAGCCAAGGCCATGGCTCGCGAGTTCGGTCCTGACAACATCCGCGTCAACTGCGTCACGCCTGGCCTGATCGGCACCGATATCACGGCCGGCAAGCTGACTGATGAAATGCGTGCGAAAATTCTGGAAGGCATTCCACTCAATCGTCTCGGCACCGCAGAAGATGTCGCCGGCATCTACACTTTTCTGGCCTCCGATCTCTCCGCGTACGTCACTGGTGCCGTGATCGACGTCAATGGCGGCATGCTCATCCACTGAGCCAGCAAGAGAAGGTCCAGATCGATGGAAGCGCCGACCAAAACGTTGACCAACACGCCCAAGCTGGCGGACCGCGCCTATAACATTCGCCGCAATGCGCTGCGCATGGGGGAAGTTCAGGGCCAAGGCTATATCGCTCAGGCGCTCGATATCTCCGACGTTCTCGCCGTGGCTTACTTTCACGCGATGCGCTATCGGCCGGAGGATCCGACCTGGGAGGAACGCGATCGCTTCCTGCTCTCAAACGGGCACTACGCTATTGCGCTTTATGCGGCTTTGATAGAAGCGGGGATCGTCCCCGAGGAAGAGCTTGAGACCTATGGCAGTGACGAGAGCCGCTTGCCAATGTCGGGCATGGCCTCCTACACGCCCGGAATGGAAATGTCGGGTGGCTCGCTCGGCCTCGGGCTCAGCATTGCTGTCGGCATGGGCCTTGGCCTCAAACGCAAAAGGTCCGAGGCGCGGGTATACACCTTGTTCTCCGACGGCGAGCTCGACGAGGGCTCCGTGTGGGAGGCCATCCAGTCGGCGGCCCACTACAAGCTGGACAACCTGATCGGCATTGTCGATGTCAACAACCAGCAGGCCGACGGTCCCTCGACGCAAGTCATGGCCTTCGAACCCTTGGTCGACAAGCTCCAGGCATTCGGCTGGTTCGTACAACGTATCGATGGCAATGATCTCGATGCCGTGCTCGCAGCATTCGACCGTGCAAAGTCGCATCCCGAGCCGAAGCCGCGAATGATCGTCGCCGACACCCTCATGGGGAAGGGCGTTCCTTTCCTCGAGCAGCGCGAGAAGAACCATTTCATTCGCGTCGAGCAGCACGAATGGCAACTTGCCCTTGCCGCGCTGGAAGCCGGGAGGCAGGCATGAAGACCGTCAGATCAGCACCGCAAGCGGGCAAGCCGCGCCTAACCACCTCTGCCATGATCGCCTCGATTGCGGCCGAGGGCCAAAAGACGAAGCCAGCGCCGTTCGGACATGCACTCGTCGAACTGGCACGGAGCCGGCCAGAGGTGGTCGGCATGACCGCCGATCTCGGCAAATACACCGACCTGCACATCTTCGCCAAGGAATTTCCAGACCGCTATTACCAGATGGGCATGGCCGAGCAACTTTTGTTCGGAGCAGCCTCCGGACTCGCCGCAGAGGGCTTCATGCCCTTTGCGACGACATATGCCGTGTTCGCATCGCGGCGCGCCTACGATTTCATTCATCAGACCATTGCGGAGGAAGACCGCAACGTGAAAATCGTCTGCGCCTTGCCCGGCCTGACCTCGGGCTATGGCCCAAGTCATCAAGCCGCCGAGGATCTCGCGTTGTTTCGGGCCATGCCAAATATGACGGTGATCGACCCCTGCGATGCCAGTGAAATCGAGCAGGTGGTGCCAGCCATAGCCGCGCATCAAGGTCCAGTCTACATGCGCCTGCTGCGCGGCCAGGTGCCTGTCGTTCTGGATGAATACGACTATAAGTTCGAGCTTGGAAAGGCCAAGCTGATCCGTGATGGCAAGGACGTCCTGATCATCTCGTCCGGCATCATGACCATGCGGGCACTCGAGGCCGTCCAAGCTTTGAAGGATGACCGCGTGGATGCAGCGGTGCTGCATGTTCCAACCATCAAGCCCCTCGACGCAGAGACTATCCTGCGTGAGGCCAGCAAGCCGGCACGGCTTGTCGTCGTTGCCGAAAATCACACGACCATTGGTGGCCTCGGCGAAGCAATTGCCGCACTCCTCTTGCGTTCTGGGGCACATCCGCCTTTCCGCCAGATCGCATTGCCGGACGAATTTCTCGACGCCGGCGCGCTTCCAACGCTGCACGACCGTTACGGGATTTCCACCGCAGAGGTCGCAAGGCAAATCAAACAGTGGCTTTAGCGCCGCTGGGCTGAGGTCCAACAAGCTGTACTCAACGTTGCCCGCCGCACCTTGCAGCGGCGAACGCTGGCTTTTGCCCAAATGCCGGCACTCAAGACGCGGGCACACGAATGAGCGGAACGGCTGCGCCGCCTGCGCTGAGATCGCCACCGCTAGGTAAATAGAACGAGGAGGAAGACATGAGCGTATCGAAACGCAGAGATATCAGCCGGCGTTCCCTGTTGAAAGCTGCAACGGCCGTACCTCTCTGCGCAATTCTCACTCGACCGGCATCTGCGGCCGAATTCGTTTATAAATTTGCAACCGGCCAGGATCCGACGCATCCGGTGAACGTCCGCGCGCAGGAAGCCATCCAACGCATTCTAGAGGCTACCAGTGGCCGGCTCGAGATCAGGCTGTTTCCGGCCAACCAGCTCGGGTCCGACACCGAGCTCATGACCCAGGTCCGCAGCGGCGGCGTCGAATTCTTTAATCAGTCCTCTTCGATCCTCGCCACCCTGGTCCCAAGTGCGGGCCTGGTGAACACCGGCTTCGCGTTTACTGACTACGATAGCGTTTGGAAAGCTATGGACGGAGATCTCGGAACCTACATCCGGACGCAGATTGCCAAAACTCCGATCATGGCGGTTTCCAAAGCGTGGGATAACGGCTTTCGTCAGGTGACTTCTTCCGGACGTGAGATCCGCAGCCCTGACGATCTAAAGAATTTCCAGATCCGCGTCCCCCCGGCGCCGCTTTTGACCTCGCTTTTCAAGGCGCTTGGAGCCGGCCCGACGCCTATTAACTTCAACGAGGTCTACTCCGCGTTACAGACCAAAGTCGTGGACGGCCAGGAGAATCCGTTGCCGATCATTGCAACCGCCCGCCTCTACGAAGTGCAAAGCACGTGCAGCCTGACCGGGCACGTTTGGGACGGATACTGGATCCTCGCCAACAAGCGCGCATTCGAGCGCTTACCGAAGGATGTTCAGGAGGTCGTGACCCGCGAACTAGATCGCTCCGCCGTCGATCAGCGGGCTGATATCGCAAAGCTCAGCCAGTCCTTGCGCACCGATCTGTCGGCCAAAGGTCTCAAATTTATCGAAGTCGATCGCGCCGCCTTCCGACAAGCCTTGTCCAAGACTAGCTTCTACTCCGACTGGAAGGGCAAATTCGGCGAGGAGGCGTGGTCGCAGCTCGAAAAAGCGGCGGGTCAGCTGTCATGAGCAGCGTGAGCCACGCTCCACATGCTGATGACGGTGGAGCGACCGCCTCGACTGAACGGGGTCCCCGACATTGGGCGGTAACAGCGAACACGATGTTGGGCCACCTCGTCGCGGTCCCAGCCGCGCTACTCGTCCTGGCCGAAGTCGCAATCCTGGCCGCAGGAATCGTAGGCAGATACGTATTCCGCTCCCCCATCGTCTGGTCCGACGAACTCGCCGGTATTCTCTTCCTTTGGCTTGCCATGCTCGGCTCCGTCATTGCTTTCCAGCGCGGCGAGCACATGCGTATGACAGCCATCGTCGGCGTGCTCAGTGCCCAGGTGCGTGCGTTTTTGGACGTGGTGGCGGCCGCAGCCTCGCTGGCGTTTCTTTTGCTCGTCGTTTGGCCGGCCTATGAATTTGCCGCCGACGAGGCCTTCGTCACCACGCCGGCGCTGGAGATCATCAACACTTGGCGTGCGGCGGCGCTACCGATCGGAATTGGGCTGATGCTGATCGCCGCGGCCCTCCGGCTCTGCCGAATTGCCAATCTACGCAGCTTGTTGGCCTCTCTAGCGATCGTCGCCGGTCTCATCCTTGCGTTCGTGCTGCTCGCGCCGGTTTTTAAGCCGCTCGGCAATCTGAACCTTCTGATCTTCTTCGTCTTTGTTGTCGGTGCGATGGTCTTTGCCGCCGTTCCGATTGCCTTTGCATTCGGTCTCGCCACCGTGGGTTATCTCACGCTTACGACGAGCACGCCGGACGTAGTGATGATCGGGCGGATGGATGAAGGGATGAGCCATCTGATCCTGCTCGCCGTGCCTCTTTTCGTCTTCCTGGGCCTGCTGATCGAGATGACGGGCATGGCTCGCGCAATGGTCGGTTTCCTCGCAAGTCTCCTCGGCCACGTCCGCGGCGGGCTGCACTACGTCCTGGTCGGGGCTATGTATCTGGTCTCCGGTATCTCAGGGTCCAAGGCGGCAGATATGGCGGCCGTGGCCCCTGTGCTGTTTCCCGAGATGCGGCAGCGTGGCGCCAAACCCGGCGACCTCGTTGCGTTGCTGGCCGCCACGGGGGCGCAAACCGAAACGATTCCGCCGTCGCTGGTTCTGATCACGATCGGCTCGGTGACGGGCGTGTCGATCTCCGCGCTATTCACCGGCGGATTGCTCCCGGGCGTGGTGCTCGCAGTTATGCTCGGGGCGATCGTGTGGTGGCGCTACCGGCGCGAGGACCTCTCTCACGTCAAAAGGGCGACTGGGCGGGAGATCGGCCGAGCCTTTGTCATTGCTCTTCCTGCGATCGCCTTGCCTTTCGTGATCCGGACCGCCGTCGTCGAAGGCGTTGCAACGGCAACGGAGGTCTCGACCATCGGCATCTTGTACTCGGCCTGCGCCGGTCTCCTCATTTACCGCCAGTTCGACTGGCGACGCATCTATCCTATGCTGGTCGAGACGGCCTCCCTGTCGGGCGCGATTCTGCTCATCATCGGCGCCGCGACAGGAATGGCCTGGGCGCTGACCCAGTCGGGATTTTCAGCCTCGCTTGCCAAGTTCATGACCAGCCTTCCCGGCGGTGTCCCCGTCTTCCTAGCGGTGACGATCGTAACTTTCGTGATTCTAGGCAGCGTGCTGGAGGGGATCCCAGCCATCGTCTTGTTCGGTCCGCTCCTGTTCCCGATCGCGCGGCAGGTTGGGGTCCACGATGTCCATTACGCAATGGTCGTGGTTCTCGCGATGGGCATCGGCCTGTTCGCACCGCCGTTTGGGGTCGGCTACTACGCGGCCTGCGCTATCAGCCGCATTAACCCGGACGACGGTATGAGACCAATCGTGGGATACATGATTGCGCTGCTCATTGGCACGCTGATCGTCGCCGCGGTGCCCTGGCTGTCTATCGGCTTCCTGAAATAAGACTATCCGGTCCCGTGACCGGACCGCGATCGGCTGCCACCTTAAGTGACGCGAGCGGATAGAACTTGCTGGCACCGGCAGCAGTTTATAACGCTGGCGAAGCGAAGCGCCCCGATCAGCGTGTGAACTGGTTCATATGCGCGGCGTGCAGCCTTGGATAACCAACAGAGCGAAGCAGGCTCCGGCTCGGCTGAGGCGGTACGTCAGCCGTTCGTCTTCTGATGAACGCTTGGCCCGCGCTTTGCAGGTGATTCATTGCGCCTAAAGCAGCAAAGTAGGCTGCCATGACGTGGATAGAAGCTTGTGGCTATCTGGCCTCTTCGCTCGTCCTCGTGACATTCTGCATGCACACCATGCTGACTCTGCGGGCCGTCGCCATCTGCAGCAATCTCGCATTCATCGTCTATGCCACTGGCGCCGGTATCTACCCTGTGCTGATTCTGCACTTTATTTTGCTTCCACTAAACGCTGCCTACTTCGTCCGCATGGTCTTGGTACTACGCCGCGCCAAGCTCGCCGCTAATACAGATCTTTCTCCGAACTGGCTTCAGCCGTTCATGCACACACAGCGGATCAAGGCTGGAGAGACAATCTTCGAGAAAGGGGATCACGCCGATGCACTCTATCTCATCGGATCAGGACAAGTCGAGCTTCCCGAAATAGACAAGCTCTTGTATCCAGGAGAGGTTTTTGGTGAGGTTGGGCTGTTCGCCGTGGATCGACGCCGCCGCACGCAATCTGCTCGAGCGGCCAGCGATTTGGAGCTTTTCTGGATCAAGGCCGACGCATTAAAGAGGATTTGCGAACGGAACCCTGGCCTCTCGCTGTACTTTCTTCGTCCTGTAGCCACTCGGCTTAGCTCAAATGCTTCCGAGCGAACAGAGCCCCGGCAAGCCCCGTCCGCGCGTTGCGCTGGGGACATTAGATGAACCGCATACGCTCTCGCTGACACCGCGGTGGCGGGCGTTGCGTAGCTTCTTTGATCTCTACGCTTTGTGGTGAGCGATATTGTAATCTCCCGGCATGCATTTGTGCCGCTGAATATGCCAAGTATCTGAGCGGTAAATTGGATGCGCTTCTTTCCACTGGGCCAGCCCTGTCTGGCCGTTCATAACGCAGCCCTGGAAAGTAAGCGTGCTGTCGAATGCAGAGCTCGTCACGATCTTATCAACGCAATCGGCGGATGCAAATTGGCAAAGCACGGCAACCATCGTCACGAACAAATCGTCCTCGAAATGAAACTCTTCAAAAACAAACTATGGACCTATGGACTGCAATTACCACAAGAGCTGCTCTCGTGCTAGCTGATGGTGGCTTTTTGACCAGCTCATAAAGCAAAGACGGGAAGCGGAGTCAGCAAATCGGCCAACTGGTGGAGGAGCATCGAATATCCAGGCTCAAAGTCTTTTGGGTACGTATGCATCCCTGGGGCTGATAATCGATCGGAATGCAGCGACACTTCCAGCTCCATCCTCCTCCTTGTTGATTGTCTCCTTGGTTTGAGATTTGATGCGAAATCATTTCAGATGAGGTCCTATGAGCGTCAAGGCCGTGATGGCAACAATCCTGCAGCACGAGCTCGCCTCCCGTGGCGTGAACTCACTCACGCGTTCTGATTACGAGGCGGTTATTGAGCAGCTGATCAAAAAGCTGACAGAGCTAGAGTTTGAGCTCCGCTCGCGATCAACTAACGGCTCGCAAGGAGTTCCGACCTAACCAATCACTCAACTCGCGTCGTAGCCGGACGAGTAATTGCCCAACTTCCGTTCGCGGCTCCGCGACATAGGCCGTCCTGGTGGGCGACGATCACGGCACTTCAACTGGCGGCACCGCCATGCTGACCAAAACAAAACATAACATCACCTCGCGCCCTGCCATTTACGTTAACTGCAGCCGAGATTTGCGGAGGAGCCGCCGCCGGGCCATCTCGTGCCTGTCAGCTATCGCTACTGCACCTGGGGCAGGGCAATTTCAAGTAGCTGACGCCGGGGCCGGTGGCCATAATCCTCGGCAAGCCAGCGGCCCCACTTGTCTTAGCTCCTGTTTTGAACTGTTCATGCTCGTATGTATCCGCCCCAGGCGCGCCGTCGCGAAATGCTAAGACCGCGAGCTGCCGCCAACTCATCTGCGGCCTGCACCAGCTAGTTGCTCTGTGCCAAGTGCCGCGTGCCGACCGGAAACGAGTTTCCAACCTTAACCGAATTTAGGCAGATGTAGAGGCACCCCTTCGCAGGGCACATCGAGCTCTTCAACCTGGCCCTTGCCGACCTCTGTCACGCGCAACTTCTTGCCTTCAATCGTGAAGGCGCAATTTGTCGGTTGCGGCCCATCCAGCATGAGCCGGTCCACGACGTTGCCGCCGCGGTCGAGCACAGTGACGTTCTTCTGATTATAGACTGTGCAATAGAGCCGGCCGTCGGTGCCAAAAGCCATCCCGTCGGGCCCCTTGAAGTCAGGATTGGAGTCGGGCTGCAGCACATTGCCGAAAACAACACGTTCAGGCATTGGCTTGCCGAGTACGTCATAGCGGTAGATTTCGCCTGTGAACGATGCGTTGGCATAGAGATGGTCGTCGGGCCCGAAAGCAATCCCGTTGGTGAATCGGATCTTGCGATCGAGGACGCGAAGGACCTTCATGGCCGCGGGATCGATTTCGTAGACGCGGCCGTCCCAATCAAGGTCCATATAGCCCTCGACGAAGGCCTGCCCGTTGATGAAATCCTCAGCCGCCATGCCTGAATCAGTCATGTAGAGTAGTCCGTTGGGGCCGAAGCAGAGGTCATTCGGAAATAGAAAGCGATCGGCGCCTTCGCCCTGCATGCGCCGGATCTCGTTTCCGGCTTGGTCGATGCAAATCAGCGCCCGCAGGCCCGCTTCCGCGATCCAGATGCGGCCGTGGCCGTCCGTCGTCAGTCCGTTCGGGCGGCCGCCCGTCGCGCGAACCACTCTGCGATTGCCTCGCTGATCGAGCCGCGTGATGCACAACGTCGATGCGGACATCTCCGTGACATACATCGATCCGTCGGGGAGGCAGATTGGCCCCTCGGGCGCTCCGATTCCGCTAGCAAAAAGTCTCGATGCCATGCTTTTCCCCCTGCATCCCGTTGTTGGGTTTGCGAACTCTTGCGCTTAGGCGATGACCGAGCCTGTGGCCGGATCGATCAGCACCATCCGATTGAGGTCGATGGCGAGCTGGATTCGCTCGCCATGGCTCTGAACATCATGTGCTTGCAGCTCCGCGACTGCGTCTACTCCGCCGATCTTGATGGTCGTGAAGGTACGAGTACCTGTAGGCTGGATGAGATCGGCGACCGCTGAATAGGGCACCACCCCATCGCGCAATGGTCCGTCGCCGGCTCGGCCGAAATGCTGAGGCCGAATGCCGACAATGACCTCACGTCCCGCCACGCTAGAAAGGGCAGTGGCCTTCGCAGGCGGCACAGTCAGGGACTCTCCGGAACCGAAAACGACAGAAAGCCCGCCATTCATCGCCGTCAGGGTTGCCGGTATGAGATTGATCGAAGGAGAGCCGAGGAAGCCCGCCACGAAGCCCGTTCGCGGCCGCTCGAACAGTTCGAGTGGAGCTCCCTGCTGCTCTATTTTTCCATCGCGTAGCAGCACGATACGATCCGCCAGCGTCATCGCCTCGACCTGATCGTGTGTAACGTAGATCATTGTGGTGGTGATCTCGTGATGCAGACGCTTGATCTCGGTTCGCATTTCGTCACGCAATTGGGCGTCCAGATTCGAGAGCGGCTCGTCAAACAAGAAAAGATCCGCCTTGCGAACGATGGCCCGTCCGATCGCGACGCGTTGACGCTGTCCACCGGAGAGCTGACGTGGATAACGCTGGAGGAGATTGCCGATGCCGAGCATCTCGGCGGCTTCGCTGACCCGCTTCCTGATCTCGATTTCTGGCGTCTTGCGGGCGCGCAGGCCGAACGCGATATTCTCATTGACGGTTAAATAGGGATAGAGTGCGTAGTTCTGAAAGACCATCGCAATGTTGCGTTCGCGCGGACGCAGATCGTTGACGATAGCGCCGCCAATCGCGATCGTGCCGTCGTCCGGATCTTCGAGACCGGCGATCGTCCGCAAAAGCGTGCTCTTGCCGCAGCCTGACGGACCCACGAGCACAGCGAATTCGCCATCGCTGATGGTTAAGTCTAGTCCCCGAACGGCATGCACGTTACCGTAGTATTTGTGCACTCCGGTCAACTTGACGTCGGCCACTCTAATCTCCTCAACCTTTGACGGCGCCGAGCGAGATGCCGCGCACGAGATAGCGCTGCATTACCGTAACTGCGACGAAGATCGGCAAAGTCCCCAGGACGGACATCGCCGCGATTTTGGCCCAGAAGTTCGACTGGCCACCGAAATAGTGCGTCAGCATGACCGGAAAAGTGATCACTTCGGTACGCGTGAGCACCAGCGCGAAGAGGAAGTCGTTCCAGGCGAACACGAAAGTAAAGACCGAAGTCGCCATGAGCCCCGGGCGCACCATCGGGAAGACGACTTTCCAGATGACCTGCCATCGGTTCAGTCCGTCGACGAGGGCGCTTTCCTCCAGCTCGAGCGGAACATCAACGATATAACCCCGCATCATCCAGATGACATAGGGCAGATTGAACGCGGTATAGAGCACGATCAGGCCGAAGTAGCCGTCAACCAAACCGAAATAGACGTAGATGAGGAAGATCGGGAAGACGACCGCAATCGGCGGGATCATGCGCTGGGAAATGATCCACATCGCAAGGTTCTCGCCACCCGTGCCGAAGCGGGCGAGGCTGTAGGCGCATAGGGTACCAAGAATGATGGCAATGGCGGAGCTAACGCCGGCGACGATCAGGCTGTTCAGGATGGCCATGACGTCACCATCCTTGAATAGGACATAATAATTCGAGAACTGGATCTGCCCAGGCATCCACAATGGCGGCACGTGATAGATCTCGTCCGGCGTCTTGAACGAAATCATAAACAGCCAATAAACCGGAAATAGAAACAGCAAAGTGACGACGCCGGCGCCGATATAGCGTAGCACCAGAACGCGCCCCTTCCTGGTGGGCAGCTTCATCAGCCTCATCGCGCAATCTCCATGCGCTTGAGGACAAGCGTGGTAATGAGAGTGAGCAGCGCAATCACCAGGAAGGAGATCGCGGCGGTGTAGCTGGTTTCGAATTGCGAGAAGCCCTGCACATAGGTGTAGAGTGAAATCGTCTCGGTCATCGAGCCCGGCCCGCCTTCGGTGAGGGCCCAGATGATGTCGAAGATGCGCACGAGGTCGAGGCCGCGGATAAGGCATGCAACAGCTATCACGGGCGCGATCGCCGGCAGAATGATCGCGCGAAGCACGCGCAGATACGATGCCCCATCGATCTCAGCAGCCTCCAGTTGAGACTGATCGACATTGGACAACGCAGCGAGCAGCAGCAGAAACATGAACGGCGACCACTGCCAAACTTCGCAGATGATGATCGCCGGATAGACGTAAGCAGGGTTGACGGTCCACAGGATCCGGATCGGTTCGCCGGCGAAAAAGCTGAGTATCTCACCGATGGGACCAAAGCGGACGTCGAACAACAGGCGCCAGGTCGCACCAGCAACAATCGGAGAGATCACCGTCGGCAGCACCAAGAGCGCGACGAAGAGCTGGCGCCCGGGCATGCGGTCGATGAAGAGCTGCGCCATCAGGAAGCCGATCAGTAGCTCGAGAGGCAGGGCGATTGCTGTGATGATCGCGGTGTGGCCGAGCGATGCCCACAAACGGGTATCTCTGAACAACTCCGCATAGTTCAGCAAGCCGGCGAAAGACGTATCATTGTCCGTCATCGTGATGCGCTGGAAGCTCACGATCAACGAGTAGATGAGGGGAAAGAGGCCGACGAGGAGAAGAACCAATATTGCGGGCGCAACGATGAGATAGGGTAGGCGGTCCTCGAGCACACGCCCGAGCCGGCTCGGGCGGCGATGTTCAGTGCCATTAAAGCTTAAAGAGAACGTCATCATCAATCCAGGAATCGCGCCGCACGGGAGGCGGTGCCTCCCGCGCGCCCTCCAAGCCAACTATTGCGGATAAGCGCCTGGTTTTGCTGCCCAGACCTTATAAACCGCCTTCTGGTTTTCAATGCCCACCTTCTCGGTGATGGCATCAAACTGCTGCGCCATGCGGTCGAGAATGGTCTTCGGATCTTCGCCGGCCCAGAGGCTCGAAATGGCCTTGGTCATCGCCTCGTCGTACTTGTCCTGCTGCAGCAGGGAGAGATCGAGCAGGCCCTTCTCGCCAGATGTCTTGATCGTGTCGAGATAGGCAGGAGCATCAGGCCAGAGCGCACGGTATTTCTCGCTCGCGTAGTGCGACAGGCGGAAGGGATCGCGGAGCGTATAGGGGAGCTGCACGCGCTCAAGGCTGGTCTTCTTGCTGTTCAGCCATTGGATGAAGAGATAAGCGGCCTCCTTGTTCTTGCTCGTGGCCGAGACGGACAGGTCGAAACCGACGCCAAGCTCCGGGCGACCGAGGGGCGTGAGCGCATACCCGACCTTGCCGGCGACTTGCGATTTGGGTACCCATTTCAGCGCTTCCTCGCCCGAGCCGTAGCCGGCGGCCCAACGCCCATAAGGGGGCCAGGAGATCGTCATGGCGGTGGTGCCCTGGAGGAACGCGGCCAAGTTGTCGACGAAATTCCATTGCTCCACGCCTGGTGGCATGAACTTGTTCTCGGCCAACATCTGCTTGAAGACCTTCAGGCCGACATCGCTGTTCACCGTCGATTTCATCGTATCGGCATTGAAGAACTTGCCGCCCTCCATGCGGAAACGTTCCTGGAACATGTATTGCGGATAAGGCGCAGTTCGGAAGAAGCCGGCGCCATAGACCTTGGGCGCCATCTTGTCAGTGATGAACTGTCCGATGTCGTCAAGCTGCTTCCAATCCTTGGGCGGAGCGAGCTCGTAGCCGAACTTGGCCTTGAACCCCTCCTTCATCTTCGGATCCTCGAAAATGTCTTTGCGGTAGTAGAGCAGCATCACATCGCCGTCGTCCGGGAAGCCGAAGATCTTGCCGTCATACTGCATCTGGTTGTCGCGATAGGCTGCGGCGATGTCCTGCAACTCGTCGCGATAGCCGAACTTGTCGACATATTTGTCCAGGGGCTCGAGCGCTCCGGCCCGGGCCAGGTCGGGCATCCAGGATGGAATGACGTTCAGTGCGTCATAGGCCCCGGCGCCCGACTTGAAATCCTGCATGATCTTGGTGAACATCTGGTCGGTCGGCACCTCGACCACCTTCACCTTGATGCCAGTGAGCTTCTCCCATTTCGGACCCGAATAGTTGAGCGGGTCGAGCGATTGAAGGCCCGCCTCCCAGACGATACTGATCGTCGTGCCCGCATATTTCTTTGCTGCTTCGACAGCAATGTCGGCGGCATCCTTATCAGCGGCAGGAGCCGATACACCTGTGAGCGCAAGGATAGCGGCCACGCCCAACAATGTCCTGAACTTCATGCCTTCCTCCTCTTCATTTGAGCAATCCTAAGCCGCCAAGGTGGCCCCGGAGCTTTTGCCTCGGCGCGTCGACCGGTTACCCATGCTGGACGTCGACTGCCGCACCGTCGGAGGGCTGTCGAACGAACAGATGAGTGTCTTCTGGGGATGGCCATCCGCGCTCAGGCCGCGCTGCCCGATAGGCACGAACGCGATTTCGCCTTGGTAAAACACGCCTTCCCCCCAAAAGCTCTCGATGTATTTGCTTTTGGCGTCACTCTGCTGTGAGGCGGAAGCGGCCGGCAAATGAGAACTTTGCAACCACCGATGAGCCACATTCACCTGTCAGCAGTCTCTGCTGCGGCCCGCTCAAGCCTCAAAGCTGAAGAAAATCCGGTCAAAGCACGGCGGACCATTGGCCAAGCCAGTTGCGCCCTTGCGAGCCTTTGCTGAACTACGAATACGTTTCTTCAGGGATGGGAAGTACCTTGCCGAATATGGTTAGTTAGTTTGCGAGCGGCATCGCCTATTTTAAGGCGTAACTCGCTATCGACAGGGATTCTTTTGCAAGTGCAATCGCTTGGCGCCCTTTTACGCCATGGTCTTACTTGGCCTGAATATTGCTCAGGGTATGAGAGTTCGACAAAAAGATCATACCAGGGGAGTGGCGCCGCATGGGGCAGGTCACGTCACGAAGTGGCCTCTTGAAAGGCCTTAAGTTGAGAACTGTCTTGTTGCTGGCAGGGCTGACGCTGACCAACATTGCAGCCTGGGGCTGGGCCGTTGCGCTGTTCGCCGGTCAGCCGTCGGTAATGGCAACCGCGCTGCTCGCTTGGGTGTTCGGTCTGCGCCATGCCGTGGATGCCGATCATATTGCGGCAATCGACAATGTCGTGCGGAAGCTGATGCATGCCGGCCGCGCCTCCGAAACTGCAGGTCTCTACTTTGCGCTCGGCCATTCCACGATCGTTCTCGCTTCAATGATCCTGCTTGCCGCCGGCGTCATGACCCTCGGCGGAGAGGGTTTGCTCAAAAACTTGGGCGGCCTTCTCGGAACCTCGGTTTCAGCCGTCTTCCTGCTCGGCGTGGCCGCCGTCAACTTTGCGATCTTCGCAAACTTGTGGCGCACAATGCGTGCAGCGCAGGCCAGCGGCGTCTACGGTGCACAATTACTCGATGCGCCCCTAGCCGGAAGCGGTCTTCTTTCGCATTTGCTCGGCCCGATCTTCCGAATTGTGACGCAAAGCTGGCACATGTATCCGCTCGGATTCCTGTTCGGATTAAGTTTCGACACGGCGACCGAAATTGGCCTGCTCTCCCTCTCTGCCTCTGAGACTGCGCGCGGCCTGTCGCTCTGGCAGGCCATAGTCTTTCCTGCACTTTTCGCTGCCGGAATGTCCCTGGTTGATACCTTGGATTCAGCATTTATGGCCAGCGCTTATCGCTGGGCTTTCGTCGATCCGGCCCGAAAGCTTTGGTACAATCTGACAATCACAGGTGCCTCAGTCGCGATTGCGCTGTTCATCGGCAGCGTGGAAACGCTTGGCCTGATCAGCGATCAGCTTGAGCTCACGGGTGCCCTTTCGAGCCTCGTCGATCGCCTCAAGGGATCACAAGCCATCTTAGGCTTCGGCGTGATGTCATTGTTCGCTCTCGCCTGGCTAGCATCTCTCCTGCTGTATCGCGTTGCATGGAAGGGAAAGACCACTCGAACCGCCTTGCCGACATCACGCGCGACTTAGCGGCTGCAGCGATGCTGTCGAGCCGCTCGAAGCCTGCCGTCTTTGCCCGCTGGACGAGCATTGCAGCACTAAGCATCTGCGCCCTCATGATCGACGCTGAACCTAGCTCTGGAGACAATATCCAGACTAGCTACACCTTGCCTGCAGTCATAGTCACTCGTGAGGAGATCCCACGGCGACCGCGAAGAGCTCCAACGCCACGCTCGGATCGAGCGCTCGGCATAGGGTCCAGTAGCCAGCTGGGCGGGCAAGCCTCAGCGGTATCGGCCAAGAGCAGCGCGGCCTTGGCTCCCGCGTCGAGCATGGCAAGCCAGATCACAGTATCAGGCGAAGACGTCAACGCGCGGCCCGTGATGCGCCCGGGCGAAGTGCTCGAAGCTGTACCGGGGCTCATTGTGACGCAGCATTCCGGCGAGGGCAAAGCGAACCAGTACTTCTTGCGCGGCTATAATCTCGATCATGGCACGGATCTCGCGATCTATGTTGATGATGTGCCTGCCAACATGCGCACTCACGCCCACGGCCAGGGCTATGCCGACCTCAATTGGCTGATTCCTGAAGCGATCGCCGCCATGGAGGTAAAGAAGGGGCCTTACTTCGCCGATGAAGGCGACTTCTCCTCGGCCGGCGCCGTGCATATCGGCCTGATCGACCGCACGGTGAAGGGGCTAGCGCAGATGACCGCCGGCAGCTTTGGATATCGCCGCTTCCTCGGCATGGATTCGACGAGGCTCGGCGATGGGACATTGCTCCTCGCCGGCGAGGCTGGGACCTACAACGGCCCCTGGGACAACCCGGACAACCTCCGCAAGCTCAATGGGCTCTTGCGCTACAGTCAGGGCACGGCCACCGACGGCGTGTCGGTCACGGGCATGGCTTACGCCAACAGATGGAATTCGACCGATCAGGTGCCGCAGCGCGCCATGACGGACGGATTGATGGATCGGTTTGGATCTGAAGACCCGACTGACGGCGGCAACGCAAACCGTTTTGCCCTGTCGGCGCGCGTGGCGCAGAGCGATAATTCCGGGGCCTGGAAGGCGAACGCTTATGTCGTCAAGAGCGAGCTCGATCTCTACAATAACTTCACTTATTTCCTGGCCAATCCCGTTGTCGGCGACCAATTTCACCAGCACGACGGCCGCCTAATGGCCGGCGCTAACATCGCACGGACGATGGATGGCTCATTCGCTGGGCTGCCGATGCAGACGACCTTCGGCCTGCAGTCCCGTTACGACGCCATCGATCTCGCGCTCACCGACACCCACCGGCGCAGTTTCCTGTCCAACGTACGCAGCGATAAGGTCGGGGAAGGCAGCATCGGCGCTTACGCCGAGAGTACGTTGCACTTTTCGGACTGGCTGAGGACCACGGTCGGTTGGCGCGGGGACTATTACGCGGCCGACGTGACGTCGCTGTTCGATGCGAACAACTCAGGCCATGCCAACGCTACGATCGGAAGTCCCAAGCTTCGCATCGTGGTCGGTCCCTTTAACAAGACCGAGTTCTTTTTCGGCGCCGGCTATGGCATGCACTCGAACGACGCGCGGGGTGCGACGACGACGGAAGATCCGAGCGATCCCGGGACAAAGCTGCCGCGCTCGCCGCTGCTGGTCCGCACCAGGGGCGCGGAGGTCGGCGTGCGTTCGAGGATCGTCCCGGATCTCGACACCTCGCTCAGCCTCTTCGTCCTCGACCAGGATTCCGAGATCCTGTTCTCAGGCGATGCCGGCGATACCACGACGGCGCGCGCGAGCCGCCGCTATGGATTCGAATGGACCAACCATTACCGCCCACGGTCTTGGATTGACGTCGACGCCGATCTCGCGATGACCCATGCGCGCTTTCGCGGTTACGACAGCGACCAGGCGGAGGTTTATGCCTCACTCGCCGGCTATCCCGCCGCGCAGATCGGCAACGCGCCCGGCAACTATATCCCTAACGCACCGACCATGATGGCGTCCGCCGGCATCTCGCTCGGCGCGAAGACGGGCTGGTTCGGCGCCCTGCGTTGGCGCTATCTCGCCTCCAGTCCGCTGACGGAAGACAACGCCTTCCGATCGCAACCTACCGGCATCTTCAACGCGCGGATCGGCTACCGCACCGACAAGGGCTGGCGCCTCCAGCTCGATTTGCTCAACCTCCTCAACAGCAAGGCGAACCAGATCACCTATGCCTATGGCTCCCTGCTGAAGACGGACAAACTTTACAATCTCTGTGCCGCCAATGCCGCCCCTGCGCCAGTCTGTGCCATTGGTGTGATGGACTATGTGCTTCACCCGGTCGAACCCTTGACCGTCCGAGTGACCCTAGCGGGCACATTCTGATATCAGTCAGGTCGCGAGTCGCGAAACGTCCGTTCGCCGGTAATAATGGCCGATAGCATGCTCTGACGCGACACGATGTCCTCGCGCACGGCAGCATATACATGCAGGATGACGAAAGTCACAATGAACCAGAGGCCGAGATGGTGCACTGTATGCACGTCTTGACTGTTTGGGAAGATCGAGAACCACCAGCCGAACAGCGCATACCATAAGCTGTCGCGACCTTCGCCCTCAGCGTAAAGTGCAAATCCGGTCAGCATCATCAGGATCATCACAATCACGAACAAGAACATCGCAGTATTGGCCAAAGGATTGTGGCCGACGTATTTTTTCGGGTAGCGCACTAGGAACAGGTACCATCGCAGCTCGTACAAAAGGCCCCAGCGCCAGATCCGGTTGTAGATCGGAAACGCGAACAACTGGCGGGCATACTGGTTGCCGACGAACGCCCAGTAGACGCGATAAAGGAACGCGAAGGCGAGCACCTGTCCCGACGCGAAGTGAACAAATCGGATGTAGCCCATCGTGTACCAATTGCTAGCTTCACCAGGCATCGAGGGAAGCGGCGAGGCGATTAGATAACCGGTAACGGCCAGAAGAGAGATCGTTAGCGCATTTAACCAGTGCCAGATCCGTACCGGTGCCTCATAGACATAGATTGATTGGCGATCCGTGCCGACGGCGCCGACGGCGTCCAGCGTACCCGGAATCTCCGAGATTTTCGTCATCGCATGCTCCTGCATTGAGAGTGATTCGACGCAGCGAACAAACGAATCAGCGCATGCCATCGAGAATATCGCGCGCATGCCGGCGCGAAATCACCGCCCTGCAATTTTTTTCTTCACGCTTCAGCGGCCCTACGCAACGAAGAATTGGAAACCCGCTTTAACCGCAGGTGGAAATCCTGCTTTCATATCTTTATTGAACCTCTTTGCTATTTTCCGCTGCATCCACGTGGGTTCGCGGTCTTTTTCCCTGCATGAGCAGCGAGCTTCCTTACCCGGCGCACGACACTTGCTGCGCGGCAGCTCGCTGCAATTTACCGATGATTAGGAGAGACGGCACATCGTTTGCTCATTTCCAGCTCCAGCGAACCGGGTATTTGCGATATGGATTTGAGCTTCATTCGGCGCGGCGGCGCATCGCGCCGGGCAGGCGTCTTCCAGACACAGGGCCGGATGAATGCAGCGGCCATGAGCTTGCCGAAAAGCGAGCCAGTCATCGCCAACCTGTCAATTCGCCTGAAAATCATGATGGGATTTGCTATCGTTCTGCTGCTGTCGGCGGGCACCATGGCGGGCGCCTGGTTTGGCTATGAGGCGATCCTCGACGGCTTCGACGTTTATCGTATCAGCATGTCGGAATCGGATTATGCGCGCGAAATCGACAGCTCGCTCTCGGCATACCAGAGCAACGCGCGCTATTACGCCCTGACGGGCATAAAGGAGGCGGAAGCTGCCGCGGAAGAGGCGCGACGCTTGCTCGAGCGAACGATCACGGCAGCCAAAACCGAGACTGCAACTCTCAGCTGGCAGCAGTCGATAAAGGAACTGTTCGAAGCCTACCGCGCCTATACCGATTCCTTCAACAAAGTGTTGGCGCTGCGCGCCGGGATCGATCGCTCGGCAGCCACGATGGGCGGACAGGCGCACGTCATCCGGACCGCGCTCGATCAGGTGAAGGCGCCGGGCGCTCAAGCAGAAAATATCATTGAGCGTTTCGATACGATCGATCGCCTCGTAACGACAGAATTGAAGCTCCACGATGAAGTCCTCGCGAGGGACGTCTTACAGAGAATAGAAGGGTTTAAAGGTGCGATCGTGCGAGAGCGTCGCTCGCCGGACGTCGGCGGACAGGCGCTCGACGAGCTCGTCGCGTCTTACCGAGATGGGTTCGCCCGAGTGGAGGCCGCAGGCCAAGAGATCGATCGTTTGATGGCGGACATGTGGAAGCTGCGTCACGGACTATCCGGGGCGGCCGCCTCTCTGAAGCGAGTGGCTTTGGCGGAGCAGGCTGATGCCGAGAAAAAGACCGCGGTGCAAATCATCCACGGTCAATCGGTAGTGGTTGCCCTTGCGCTCGCCTCGATTGCAATTGGCCTCGTGCTCTCCTTTGCGATCGGACGCGGTATCGCAAAACCTGTCATCGCGATGTGCAGCTCGATGATCGAGCTGGCAAACGGCCGCTATGAGATCGTGCTGCCGGGGCTCGGTCGGCACGACGAGGTCGGCAAGATGGCTGGCGCGGTCGAGAGCTTCAAGCGGCAAGCCATTGAGCGCGCCGAACGCGAAGCTGCGGAGATCGAAGAGCGTAACAGGTCGGCGGCCGAGCTGCGGCGCGCTGAGCTCGCTAAATTCGCTGGCGGCTTTGAGGCCGCGGTGGGTGACATCGTCAACGGCATTTCGGGTTCTGCTCAGCAACTCGAAGCAGCAGCATCAACGCTGTCACGCAATGCGGAGGCGACAGGGGGCCTGACCAACGCGGTGGTCGGCGCCGCGCGAGAATCGTCGAGCAGCATTGGTTTGGTCGCCTCGGCGGCCGAGGAGCTGTCGCTGTCGATCAATGATATTCGCACCCAGGTCCGCAACTCGAATGCGATCTCCGGTAATGCGGTAGCCCAGGCCAAGAGCACGGACGCCCGCATCGCGACGCTCGCGCAAGCCTCGCACCGGATTGGTGATGTCGTGAAGCTGATTACAGCGGTCGCAGAGCAGACCAATCTGCTCGCGCTCAATGCCACCATTGAGGCAGCCCGCGCCGGAGAGGCGGGCCGCGGCTTTGCCGTCGTCGCAGCCGAGGTGAAGTCGCTTGCAAGCCAAACCGCCCGTGCGACGGAGGAGATCGGCTCTCACGTCGAAGGTATGCAGCAAGCGACCGGAGATTCGATTGCCGCGATCAAGTCGATCGCCGGCATCATTGGCGATATCTCCGCCATCTCGGGTTCGATCGCGTCCGCCGTCGACCAGCAGACCGCGACGACACAGGCGATCGCACAGAGCGCGCAGCAGGCGGCCTCTGGCACCGCGCAGGTGTCATCCAATCTCGAGCAGGTCAATCGCGAAGCAAGCGAGACCGGCTCGGCGGCTTCCGCCGTGCTGCAATCAGCGCGCGGACTAACCGAGGCGAGCCACCGCCTGCGCGCGGAGCTTGACCGTTTCATGGCCAACGTCGTCGCGGCGTAGTCTGGCTCGCAATGCGAGACGCCTGCGACTACCATTGCGCAAGTGCCAGAGACCTGCGCTAGTCAACGGACAAGCCGGCACCCTCGCGTGGGCAAACCGGTATCCTAGGGATCGTCGATGGAGCATGGTCTGGATCTGGCCGGATTCGCGTTGCACCCGCAACGCGGTGCAGTGTTGGGTGAGGTGCATGCGCGTCCGTTCACGCGGCTCTCCGCGCCTCTCGCAGTGCTGCGATTTGCTTTTTTGGGCCAGGGAGAAGCGGCGGCCGCCGACCGGCAGGCCTTTGTAGGCTTTTGCACCGCGCAGGGCTTGGCGGCACCCGAGGTGTCGGCTAAGCACCACCAGGTGTCAATCGGAGCAGTTTCGCTACGCTGGGAACAGCATTCCGAATTCACGACTTTCACCTGGATCTGGAGTAATGAGGCATCCGCGCTGGCGTTCGCTCCCATCGGTGACGAACTTACCGCATTGATCCGGGCACTGCCGCAAACGGGACAGCTGCTTGTGGCGGTGAGGCTCGAGGTGGAGCAGACCGAAGCGGCCGTCGCGCGCGCTGAGGAGCTGTTTGATAAGAGCAGCCTCGCAATGGCGACAGTCCGCAGCGGCCCTGCGGTCGTCGCTTCCGACTTTCGTGCGGATGCGCAGGGCTTTGTCCGCATTCTCATCTGCAACGACGGCCTGTCGCCGGGCCGGCTTGGCGCTCTTGTGCAGCGCGTGCTGGAGATCGAGACCTATCGCACGCTGGCGCTGCTCGGCCTGCCGGCCGCGCTCGAGCTCGCGCCCTCGGTCGATCACATTGGGCGGCGGCTGGTCGAAGTGCTCCAGGAGATGCAGGGCGCCGAGGACCTCAAGCTCAACAATCACCTCCTCACGGAGCTGACCGCATTGGCCGCCTCATTGGAGCGCGGCGCAGCGGGTAGCCTGTTCCGCTTCGGCGCGAGCCGGGCTTATTACGACATCGTGCAGGCCCGCCTTGGCGTGATCGAAGGAAGCGAGATCGGAGGGCGACCGACCTGGTCGTCCTTCCTTGCCCGGCGGATGGCGCCGGCGATGCGCACCTGCGCCGCGATGGAGGACCGCCAGGCCAACTTATCGATCAAGCTAGCGCGCGCCGCCGATCTCCTGCGCACGCGGGTGGACGTGGAACTGGAGGAGCAGAATCGTGACCTGCTGCGCTCAATGAACGAGCGCACCAAGCTGCAATTGCGCCTGCAGAGCACCGTCGAAGGCCTCTCCGTGGCGGCGATCGGCTATTACGTCGTCAGCCTGTTCGGCTACCTCGCTAAGGGCGCACATGACGGCGGCTTGCATGTCGAGCCGTCACTCGCGACAGCATTGTTCGTACCATTTGCCGTCGGTCTAATTTGGATCATCACGCACCGGATCCGCCAGAGGCACCTTAAACATGAAGGCGCGCCGGGCGATCATGACTGAGTTCCTTCGCGCCGAGGGCTTGCCATTCGAGCCGGGTCGGCCGAAGCTGGTGGAGCTGGAGGGCAAGTGATGAGCCAATCGAACGGAATGACCAACCTGCTCTGGCTGCAAGGCGCGAGCTGCGGCGGTTGCACCATGTCGATCCTCGAAAGCGGCTCTTCCGGCTGGTTCGACGAACTGAGGCAGTTCGGCATCAACCTGCTGTGGCATCCCTCGGTCAGCGAGGAGACAGGCGAGGAAGCGGCCGAGGTGCTCAACTCCGTGCGCGAGGGCAGGGTGCCGCTCGACCTACTGCTCCTCGAAGGCTCCGTTGCCCGCGGCCCGAACGATAGCGGCCGCTTCAACATGCTCGCGGGCACGGGCCGCTCGATCTACCACTGGATGCTAGATCTCGCGCCGCGGGCGGACTATGTCGTTGCGGTCGGAAGCTGTGCCGCCTATGGCGGGGTGCCAGCCGCCGGCGCCAATCCAACCGACGCGGTCGGGCTGCAATTCGAGGGCGCCGATGCTGGCGGCGCGCTCGGCGCAGGCTTCCGCTCCCGGCTCGGCTTGCCGGTGATCAATGTGGCTGGCTGTGCGCCGCATCCGGGCTGGATGATGGAAACCATTTTGGCACTGACGTCCAAGGACTTGTCAGCGACTGACCTCGACACCTATGGCCGACCGAAATTCGTTGCCAACCATCTTGCTCATCACGGCTGCTCCCGCAACGAGTTCTATGAGTTCAAGGCCAGCGCCGAAACCATGTCCGAGCGCGGCTGCCTCATGGAGCATCTCGGCTGCAAGGCGACTCAGGCTGTCGGCGATTGCAACCAGCGCTCCTGGAACGGCGGCGGTTCCTGCACGAAGGGCGGTTATGCCTGCATCGCCTGCACGTCACCTGGCTTCGAAGACGCGCAGAATTTCCTGGAGACCGCCAAGCTTGCCGGCATCCCAGTCGGCTTGCCGACCGACATGCCAAAAGCCTGGTTCGTCGCGCTCGCGGCGTTGTCGAAATCGGCGACTCCGCGGCGCGTGAGGCTGAATGCGACCGCTGATCATGTGGTGGTGCCGCCCGGCCGCACCACGGCCAAGCGCACGCCATGACGAGGATTACGATCGGCCCGTTCAACCGCGTCGAGGGCGATCTCGAAGTCCGCCTCGACGTCGAAAGCGGCCGGGTCCAGCGCGCCGAAGTGACGGCGCCGCTCTATCGCGGGTTCGAGCAAATTCTGGAGGGGCGGCCACCGCTTGATGCGCTGGTGTTGGCGCCGCGCATCTGCGGCATCTGCTCGGTCTCGCAGTCGGTCGCCGCCGCTGCCGCGCTTCGCCATGCGATGGGAACCGAGGCGGCGCCGAACGGTCTGCTCGCCACTAATATCGCGCACGCGGCAGAGAATGCCGCCGATCATCTTACGCATTTCTACATCTTCTTCATGCCTGACTTCGCCCGTGAAGCCTACGCTTCGCAGGATTGGTACCAGGAGACTCGCGAGCGCTTTGCGGCCACCCGCGGCAGTGCGGCGCGCGATGCGCTGCCGGCGCGGGCGCGGCTGCTCGAGACTATGGGAATCATTGCTGGCAAATGGCCACACAGCCTTGCCTTCCAGCCGGGCGGCGCGACGCGCGCGATCGAACTCGGCGAGCGCGTACGGCTGTTGTCGATCGTGACCTCATTTCGCACGTTCCTTGAACGTACAGTGTTCGCCGATACTCTAGAGAACATGCTGTCGCTCTCGACCGCAGACGAGCTCGACCGCTGGCGCGCGGGGCGCAGCGGTGATTTCGCTCATTTCCTCAGGCTTGCCGACAGCCTCGCGCTCAGTGAGCTCGGCAAGGGACCGGGCGTGTTGATGAGCTATGGCGCCTATCAAGGCGCCGATTGCGGACTGTTCCCGCGCGGCATTGTTGGTCCAGACATGGTTGTGGAGCCGTTGCCGCTGAGTCAGATCAGCGAGGACGTTTCCCATGCATGGATGCGGGATTGCTCCTCCGATCCTGCGCACAGCAACACCGTACCTGATCCCGACAAGGCAGGCGCCTATAGCTGGTGCAAGGCGCCGCGGCTTTCGGGCCAGCCGGTCGAGGTCGGGGCGATTGCGCGCCAGACCGTGGCCGGGCAAGCGCTGATAGCCGATCTCGTCGCCCCAAGCGGCACCAATGTCCGCAACCGTGTGATCGCCCGGCTGATCGAGACTGCGCGCATCGCACTTGCGATGGAGCAGTGGACCCGCGCGCTACGACTTTCGGAACCGTTCTGTGCTCCCTCGCAGGAGATGCCCGACGGGGCATATGTCGGTCTCGTCGAGGCCGCGCGCGGCAGCCTCGGGCATTGGGTGGCGGTGCGCGGTGGAAAGATCGAGCGCTACCAGATCATCGCGCCGACCACCTGGAATTTTTCACCGCGCGATTCCCTCGGCGTGGCAGGCCCTCTGGAACAGGCGCTGGTCGGCACCGATGTGGGCGAGGCTGGCGCACGTTCCGTTGCGGTTCAGCATGTCGTGCGCTCGTTCGATCCTTGCATGGTGTGCACTGCGCATTGAAACGGGCTCGGCGGCGTAAACCTCGTTACCGCCTGCAAATCGAATTGTTTCCGCTTCTTTCGTGCAGTGCCGCTCGATCTTCGCGTCTTGCACAATTCAGATCTCGCAACCTTTTGACATTCCTCTAATTTCATTTTGCGCCACGCAGTTGGCCTGCTTCTTGCTGTCCCTAAGCGTCATTGAAAGCCAAAGCTGACGGCGGGAGGATTTATGGGCACGGCGACGGAAACATTTTACAGCGTGATCAGGCGGCAAGGCATCACGCGTCGAAGCTTTCACAAGTTCTGCAGCCTGACCGCGACGAGCCTCGGCCTCGGCCCGCTGGCGGCGAGCCGCATCGCCAATGCGCTCGAGACCAAGCCGCGTGTGCCCGTGATCTGGATGCACGGTCTCGAATGCACCTGCTGCTCCGAGAGCTTCATCCGCTCCGCGCATCCCCTGGTGAAGGATGCGGTGCTGTCGATGATCTCGCTAGACTACGATGACACGATCATGGCGGCCGCGGGCCATCAGGCGGAAGCGATCCTCGAGGAGACCCGTGCCAAGCATAAAGGTCAGTACATTCTGGCCGTTGAAGGTAATCCGCCGCTCAACGAGGGCGGCATGTTCTGTATCGACGGCGGCAAACCATTCGTCGAAAAGCTGAAGATGATGGCCGAGGACGCGATGGCGATCATCGCTTGGGGCGCTTGCGCGTCCTGGGGCTGCGTACAGGCGGCAAAGCCCAATCCGACCCAGGCCACACCGATCGACAAGGTCATCACCAACAAGCCGATCATCAAGGTGCCGGGATGCCCCCCGATCGCCGAAGTGATGACCGGCGTCGTCACCTTCATCACCACCTTCGGCAAGCTGCCCGAGCTCGACCGCCAGGGCCGGCCTAAGATGTTCTACTCGCAGCGCATCCACGACAAGTGTTACCGGCGCCCGCATTTCGACGCCGGCCAGTTTGTCGAGGAGTGGGACGATGAGGCGGCGCGCAAAGGCTACTGCCTCTACAAGATGGGCTGCAAGGGGCCAACGACCTATAACGCCTGCTCAACCGTGCGCTGGAACGGGGGGGTCTCATTCCCCATCCAATCGGGACACGGCTGCATCGGCTGCTCAGAGGACGGCTTTTGGGACAAGGGCTCGTTCTACGATCGCCTCACCAACATCAAGCAGTTCGGCATCGAGAAAAACGCCGATCAGATCGGCATGGCGGCAGCGGGCGCCGTGGGTGCGGCGGTGGCCGCGCACGCCGCCGTCACTGCGGTAAAGCGGCTTGCCAGCAAGCGCGAAGACGCCGGCCACAACAGCTGATCAAAAGACACATTAGGGTAGAAACGATCATGGGTATCCAGACTCCCAACGGCTTCAATCTCGACAATTCCGGCAAACGCATCGTCGTCGATCCCGTGACCCGCATCGAGGGACACATGCGGGTCGAGGTCAATGTCGACGCCGACAACGTGATCCGCAATGCCGTATCGACCGGCACGATGTGGCGCGGGATCGAGGTGATCCTGAAGAACCGCGACCCGCGCGATGCGTGGGCATTTACCGAGCGGATCTGCGGCGTCTGCACCGGCACGCACGCGCTGACCTCGGTGCGCGCGGTCGAGAACGCGCTTGGGATCACCATCCCCGAAAACGCAAACTCGATTCGCAACCTGATGCAGCTCGCACTTCAGGTGCACGACCACGTCGTCCATTTCTATCACCTGCATGCGCTCGATTGGGTCGACGTCGTCTCCGCACTCTCGGCCGATCCGCGCGCGACATCAACGCTAGCCCAGTCGATCTCGAGCTGGCCGCTGTCCTCGCCGGGATACTTCAAGGATCTGCAGACCCGGCTCAAGAAGTTCGTCGAGTCCGGACAGCTCGGTCCGTTCAAGAACGGCTATTGGGGCAGCAAAGCCTACAGATTGCCGCCCGAGGCCAATCTGATGGCGGTCGCGCATTATCTGGAGGCGCTCGATTTCCAGAAGGAGATCGTCAAGATCCACACCATCTTCGGCGGCAAGAATCCGCATCCAAACTGGCTCGTCGGCGGCGTGCCCTGTCCGATCAACGTAGATGGGACAGGTGCTGTCGGTGCCATCAACATGGAGCGGTTGAACCTGATCTCCTCGATCATCGACCGCATCATGGAATTCAACGAAATGGTCTACCTGCCTGACGTGGCCGCGATCGGTTCGTTCTACAAGGACTGGCTCTATGGTGGAGGCATTTCGGGTCAGAACGTGCTCGCCTATGGCGACGTGCCAGAACATGCCAACGACTATTCAGCCAAGAACCTGAAGCTGCCACGAGGCGCCATCATCAACGGCAATCTCTCCGAGGTGCTTCCGGTCGATCACGCCAATCCCGACGAGATCCAGGAGTTCGTGGTCCACTCCTGGTACAAGTATCCCGACGAAACCAAGGGCCTTCATCCTTGGGATGGCATCACGGAGCCGAACTACGAACTCGGACCCAATGCAAAGGGTACCAAGACCGCGATCGAACAGCTCGACGAAGGCGGCAAATATTCTTGGATCAAGGCGCCGCGCTGGAAGGGACATGCCATGGAGGTCGGCCCGCTCGCGCGCTGGGTCGTCGGCTATGCGCAGAACAAGGCGGAGTTCAAGGATCCCGTCGACAAATTCCTGAAGGATCTCGATCTACCAATGTCGGCGCTGTTCTCGACGCTCGGCCGCACCGCGGCGCGCGCGCTCGAATCTGTTTGGGCCGGACGCCAGATGCGCTATTTCCAGGACAAGCTCGTTGCCAATATCAAAGCCGGCGACAGCTCGACCGCGAATGTCGACAAGTGGAAACCGGAGAGCTGGCCGAAGGAAGCCAAGGGCTTTGGCTTCACCGAGGCCCCGCGCGGCGCGCTCGCGCACTGGATCAAGATCAAGGAAACCAAGATCGACAACTACCAGTGCGTGGTACCGACGACCTGGAACGGCTCGCCGCGCGATCCGCAAGGCAACATCGGCGCGTTCGAAGCCTCGCTCATGAACACGCCGATGGTTAATCCCGAGCAGCCGCTCGAGATCCTGCGCACGATCCATTCCTTCGATCCGTGCCTTGCCTGTTCGACGCACGTCATGAGCCCGGACGGCCAGGAACTCGCCAAGGTCAAGGTCAGGTAGGAGGCGGCCATGATGGATGCAATTGCTCCCCCGGTGGAAAGCGAGCCGGACCTGACGGCGATCGCGGCCGATGCTGCTGGCGAGCATGCGGTGGGCCGGCCCACCGTCTATGTCTACGAAGCGCCGGTGCGCATCTGCCATTGGGTGAACGCGTTCTCGATCATCATCCTGATGGTCACCGGGTTTCTGATCGGGACGCCGCTGCCGGCGGTCGAGGGGGAGGCGTCGGCCAACTTCGTGATGGGCTATATGCGCTTCGCCCATTTCGCGGCGGGGCAGGTGCTCGCGGTGTTCTTCCTCGCGCGTATCCTGTGGGCCTTCACCGGCAACCACCATTCCCGGCAGATCTTCTATCTGCCGGTGCATCGCCGGCAATTCTGGAAGGAAGTCTGGCACGAGATCCGCTGGTACGCCTTCCTGGAACGTCAGCCGAAGATGTATGTCGGGCACAACCCGCTGGCGCAGACCGCGATGTTCACGGGCTTCACGTTGTTCGTGACCTTCATGATCGTGACCGGCTTTGCGCTCTATTCGGAAGGAGAAGGCATCGATAGCTGGCAGCACAAACTGTTCGGCTGGGTGTTCTCGATCTGGCCGAACAGCCAGGACGTTCACACCTGGCATCATCTGGGCATGTGGGCGCTGGTCGTGTTCGTGATGGTACACATCTACGCTGCGATCCGCGAGGACATCATGTCACGCCAGAGTATCATCTCCTCGATGATCTCGGGCGAACGGCAATTCCGTGACTGAAACTGGAACGATCTCGATGTTGAACGCCCCAAACGACGACCACATCTTGGTGCTCGGCATCGGCAACATCCTGTGGGCCGATGAAGGCTTTGGCGTGCGCGCGGTGGAGGACTTCCACCGCCGCTACGCCGTGCCTGATAATGTCACGATTCTCGATGGCGGAACGCAGGGGCTCTATCTCGTCAACTATCTGGAGGACGCTGATCGCTTGCTCGTGTTCGATGCCATCGATTATGGTCTGCCGCCAGGCAAGCTGAAGCTCGTGCGCGGCGACGAGGTGCCACGCTTCACCGGCGCGAAGAAGATGAGTCTGCATCAAACCGGCTTCCAGGAGGTGATCAGCGCAGCCGACCTGCTCGGCCGCTGCCCGAAGCACCTCGTCCTGATCGGCTGCCAACCGCTCGATCTCGAAGACTGGGGAGGTCCATTGACGGCGTCCGTACGCGATCAGATCGCACCGGCCATCGAGCTTGCCTGCAAAGTTCTGGCCGAGTGGGGCATCGAGGTGAAGCTGCGCGATACGCCGTTGGCAGACTCCGAGCGCCTGCTCGCCAACGACATCGACCATGCGAGTTACGAGATGCGGCCGGCCTGACCGCCGGAGCGTGCCGGAGAAGACGGATGTGCCTTGGACTGCCGATGACTATCGTCGAGACCGATGGAATTTCGGCTTTGTGCGAGTTTCGCGGCGAGCAACGCCGCGTCTCCGTGCTTCTGCTCTCGCATCCTCCGGCCGGTGCCCACGTGCTGGTCTACATCGACACGGCGATCCGCCTACTTGAGAAAGAAGAAGCGTGCCTGATTGCGGCTGCCATCGACGGTCTCGGTGCAGCGCTCGACGGCAACGATTTCGACTGCTTCTTCGCCGATCTGATCGACCGCGAACCGCAATTGCCTGCGCACCTCCTGACTGATTAAGCGGGTTGTCATCCTAGAATGACTTGGCCGGCTGACCTCAGCCGCTGGCCGAGGTGCTCGCCGGAAGACAAGTTTCTAGTCTGGAAAGAAGGCTTTCGTTTGTAGTGGAAAGTAGCTTATCATTCGCATCCACTCGGCTTGATGGCGTTGAAAATAGATCAGTGAATTCAACTACATAAATCCTGACTGTCCCTGGCACGCAGCTTGCTAACACTATCCCGATCAGAAAGATAAGTCTGTTTTGGGAGGTCAAATGGAATTCCAGGTAGGACGGCATGATCTCAGTCGGCATGGCCTCAATGAGGTCGATGTCGCGACCGTCGATCATTTTCTTAAACATGCCGACCAAGCCGGTGCTGTCGCCGTGCTGCTATCGGCGGGTAATCCCAACCGTTTTCCGGAGGCCATTGATGTCGCCGTAGTGCTGCCTGAGCTGGTTACGGCGTTCGGAGGCCGCCTGCGCGCCGCGATCATTGCACCCCATGCCGAAGAGGCGCTTGGCGAACGTTTCGGGGTGCGAGTGCAGCCGACCCTTATCTTCGTGGCCAAGGGCGAGACGCTGGGGCTGATCGCCAAGATCCAGGATTGGTCAGTCTATGTCGACCGCATCACTAAGCTGATCGACCGCCCGCGCGGGCAAAGCGCAGCCATTGCCGTTACCATTGTTCCCCAGCATCGCGCAAAAGGTGTCGAGCTATGAAGGTCGGATTCTGGGATGCGCCGGAAGGCGCCGAGCAACCCGTCAGCGTGTTCCCTATCGGAGAAGAGAGTCTCAATGCCTCAAGTGGCAGCCTGACGGCGGCCGGCGCACTCGCAAGACTCGCAACATTAGACAGTGTCGAGCTCGCTAAGAACTGCCCCAAAGCCGTCACGCTGCTCTCCAACATCGCGGAGGCCATTGCAGGTCAAAGGGCGGACGCACCCTCGCAACTGTTCCGGCTCGGCAATCTCAACGATCTCGAAAGCAAGCTCGTCGCCGATGTTCTCGGCGAGGGGGAGGTCGGCGGCGTCGTAGCGCTGCCGGACGGATCGCTGGCGCAGATTCAAGAATCGGTGCTCGCAGGGATCTGGCGTGTCAGGATCGAAACTGACGCGGCTTCCGAATATATTGAAGTAGGCGCTGTTCCCGAGATCGTCAGACGCGCAGCAGCCGATCTGACAGCCGCCGATTTCGAAATCGGACAGGCCCCTGAAGGCGCCATGAACGTCCTACCGGTGCTCGCCGAGATCCGCGAGCGGGCGCTAGCCTGGCGTCCTGGCATCCGCTCGCAGATCATCAATTTCACTCTGTTGCCGATGAGCCCGGTGGATATGAGCTTTTTGCAGGAGACTATTCGGAACGGGCCGATCCAGCTTGTCTCGCGCGGCTATGGCACCTGTCGGGTGCTGTCGACTGGCATTCGCAATGTCTGGTCGGTGCAGTTTTTCAACGCCATGGACACCATCATCCTCGACACGCTGGAAGTTGGCGGGGTACCCACGGTTGCGCTTGCTGCAGACGAAGATTTCGAGGATTCCGCCGAACGGCTCCAAGAAATCATTGAGGCATATTTCAAATGAGCGCCTTTGAGAACTTTGGCGTGCGCCAAGACGTCACTGAGGCTGCGCGGCTTGAATGCGGCATCTGTTGGACCGTCTATGATCCGGCCGATGGTGATGCGGTGGCGCAGATCGCACCCGGCACACCGTTCTCACTTCTGCCGGAGGAGTGGCGATGCCCCAACTGCGACGCCCCGAAATCGAAGTTCATGGCGATCGAAACATGACTGCCAGCGCGCCAAGCTCTCCCAGCGACGCCGACGCGGTGACATGGGGCGAGCTATTGGCAGGAATGTATCGCCAGATCGGCGAGCGCGCGATGCGCGATTTGCCAATCTACAACGAGGCCCTCGATGTTGAGGCCATTGGTTTCCGTCGCTTCGAGGGAACGTTTGTCGGCATCATGGTCACTCCTTGGTTCATGAACGTGGTGATGCCGGCGAGCGCCGCTGGGGATAGGTCGGGCGCGACCGTGCGTATTCGCTTTCCAGCCGGTGATATCGAATTTACCCTCAGCGAGGTGCAAATGGGCCGCATCGCTAGCTGCTCGCTGTTCTCGCCAATGTTCCAATTTGCGGACATGGCATCGGCGCGAGCAACGGCTGACGCCGCTCTTGCCGAGCTGATGCTGCCGGCCGACAGCGAGGAGGCGGTCCGCCGGCGCGAACCACCGACGACCCCGATTGATCGTCGGAGCTTCCTGCGCGGTACCTTGACGGAGCGGCCGGGATGAGTCGCCCCTTTCGAAACGAAATTGACATAATGGTGTGGCTCACTGGTACCACAATTTCGGACGTTGCTATCCGGCCACGGAGCCGGCCTCCCCTGACGAGGCTGTTTGCCGGAAAGCCGGCAAGCGCGCTCATCCCTGTGCTGCCGCGCCTGTTCTCCTTATGCTCGGTCGCCCACCAAGTGGCCTTCCTTTCAGCAATCGAGGCGGCGCAGGGGCTGGAGACGATCAAGCCGATAGCGATGCATCGTCTCACGGCCGTTGTCGCCGAGCGCTTAACTGAATTGATACGCGGCCTGTTCGTCGCAGGCCTCGAACTCGATCAGGAGAGCGCACCCGCAGTGCGAAGCATGATACAGGCGAGCACCACTCTCAGTGGTGCGGTTGAAACCGTGCCAGATACCGTGCGCCGCGATGTCATTGCACACGTCAAGGCTGCGCTCCGCGCGCTCGGAGTTTCGGGTGAACACCAGCCTCCGGCGCCAGGCAGCGTACTTTCCACCTATCTGACGCGCTGCGATCGTGAGGTGATGTCATTGCCGGCGGCCGACCAATTCTTTCTGACCCCCGCTGACGATCTTGAGATCGTGACGCGCCTCATGGCTGAAGGGACGGCTTATTCCGAAGCGCCGGAACTCTGCGGGAAGGTTCCGGAAACGGGCGTCTGGGCGCGGCGGGCGCAGCGCGAACAGATTTTGTCCTTAAGTGCTAGCGGCGCCGCGCGCGTGAGAGCGCGCATCGACGAGATCGCCCGGCTCACCTGTTGGCTGGACGCCAGGCGGGACGCTCCCGATAATGGCGTCGTTGCGAGCTATCGGCTCGGCGAGCGCCGGGGCGCAGCGGCAGTGGAATGCGCCCGAGGCCGGCTCCATCACGCGGTTAAGCTCGATGAGGAAGGACGTATCGTCGGCTTCGAATATATCGCTCCGACCGAGTGGAATTTTCACGAACGCGGACCGCTGGTGCGAAGCCTCAAGGGCGCGCTCCTCTCCGCCGGCCGGCAGGGCCAAGACGCGGTGCGGACACTTGTCGGGGCGTTCGACCCCTGCGTCGGATTCAGCGTCAGCTTCCGCGAGGCCAGCCATGCATGAGATGGCCTTGTGCGAGGGCATCATCGGGATCGTCGAGGAAGAGGCGCGCAAGCGCTCGTTCTTGCGAGTGAAGGCGGTGTGTTTAGAGATCGGTGCGCTCAGCCATGTCGCGCCGGACGCAATGCAATTCTGCTTCGAGGCCGTCGCGGCGCGGACCATCGCGCAAGGCGCAAGACTCGAGATCATCGCGACGCCGGGCACGGCCTGGTGCATGGCCTGCTCGCAAAACGTCGAGATCAAGCAGCGCTACGAGCCGTGTCCATCCTGCGGCAGCTATCAATTGCAGGTCACCGGCGGCGAAGAGATGCGTGTGAAGGAACTGGAGGTCGACTGATGTGTACGGTCTGCGGCTGCAGCGACGGCAAAGCGTCCAACGAACATACGCATGATCATAATCAGGATCACGAGCACGCTCATGGAGGTCATCATCACCACCATGGCCCCGGTCACCATCACCACCACCATCACGACGGAAGCCACGATCATGGGCCTGGCGATACGGGCCTGCTCGACTGCAGTGCAGACGCCGCCGGCCAACAGATCGCGGGCATGAGCAGCGATCGCATCATCCAGATCGAACGCGATATTCTCGGCAAGAACGACAGACTCGCCGCCGACAACCGCGCTCGCTTCCGTGCCGACGGCGTGCTCGCCTTCAACTTGGTTTCGAGCCCCGGAGCCGGCAAAACCTCGCTGCTAGTCCGCACCGTCAGTGAGCTGAAGGACAGTTTCCCGATCGGCGTGATCGAGGGTGACCAGCAAACCTCCAACGATGCCGAGCGCATCCGCGCAACCGGCGTGCCGGCGATCCAGGTCAACACCGGAAAGGGCTGCCATCTCGACGCGGCCATGGTCGGTGAAGCCTATGACCGGCTGCCCTGGCTGAACGGTGGGGTCGTGTTCATCGAGAATGTCGGTAATCTCGTCTGTCCGGCGGCATTCGACCTCGGTGAAGCCTGCAAGATCGTGGTGTTCTCGACCACCGAAGGCGAGGACAAGCCGCTGAAATATCCGGACATGTTCGCTGCCTCCGCGCTTATGCTGATCAACAAGATCGATCTTGCGCCCGTGCTCGATTTCGACCTCGCCAGGACCATCGAATATGCGCGGCGGGTCAATCCCAGGATCGAGGTGCTGACGGTGTCGGCGCGCACCGGCGAAGGCTTCCTGGCCTTCTATGCCTGGCTCCGCAAGCGGGCTTCGAAGGCGAAGCCGGCCGAGATGACGGCAGCGGAGTGAGGATGAGCGACAAGGCCACAGCGCGGGACGGACAGCGGCTGCGCCTGCATGTGCGTGGCGCCGTGCAGGGCGTCGGCTTTCGTCCCTACGTCTATGGTCTCGCCACCCGCTATCGCCTCGGCGGCTTCGTCGCCAACGATCCGAACGGCGTTCTTATCGAAGTCGAAGGCGAGCGGGCGTCCGATTTCGTCGCCGCGCTGCCACTGGAAAAGCCGCCGCTTGCCAGGATCGACGAGATCTCGGTTCAGCCGATCGGCGCCGCCGCCACCGAGGAGTTCTCGATTCGCACCAGCGAGCAGGGTAGGGTGTCGACGCGCATCGTCGCGGACGCCGCGACTTGCCGGGAATGCCTGAGCGAGCTGTTCGATCCGGCAAGCCGATTCCACCGCTATCCCTTCATCAACTGCACGCATTGCGGTCCGCGCTACACCATCGCCGAGCGGCTGCCCTATGATCGTCCGGCCACCGCAATGAAGCGCTTTGCGATGTGCGCAGCCTGTGCCGCTGATTATGCTGACCCCGGCAGTCGCCGCTTCCATACCGAGGCGATTGCGTGCCCGCGATGCGGGCCGCGGCTCAGCCATGGCATCGCCGAGATCGCCGCCGCCGTCGCGGGCGGCAAGATTGTCGCGATCAAGGGCCTCGGCGGTTATCAGCTCATCTGCGATGCTCACAATGATGCGGCCGTGCGGCAACTGCGCCTGCGCAAGCAGCGCGATCAGAAGCCCTTCGCCGTCATGGTCGGTACGCTGGAGGCAGTCGCCGAGTTCGCCGAGGCCGACGCTGTCGAACTTGCGCTGCTCGAGTCACGGCCGCGGCCGATCGTGTTGCTGACGTCGCGCGGGCGCCTTGTGCAGTCAATCGCGCCGGAGCTGGCGCGCATCGGCATCATGCTGCCGGTCGCACCGCTTCACCACCTGATTTTCGATGCGCTGAATGCGGCGCATGCGCCGGTCGGCGAGAGCTGGGCGATTGTCGCGACCAGCGCCAATCTCAGCGGCGAGCCGCTGCTGATCGATAATCGCGAAGCGGAGCAACGACTTGCCGGCATCGCCGATCTCATCGTCACGCATGACCGCGACATCGTCACCCGCGCCGATGATTCCTTGGCTGCGGTGGTCGCCGGACGGCCCCAGTTCATTCGGCGTGCGCGAGGCTATGTCCCGGAGCCTGTCCGGCTTGCGCGCTCGGTGGCGCCCCTGCTTGCCGTCGGCGGAGCGCTGAAGTCGACGGTGGCGGTGACGCGCGGCAACGAGGCCTTTGTCTCCCAGCACATCGGCGACCTCGACACCGCAGAAGGCATCCGATTCTTCGAGGAAACTGTGGACCATCTGCTGTCTACCCTCGACGTCGAGCCTGTCGCCCTGATCCACGACTTGCATCCGAACATGGCATCGACCCGTTTCGCCGAGGCACGCGGGACCAGGCTGATCGCGGTCCAGCACCATCACGCCCATGCGGCCTCGGTGATGGCGGAGCATGGCATCGCAGGTCCGGTGCTTGCCTTAGTGCTTGACGGGTTCGGCTACGGCAGCGACGGCGGCAATTGGGGGGGCGAACTGCTTGCCTGTGAAGGCGCGCGGTTCCGGCGGCTCGGGCATCTGGCGCCGCTGAAGATGCCGGGCGGCGATCGGGTCGCGCGCGAGCCGTGGCGGATGGCCGCCAGCGTGCTGCACGCGCTTCGGCGCGGCGATGCGATTGCGTCTCGCTTTGCGGCACAGCCGCAGGCCGCGCGCCTATCGGCTCTGCTCGAACAACCCGGTATGCCCACGACGACCAGCGCCGGCCGGCTGTTCGATGCGGCCGCAGGGCTGCTCGGGGTCTGCACCGTACAAACCTACGAAGGCGAGGCTGCCATGAAGCTAGAGGCGCGGGTCCGCGAGCCGCGCGTTGTGTCCGGCGGCTGGGTGATCGAGAATGGCGTGCTGTCGCTGCTCCCATTGCTCGACCGTCTGGTGGTCGATGCGCCGGATCCCACCGACGGGGCCGGGCTGTTTCACGGCACCTTCGCTGCCGCTTGCGTCGATTGGATCTCCCAAGCGGCTCGTGAGACCGGACTTGAGACCGTCGCCTTGAGCGGCGGCTGCTTCCTGAACGCCCGCCTCAGCACCGGGATTTCGCGCGGTTGCATCGCTGCCGGGCTCACCCCGCTCTTGCCGCGCCAACTGCCGCCGAATGATGGCGGCCTAAGCCTGGGTCAGGCCTGGATCGCGGGGCTGCAACTTCTCGAACACCAAGGCTTAGAAGGAACCGCCTGATGTGTCTTGCCATACCCGCCGAGGTGACAAAGCTCCTGCCTGACGACATGGCCATTGTGTCCATCGACGGCGTCAGCAAGGAGATCTCCGTCGCGCTCATCGAGGATCTCGCCATCGGCGACTACGTGATCATCCATGTCGGCTACGCGCTTACCAAAATCGATCCGGAAGAGGCGCAACGGACGCTGGAATTGCTGCACGAGCTTAGCGCCGAGGCCCTGGGAGCCATGCCATGAAGTATGCCGACGAGTTCCGCGACAAGGAGATCGCGCTCGGGCTTGCGAACGCGATCCAGTCCGAAGCAGATCCGCAGCGCCCCTATCGCTTCATGGAATTCTGCGGCGGCCACACGCATGCGATCTCGCGTTATGGCCTGGAGGACATGCTGCCTAAAAACGTGCGGATGATCCACGGTCCGGGTTGCCCGGTTTGCGTACTGCCGGCGGGGCGCATCGACATGGCGATCCGACTGGCCGAACGGCCCGAAATCATCTTCTGCGTCTATGGCGATCTGATGCGCGTGCCGGGCTCGCAAGGCGCCTCGTTGCTGAAGGCAAAGGCGAAAGGCGCCGACATCCGCATGGTCTATTCCACCATCGATGCGCTCAGGATCGCCGAGGAGAATCCGCAGCGCCAGATCGTATTCTTCGCCATCGGCTTCGAAACGACGACGCCGCCCACTGCGGTCATGATCCGTTTGGCCGAAAAGAAGCAGCTCGCCAATTTCAGCGTCTTCTGCAACCACGTGCTGACGCCGCCGGCGATGCAGAACATCTTGGAGAGCCCGGATATTCGCAACATCGGCCGGGTCGAGATCGACGGCTTTGTCGGACCTGCGCATGTCTCGACTATTATCGGGACGGCTCCTTACGAGTTCTTCGCGGAAGAATTCGGCAAGCCGGTCGTGATCTCGGGCTTCGAGCCTCTCGACATGATGCAGGCGATCCTGATGCTGGTGCGGCAGGTCAATGAGAACCGGCACGAGGTCGAGAACCAGTACAGCCGCGCTGTAAAGCGTGACGGCAATCTGCGCGCCAAGGAGGAGGTCTCCGACATTTTCGAGCTGCGCGACCAGTTCGAATGGCGCGGGCTCGGGCAGGTACCCTATAGCGGCCTGAAGCTGAAGCGCGCTTTCGCGAAATACGATGCCGAAGCGCGCTTCGACATGAAGGAGCTCCGCGTTGCCGACAATCCGGCCTGTGAATGCGGCGCCATCCTGCGCGGCGTGAAGAAACCGGTCGATTGCAAGCTGTTCGGCACGGTCTGCACGCCGGAAACGCCGATAGGGTCTTGCATGGTCTCGTCCGAGGGCGCCTGCGCTGCGCACTGGACCTATGGCCGCTTCCGCGACCATCAGCAGAGGCGGGCATCATGAAGGCCCATCAACGCAAGCTCGACATCAAGAACGGCTGCGTAGACCTGTCCCACGGCTCTGGCGGCCGCGCGATGGCACAGCTGATCTCGGGTCTTTTCCACTCGGCCTTCGGCAACGAATGGCTGGCGCGCGGCAATGACCAGTCGGCCTTCGATGTCGCAGCCGGACGCATGGTCATGACGACCGACGGTTACGTGGTCTCGCCGCTATTCTTCCCGGGCGGCAATATCGGCTCGCTCGCCGTGCACGGCACGGTCAACGACATCGCCATGGCCGGCGCGCGGCCGCTCTACCTCTCGGCGAGCTTCATCATCGAGGAGGGCTTTCGCTTCTCCGACCTGAAGATGATCGCGGAATCTATGGGCGAGGCGGCGCGCGCGGCCGGCGTCCATATCATCACGGGCGATACCAAGGTGGTCGAGCGCGGCAAGGCCGACGGCCTCTTCATCTCGACCGCCGGCGTCGGCGTCGTACCCGATGGCCTCGATCTATCCGCCGAGAAGGCTCGCGTCGGCGATCGCGTCCTGATCTCCGGCACGCTCGGGGACCACGGCGTCGCTATCATGTCGAAGCGGCAGAACCTCGCCTTCGAGACCGAGATCGTCTCGGACTCAGCCTCGCTGCATGATCTCGTGGCAAAGATGGTCACCGCAGGCGGAGAGGGCATCCGCCTGATGCGCGATCCGACCCGCGGCGGGCTAGCCGCCGCGCTCAACGAGATCGCCCAGCAGTCTGGCCTCGGCTTCCGTGTGCAGGAGGAGGCGATCCCAGTGAAGCCGGGCGTGGCCGCGGCCTGCGAACTGCTGGGCCTCGACCCGCTCTATGTGGCCAACGAAGGCAAGCTGGTTGCAATTGTGGCCCCGGAGGCGGCCGCTGCCGTGCTCGCGACGATGCGCGCGCATCCGCTCGGCTGTGATGCGGCCGACATCGGCGAGGCCGTGGCCGACGATCACCATTTCGTGCAGATGGCGACGAGCTTTGGCGGTGGCCGGATCGTCGACTGGCTGTCGGGCGAACAACTGCCGAGGATCTGCTGAGGCCGGTCATGCGCATCCTGCTTCTCACGCACTCCTTCAACAGCCTGACGCAACGGCTCCACGTCGAGCTCAGGGAGGGCGGCCACGAGGTCTCGGTCGAGCTGGATATCCACCCCGACGTTACGCGCGAAAGCGTGGCGCTGTATCAGCCAGATCTGGTGATCGCGCCGTTCCTCAAGCGCGCAATCCCCGAAGATGTCTGGCGTAGCGTGCGCTGCCTGATCGTCCATCCCGGTCCGCCCGGCGACCGCGGTCCGGCGGCGCTCGACTGGGCGATTCTGGAAGGTGTTTCCAATTGGGGCGTGACTGTGCTTCAGGCCGACGGCGGGTTCGACGCTGGTCCGATCTGGGCTTTCAGAACCTTCCCGATGCGGTGCGCGGCTAAATCCAGCATCTACCGCAACGAGGTCACGACGTGCGCGGTCGCGGCGGTGCTCGAAGCCATTGCAGCAATCGAAGCCGGACAGCCGACACCGTCGCCGATGCCTGCCGATGATCCCCGCATTCGGGTGCGCGGGCCCTGCCGGCAGGCCGACCGGATGATCGATTGGCAGCACGACACGAGCGAGACCGTCCTGCGCAAGATCCACAGTGCAGACGGAATGCCGGGCTTGGTCGACAGCTTGTTCTTCAAAGATGTCAGGCTGTTCGACGCCCACGAGGCGCGCGGCATCTCCGGTGTGCCCGGAACCATTGTGGCGCATTGCGATGGAGCCTTGGCCCGGGCCACGGTCGATGGTGCCGTCTGGATCGGCCATGTGCGGCAGCTTGTACCGAAAAGCCTGAAACGATCCGCAGCAAAGGTCTTTGCGGAGCAGGCGATGCGCCTGCCGTACCGACCCGATTGCGGCTATGCGCCCATACGATATCGCGAGCAGGGCGAGGTCGGCGAGTTGCAGTTTTCCTTTTACAATGGCGCCATGGCGACCTCTGACTGCGAAGCGTTGTTGAACGCCTACCGAGCTGCGCTGGCCCGCCCAACCAAGGTGCTTCTCCTGACCGGTGGACGTGATTACTGGTCCAACGGCATTCACCTCGCCGAGATCGAGGCGGCTGACAGCGCTGCGGACGAGTCTTGGCGCAACATCAATGCGATCGACGATCTTGCGCACACTGTCATCGAGACCACCGATCGGCTCGTCGTTTCCGTCATTCGCGGCAACGCCGGGGCGGGAGGGGTATTTTTAAGTCTCGCTGCCGACGAGGTCTGGGCGAGCGATCAGGTCGTCCTGAATCCACATTATAAGGACATAGGCAATCTCTTCGGCTCGGAATACTGGACTTATCTGCTGCCGCGCCGCGCGGGTGCAGCGAACGCCACCCGGATCACGCAATGCCGCCTGCCGATGGGCGTGGCAGAGGCGGGGCGCCTTGGCATCATCGATCGTGCTCTGTCGGGCGGGGAGCTGGCGGAGGGCCGCCTCATGAGCCTTGCCGCGAGCATGGCGGCGGATGAACGCTTTGCGACGCGTCTTGCTGACAAGCAGCGACGTCGCGCAGCGGACGAAGCCCACAAGCCCTTGCAGGCCTATCGCGACGAGGAGCTGCGGCGGATGCGGCTTAATTTCTACGGATTCGATCCGAGTTACCACGTCGCCCGCTACAACTTCATTCACAAGGTGCCGAAGTCGCGCACGCCACTCACAATCGCACCCCATAGGTCGCCTCGCGCGCTCGACAAATCTACCCGCATGGCGGTGCGCATATGAGCTTCCAGGGTACTATTTTGGTAGTCGACGACGAGGTCAGGTCACAGGAGGCGCTACGCCGCGTCCTCAACGAGGATTTTGAGGTACTCTGCGCCGGCAGCGCAGCAGACGCTGAAAAGCTGCTCGAAGGGGAGATCGTCCACGCCATCATCTGCGATCAGCGCATGCCGCACGAATCCGGCGTCAGTTTCCTCAAGCGGGTGCGCGAGCTCTGGCCCGATCCGGTTCGCATGATCATCTCCGGCTATTCGGAATCGGACGACATCATCGCAGGGCTCAATGAGGCGGGCATCTATCAATACATCACGAAGCCCTGGCAGCCGGACCGGCTGATCGACATTGTCAAGGAGGCGGTCCAGCTCTATCGGCTTCAGAAGGAGACAGAGACCGCAGGGGTCGACGTCAAAGCAACGCCCGAGCACATCAAGAGGGTCGTTTCGGTCAAGCGCGGCGCAGCTAAGCATCTCTATGACTTCAACCGAATTGTGCACGCCCCGGACAGCCCGATGCATGCGGTCATTGAACTCGGCCGGCGGGCGGCCGAATACGACATCTCCGTGCTGATCACGGGCGAATCCGGAACCGGCAAAGAGCTGCTGGCACGCGCGATCCACTACGGCTCAGCCCGAGCCGGTAAGGCTTTCGTCGTTGAGAACTGTGGGGCGCTGCCTGACGAGCTCCTCGAAAGCGAGTTGTTCGGGTGTAAGAAGGGCGCTTTCACAGGCGCCTACCAGGATCGCATCGGTCTGTTCGAAGTTGCCGATGGCGGTACCATCTTCCTTGATGAAATCGGAGAGACCTCGCCGGCGTTTCAGGTGAAGCTGCTCCGCGTGCTGCAGGAGAGCGAGATCCGTCCGCTGGGCGCGCAACGTGTAAGGAAAGTCGACGTCCGTGTGGTGGCAGCCACCAATCGGGATCTTGAGGCCGAGGTGGAGGCGGGCCGCTTCCGCCGTGATCTCTATTACCGGCTGGCGGCGTTCCCGGTTCACATGCCGGCGCTTTGGGAGCGGCCGATGGATATACCCTTGATCGCAGAAGGAGTACTGTCTCAAGTCAAGACTTCCTTCAACCGGCCAGGTCTGCGCTTTGCCTCCGCTGCTCTTGAGGGCTTCGTCAAATACCTTTGGCCAGGGAACGTGCGCGAACTGCAGAACGAGATCCAGCGTATGGCCGTGCTGGCTGACTCGGACGAATTGCAGGCTCCCACGCTGCTCGGCCGGCGCAACGGCAGGCGGACCGCCACGGGGGTCATACAGAACCTGAACGGCGCAGCGAGCCTGAAGGACAGGGTGGAGGATCTGGAGAAGTCGGTTATCATCAACTCCCTGGAGAAGTATGAGGGCAATATCAGCCGGGTTGCCAGCGAGCTCGGCCTGTCCCGGGTAGGCCTGCGGAACAAGCTGTCCAGGTATGATTTGAGAAAAAATGGCAAAGGCGACGCATTCTCCTGACGGATCCGACTCGCTGCTCAAGTTGATCAGCGATCGCGGTGCTATCGAGTTCGACCACGAGCGTGAGGGCGCTTGGATCGAAGTCATCCGCAAGATGGATGAGGTTTATTCCGACCTATTGCGTTATGAGGTCGATCTGGAACACAAGAATGCCGAGCTCGAGGAAGCTCAAGCATTTGTCACCAACGTCATCGAATCTGTCTCTGATATCCTCATCGTTTGCGACGCGAAAGGCCAGATCCAGCAAGTCAATTCCGCTTTACAGCGCACGCTTGACCGCGCCAATGACGAAATCGTCGGCTGGAGGATGGCAGACATCATTGACGCTGCCGATGGCGCCAAGCTCATGTCGCTCCTCAAGCCTCGGAGCCCGTCCGAGGTTGTGGATGGCGAACTCCGTTTCTTGACCGAAGGCGGCAGCTCAGACCTGTTCGCAATCAACAGCTCGCCCCGACACGACCATCGGGGCCGCTTCATTGGCGTGGTTCTGACTGGAAGGCCTATCGGCGAGCTTCGCCGAGCCTATGAAGCATTGCACACGGCTCATCAGGAGCTACAGCGAGTGCAGCGTCAATTGGTAGAACAGGAGAAAATGGCAAGTCTCGGCCGACTGGTGGCCGGTGTCGCTCACGAACTTAATAATCCCATCAGCTTCGTCTATGGAAACGTGCACACCTTGATGCGCTATCGCACGGCGCTGACATCCTACCTTGATGCCGTCCACGGCACATCGATAAGCTCCGAAGCTGCAGCCTTGAAGAAAAGCCTCCGCATTGACGCCATTCTAGAGGATCTCGGCCCGCTCCTGGACGGGACAATGGAAGGCGCCGTGCGCATTAGCGAAATTGTAAAAAACTTACGCCGGCTTTCCCTCAGCAAGCTCGGGGAGTTTGATCGCGTCAACATCGAGCCTCTGATCAACACCGCCGTGCTCTGGGCAGTCCGCACGAAGCAGGTTCGCCTCGACATTCACATGGACATCGAGGCGGATCTTTGGACTTGCGGGAATGAAGGGCAGCTCCACCAGGTTATCGTAAATCTCGTCGAAAACGCAATTGACGCGACGCGCGGCACTCAGGAGCCACGGCTAAAGATATCGGCTCGCCGCAATCAGAACGAGATCCTGATTCGTTTGTCCGATAACGGGCCCGGGATCGAACAGCACAACATAGGTCGCATATTTGAGCCGTTCTTTACGACCAAGCGCGTTGGAGAGGGCACCGGGCTCGGCCTTTGGATCAGCTACGGAATCGTGCGCGAACATGGTGCCGAACTGACTGTTGTCAACGCACCAGAGGGAGGGGCAATATTCTCCTTCGCTCTCCCGGCGGCGTAGAGTTAGTCAGGGCTGCGACGGTTCGGCGCCGCTTCCGCCCTCAGGGCTTCTAATTTACTCGCTAGCGCGAGGTTCGGCCGCTGGCCAGGCTGTCGGCCAAGCCGGATGCGGAGGCTGTCGGCGCGAGATTAACGATCTCGACGTCCTGGAGCGCTAGCGCGTACGACCACATTCGACGTTCTCGTCAACAAGGCCGGTCAGTCGCAGCGTAGCAACATCCTAGACCTTGCGTCTGACGAAATCCACGCGCTGCTCGACGTCAATCTGCGCGCGGCACTGCACGTGAAACGGCTGATCGTGACAAGAATGCCGATGCGCGCCGCTACGTGGTTGACGTCTGGTCGGTCGCTGGCCACTACGCCTTTCCAGAACGCCCTGGCTTTCTTCATCCCTAGCCATCATGCCACCAAGGCCAGCGTATTGCGCGTTCGCGGGCTGAGCCCCGTTCTTTACTGATCTCGCGCTCGCGTCACCGAGATCTCGCCCGGTCGTGTGGCGACAAGCATCTTTAAGTGCGTTCGATACACTTCAACTCCGAGGACATCGCCCATGCCGTTGCCATCGCGCAGGTGTCACGGAAAGAGCACCTCCCTTTCCCGCTCCGGAGCTCTAATAATGGAGACCGCCATCGAGACTGCCGCTCAGCGGTTCGCGAGGCCCCGCAACGCACAATCAATGGATGGCGCGTTTTGTCCTAGCATGGGCCATTTTTTGTGCTGAGGGTCGGCCTATGCCTTGGATGCATACTGACCTTGATAGAATGAATTTGATCCAAAATAGCCCGCCCCTTAGCGTTGCTAATTAGCACCGTCGAGCTGTGGCGGCAGGAAAGCAACACTTTACGAGTTGCGAAACTGCCGCCCAGCTTCCCGTGTCGAGCCCAAGCACGCTTCGCGGTTTGCCGTGCTGGCCAATGGAAGACGTCGGTGCCGCGTCATTGAGGTCTAATTTCCTACCCTCAACAGCACGCGGCCGAGTGAAACACGTGCCCCTGAAGGCAAGGGCTACCAATAGGGAGGAGAAATAGATGGGACCGTGGCGAGTAAACGGGTTCACCAGTCAAATCGCGAAAGTTGTTGCCCTATCAGCAATTGTAGGGCTTTCCATTGCCTCCTGGAGGGTAGTGAGTGCAGCAGAGATCCAGGTGCCCGACGCAGTCAAAACGGCGGGAGTCCTGCGCATGGGTCTCAGCAATGCATTGCCACCGCTGCAGTTCAAGGATCCGGAGACGGGCGAATTCAGAGGGATGAATGTAGATATTGGCCGGGAAATCGCAGCACGTTTGGGCGTCAAGGCCGAATTCAATGAAATGCTATTTGCGCAGTACATCCCGTCACTGCAGACCGGTCGGATCGATATCATCATGGGTGGACTTAGCGACCTCCCTGAACGTCATTCCATTATGGAGATGGTCGATTACTTCAGGGATTTCTATCAGGTCTACGCACTTTCCAATTCTCAGCTAAAGGAGTTGTCCGATCTTTGCGGTAAGCGGGCCGGCGCCATTCGGTCCACTGTTTGGTACAAAGTGATGCTTGCAAAGAGCGAGTCGGACTGCGTTCAGAAGGGAATGCCGGCTGTGAAGTTGATTGGCACCGAATCAACGCCAGATACGCGGCTGCAGCTAACGCAAGGCCGAATTGATGCAGCACTGCAGGGCTTCGTCGAGGTTCCTTACATGATTGCGGAGTCCAAAGGCCTTTACAAGACGATCGGCGAGCCCTTCGCGCCAGAATTCAAGGCAATTGGTGTGCGTAAGGGCGATGTCGCGCTGCGTGACGCGATCGCCGACGCTCTGGATGCGATGATTAAGGACGGCACTTATGCAAAGATCCTGGCTAGATATCAGTTGAGCAAACTCGCTATTTCGGAAGTATATCTAAATTCGGAACCGCGAAAATGAGCGCGGTGTCAAACAAGCCTGTACGATCGAGCAGCGGTTCCTCCACTCTCTTTTCACGGCCCGATCTGTCGTTGGTCGAGATCGTGCCGCCGCGTTACGTCGGCCGCTGGATAATGGGCGTACTAGTTCTTGGTCTGTTGGTCCTTATTGTAAGGGCCTTCGCTAACGCGCAGATCGAATGGAACGTTGTTGCCAAATACTTAGCGGCGCCTACAATTCTCGCGGGCTTCTGGCATACGATGATCTTGTCCGTGCTGGCGATGATTGTCGGTGTCGCGCTCGGCTTGGCTATCTCGATTATGCGAATGTCGGATAATCCGCTCCTAGTCATCGTCGCATTTGGCTACCAATGGTTCTTTCGCGGGACGCCGGTAATCCTCCAGCTTCTGATTTGGTATAATCTAGCCTTAATCATCCCAGTCATCGGCATTCCCGGTCTGTGGACGGCCCCGACTGTCGATGTCATCACGCCCTTTTGGGCCGCGCTGCTTGGCCTTGGCATCAATCAGGGTGCCTATACCTCGGAGGTCATTCGCGCCGGAATCCTCTCGGTTGATGCGGGCCAGCACGAAGCGGCACAGTCGATTGGCATGACCCGTCTACACGCGCTCTGGAGAATCGTCCTACCTCAAGCAATGCGCGTGATAGTTCCGCCGATTGGTAACGAGTTTATTGGAATGGTAAAAATGACGTCACTCGCCAGCGTGATCCAGTACACCGATTTACTTTACAGCGCACAGAACGTGTACTTCGTCAATCAGCGCGTGATTGAGCTACTGATCGTAGCAGGCGCTTGGTATCTCCTCGCTGTCTCCATTCTCACGCCGCTTCAGTTGCTGCTCGAATGGCGGTTCGCGCGGGGAACATCTGTCGTGAGGGTCCGATGACCAAGCCTTTGCTCTCAATGAGAAGAGTTAAGAAGCGGTATGGAAATCTACAAGTTCTGGACGGCGTCTCCCTCGACGTCATGCCCAATGAAGTAGTGTGTTTGATCGGCTCATCAGGCTCAGGCAAAACGACGCTCTTGAGATGTATTAATCAACTGGTTTCCGTCGACTCAGGACATATCTGGATAGACGACGAAATCGTGGGCTATCGCCAAGTGGGGTCGCAATTGCGGCCACTAGGCGGTGCGGAACTCGCCCGCCAGCGGACGAAGACCGCGATGGTGTTTCAACGATTTAATCTCTTTCCCCATATGACTGCTCTTGACAATGTCATTGAGGGACCCGTGCGTGTCTTAAAGCGCAATAAGGCTGACGTCGTTTGTGAGGCGGAAGCCCTCCTAGCACGCGTAGGCTTATCCGAGAAGCGTAACGCGTACCCTTCCAGCCTGTCTGGCGGCCAGCAACAACGTGTGGCCATCGCGCGGGCTATGGCTATGCACCCGCGCCTTATGCTCTTCGACGAGCCGACATCTGCACTCGATCCTGAACTCGTTGCCGAAGTCCTCGCGGCGATGAAGGAATTGGCACGCACCGGCATGACTATGGTGGTCGTTACGCACGAACTTGGATTTGCGAGCGAGGTCGCAGATCGCGTGATCTTTATGGAACAAGGCCAAATCGCAGAAGAAGGCACTGCCCGAGAGGTTCTTATGCACCCCAAGGGCGCAAGGACCAAAGAGTTCATTTCGGCGGTGCTCGATTAACACGCAGCATCTCTACATACGACCAGAGAGGAATTGAGGAACGAAATGGCAAAGGAAATCGCTTTCGCCGCACTCATACATGCAGCCGGTAGCGCAAGTGCCGCGTGGCGCCATCCAGATACGGATCCAAAGAAGGCGTTGAGTCTTCAGTACTACACAGAGCTCGCAAAGCTATGTGAAGCAGGCCGCTTCGATCTGATGTTTCTAGCGGACAGTCCGGGCGTTGATGTCGACAATCTCCACGCAATGGCGCAATGGCCACGCGGGCAAAACGTACTTGAGCCCTTGACGCTTCTCTCTGCGCTAGCTGCGAGCACAGAAGAGCTTGGCCTCGGCGCCACGGTATCTGCGAGCTTCACTGAGCCGTTTAATATCGCCCGGCAATTCGCATCGCTCGATCACCTTTCGGGAGGGCGAGCAGCGTGGAACGTTGTGACGACTGCAAACCAGTATTCATGCCGCAACTATGGCTATAAGACGATGCCGCCACACGACGAGCGCTATGCCAGAGCCAGAGAAGCCCTGGAGGTGGTCCGAGCTTACTGGGATACTTGGGACGATGATGCCTTCATCTTCGACAAGGCAAGAGCTATGAACTTCGATCCGAACCGATTTCACCACGTTCGATACGAAGGGAAACATTTCAAGGTACAAGGCGGACTCAATATTGCACGTGCTCCGCAGGGGCAACCCGTCATTATCCAGGCGGGCGCGTCCTCGGTGGGTAGGGAATTTGCCGCAGAAACCGCTGAGGTCGTCTTCGGAACGGGCGCAACTCTTGAGGAGGCTGCGTCCCTCTACAAGGATATCAAAAGCAGGATGGCGAAGTACCGCCGTGATCCTTCCGAACTTAAGGTACTCGCCGGCTTCCGCGCGATGGTCGGTTCAACCGAAGCAGAAGCGAAGGAAAAGCTTCGCCTACTAAACAGTGTGATGCCGATTGAAGCCAAGGTCGCGTATGTCAGTACGGACCTTGAAGTCGACCTGTCGAAGCTGCCACTGGACGAACTCGTTCCCGAACAGATGATCCCGACTTCCTCAAACCTTCATCAGGGTTATTTCAATATACTTGCGGACATGATCCGATCGCGTAAATTCACGCTAAGGGAGATTGCACAGCGCTACGAACGCGGATTCGAGATTTTCTGTGGCACTCCAAGCCAGATCGCCGACGAGATGGAACGTTGGATCGACAATGAAGCTGGAGATGGGTTTATGATAACGTTCCCTTACATGCCGACCTGCCTGGAAGATTTTGTGTCGATGGTAGTCCCCGTGCTCCAGGAACGCGGACTTATGCGCAAAAGCTACCGCGGCAAGACACTTCGCGAAAACCTCGGGTTACGCTATCCCAAAAACGTCAATACGAAACGTCCAGCTACAGGCGTTCCATAAGAGATCTCGTGGCGCGCCGCCTTTGTCGAGCCTTTCAATGCGCATACAAAAGGGCCGCGGTGCAACAAAGCGCCGCGGCCTTTCTTATTGTGGGAGCTGAAGTTCATCCGTCGAACGACTTGACGCATGGCCGAGAATACCATTTGATTTATTCGAATCGGGCTTATGCATCTAAAATGTAAATTTGTTTGGGCGGCATATGGCTAGAGCGCTCAGTTCCCGCGAGATCGATGCGTTTCGGGCTATGATGCAATGTGGGACAACGCTTGCCGCAGCCGAAATTCTAAATACAACGCAACCGTCGGTGAGCCGGCTGTTGGCGCAAGCGCAAGACGCTGTGAAATTTCGACTGTTCGATTATCGACGGGGCCGTTTGGTTCCAACCCCTGAAGCCAAAATGCTCTTTGAAATCGTCCAAAAGCACTATCTTGGCTTGGAAACGATACAGCAAGCCGCTGAAAGTATCAGGTCATCCGGCACCGGCCTATTGCGCATCGCTGCCACTCCGTCCCTGGCTATGGGCGTTATTCCAACGATCATGAAGGCATTCCGGCAGTCTAGCCCCGGTGTGAGCATCAACCTTCAGACGGGAGGGTCGCTGCAGATCAGAGACGGGCTCCTCAATGGCATTTATGATGTTGGCCTGACGACGAGCGGAGCTCATTTCCGAACAGGAGAGTTCGAAATCGAGGTGTGTGACGAATCTGAGGCCCTATGTGCGGTCTGCGCAAACAGCCCGCTTGCTTCGAAGAAGGAGGTTGCGGTCTCTGATTTTCAAGAGGCAACGCTGCTCACTCTCAATCGTGGAGACGATCTAAGTGATTTGTGGCGTCAGACACTCGCGCAGCACGGCGTGAAACCCTCGTCCGAGATCGAGGTCACCTATTCGGCGATCCTCTGTTCGCTCGCCGCCGCCGACCTTGGCATCGGCGTCGTAAGTCCCTACATCAAACCGCTTATTTCCGATAACGTTCGATTTGTTCGTATTTCGCCGAGAATCTCGGTTAAGATGTTCGCAATCTTTCCGGGACATCTTGTGAAGTCATCGCTGTCGCAGCGTTTCACGCGTAGCTTGAAGGAAACGTTCCTGCACAACGACCCCCATGTCGTGAAGTGCGGCGACTGCACGGAGTAAGCCCCCTAGCGGGATTTCGGATCGAGCTAGGCAACTCTCGCGGGCCGACGTGCCCGCCAAACAATCCCAATGCTATATCACCCGCGTATAGAGCGTGCAGCAAGAAGAATTGGCTGACGCGTTTAGCCTGACTTAATGTCCCGCAGAATGCCCGAGCTGGTGCGACTGTCGCGCAGCGCTTCGTGGGCGAGTGCAAGACCGTAGGGCAAGGCCGCGGGCGCTCCAAGGAGACTGACACGTGCTTGATGCAATCCAGCTTGAATTGATTTGGCGAAGGCTGATTTCTCTGACTGAAGAGGCCGCTACGACGCTGCTGCGTACCTCCTTCTCATCCGTCGTTCGCGAGTCTAATGATTTTGCGTGCGTTCTCATGGATGCCGAAGGACGCTCGTTAGCGCAACCCGCTAACAGCATTCCATCCTTTATCGGTACCGTTCCGCGGACGGTTCGTGGCTTTCTCAAACAGTTTCCACATGAGACCCTCTCCGAGGGCGATATCCTGATCACCAACGATGTCTGGCTTGGCACCGGCCATCTGCCCGATATCACGGTAGCCAAGCCCATTTTCTTGAATGGCAATATTGTTGCGTTCGCTGGGTCGGTCACGCACGCTCCTGACATTGGTGGACGCATCCGTTCTGCCGATGCACGCGAGGTGTACGAGGAGGGATTCCAAATCCCAATGATGAAGGTGGTTGAGGCGGGTCGAATGAACCGCACATTTGAAAGCCTGCTTCGCCAGAACGTTCGTACGCCAGATCAGACGGTAGGCGACCTTTATGCGCAGTTTTCTGCACTGCATCTGATGGAGGTGCGCCTCATTTCTTTGCTAAAGGAGTGGGAGCTCCGTTCATTCTCCGAAGTGTCTCAACAGATCCGCGGTCGGACGGAAGCCGCGATGCGGCGTGCGATTTCCGCAATACCGGATGGCGTCTATCATGCCACCGCCGTCAGCGATGGATTTGAAAATAGCATCGTGTTGCGGATGGCGCTTAAAGTTCATGGTGATGAAATCGAGGTTGATTACCGAGGTACAGATCCTCAAGTGCAGCGCTCCATCAACGTCTGCGCTGCTTATACGACGGCATACACTGCCTATGGAATCAAAGCCGTTCTTACGCCCGACACGCCAAACAATGACGGTGCGTTGGAACCGCTCAATATTCATGCACCTCTTGGCTCAATTCTTAATTCAAAGCCGCCCGCAGCGGGCGGGGCACGCGCACTTATCGGACATTTCCTGCCGGCGATGGTCTTGCGTGCGCTGTCACAAGTCGTGCCGGAGAGAGTCATCTCCGACGTCGGCTCACCTCTCTGGTGCGTAAACCTGGCCGGCGTCAAAGAGGATGGAAAGACTTTCGCTAACTTATTCTTCCTGAACGGAGGCTATGGGGCCAGCGCGGCCTCGGACGGCGCAAGCGTGTTGTCTTGGCCGAGCAACATTTCCTCCACGCCCGTCGAGGTGCTGGAACGAACCGCGCCGATCAGAATTTGCCACCGCCGAATCCGATCGCGGACAGCGGGCAGCGGTCGGTTCACAGGGGGGGCTGGGCAGGAGTTTCTCTTCGAGAATCTAAATAAAGGGCCTACCATAATTTCCTTTATGGCTGAACGAACTAAGCCAGAAGCTGTGGCGAATGGCTTAGCAGGCGGCGATCCCGGCGCTGCCGGTGAGATCCAGATCAACACCGTTCGGGTTGATCCCAAGATACAACACACTATCGACTTTGGTGCCCGCGTTCTGCTGCGCACACCTGGCGCTGGCGGATTTGGTGTTCCGATCCGCGCTCAGGAAGCGCTGGCCGAAGCCGATGGCGCCAAAGATTTTGTATAAGAAGGGTTAGATCCGATATGTACTCGCTTGGTATCGATATTGGCGGCACGTTCACCGACATTGTCCTCTATTGCACTGATGATGGTCGCGTTGTCGCACACAAGGAGCTGACGACGCCCCATGATCCAACAATTGGAGCCCTCGCCGGCGTAAAGCAGGTCGTTAACGCCAGCGGCACCGATCCCGATCAGATTGGTCGCGTGGTCCATGCGACAACGTTGTTCACTAACGCTCTCATCGAGCGTCGTGGCGCAAGGACCGGATTGATCACAACGAGCGGCTTTAGGGATACGCTCGACTTACAGCGGGAGTTTAAATACGATCTGTATGATCTATTTCTGAAATTGCCAAAACCATTGATTGAGCAGGATGATCGCGTTGAAGTTAATGAACGCACCTTGTTCAACGGGCACATCCAGCATCCACTCAACGAAGACGAACTTCTAATAAAAACACGCCGGCTGCTCGACAGGGGCGTCACTTCGCTGGCAGTTTCATTCTTGCATTCATATGCCAATGGGACAAATGAACTGCGAGCCAAGAGCCTAATCGAGCGGCATTTCCCACAAGTCCAACTGTCGATCTCGTCCGAGGTCTGCCCACAAATCCGGGAGTACGAACGAACGTCAACGACCGCCGCGAACGCGTATATCAAGCCCATTGCAGACAAATATTTGCGTGAACTCGAGGTGCAGCTAAAGGCCTTTGGAATACCAGGAGCACTTTTCATGATGCTCTCAAACGGCGGATTGACGCATATCGAGGAAGCGCGCCGTACGCCGATCGAACTGTTGGAGTCGGGGCCGGCTGCTGGCACATTGGTGGCCGCGTATTTCGGCAAACGCTCCGGATTTGACAATGTGCTTGCCTTCGACATGGGCGGGACAACTGCAAAGCTTGGCGTGATTGAGAACGGCGAGCCCCTGATCGCGTATCAGTTTGAAGCGGCTCGCCAGAAGCGGTTCGCCCCAGGAAGCGGATTGCCGGTGAACATCTCGACTGTTGAGCTTATCGAAATCGGTGCGGGCGGCGGGAGCATCGCACATGTTGATGAGCTAGGAATGCTCAAGGTGGGGCCGCAAAGTGCGGGATCGCGACCTGGCCCCGCCTGCTACCCGAACGGCGGAACTGCGCCAACGGTTACCGATGCAAACGTTGTTTCGGGGGCGATTGACGTTGATAACTTTGCCGGTGGCACTATGGTTTTGCGCCGCGGAGCTGCAGAGGCGGCGCTCACAGGCGTCGGGCACGCCATAGAGATGCCATTCATCAAAGTGGCGAATGGCATTCAGGCCATTGTTAACGAGACGATGGCAGCCGCCGCGCGTGTCCATGTTGCTGAGCGAGGCCACGATATAACTAAGTACAAGCTCATCGTGACGGGCGGTGGCGGCCCGATGCACGGTTGTGACGTCGCCAGACGTCTCGGCATCAAACAGGTTATCTGTCCGCCGAATGCTGGCGTCGCGTCGGCACTCGGCTTGTTGATTGCACCCGCGCGTGTTGATCGCTCGAGAACGCTTGGCGCCCTGCTGGGATCGATGGAAATCGAGAAACTCGAAGCAGCCTTCAGGCGCCTGGAAGACGACACAAGGCGCGTGATTGCGCAGGCCAGATCTCCGCACAGTACACTTCAGATGGAGCGCCGCGCCGACATTCGCTTTGTGGGCCAAGGGTCGGAGCTGGTAACAGGACTGCCCGTTGGACCCTACAGCGAGAGCGAACGTGAAACTATTCGCGCTGCGTTCATCCAGACCTATAAAGGTATCTTCGGCGATATCATACCCGATCTTGATCTTGAGATTATGAACATCCGTGTAACCCTGAAAGAAGTACGAGAACCCGCGAAACTTGGTCGGATGGAAGACCCTCCTCGCTCGGAGGGATCTCGCTATCGACCCGTGTATGATGATGCAACTCGCGCTTGGGTTAAAGTCCCAGTTCTTCGACGATCGGAACTCGGGATTGCAGGATCGATCGAAGGCCCGGCCCTTTTGGATGAGCAATCATCAACACTAGTTGTGCCGCGCGGGAGCCGCATGACGTTGGACGCCTCTGGCAATGTCATTGTTCAGCTCAGGGATGATGGTGACAGTGTTACCGTTCCAGTAGCAGAGCACGCCACCGAAATCGGGGCGTAGGGCTCTAATATGCAGGCCTGTCACGTCACGGCAGTCGCGTGGCGCCGCAGGATGTCATGCCGGGAGGCCTTCGGATCTCGAAGTCAACCAAGGCGCGAGGCAAGCTCTCGGATGGAAACGATCATACTCGCCCCCTCAGTCGCGTTCGTATGCATGCTCTAGCGACACCACCGGGCGGCAACGCGCGAGCCAGGAGGTGTCGAGCACGATCCGCCGATCGATCGGCGGTGTTGTGCGGTAGAACGGTTTTCTACCGTTGCCCTTCTGTAACCGGCATGAGCCCCCCACCTGGGCATCGCGCGAATGAGCTGCGATACAGCCTGGCATGAACTGTTTTTTGGAGGTGGGCTATGGCAGATGCCATGCATGAAGCCAGGCTTGATGCCAGGCAGGAAAGCGGCTCCTATCGTCGGATCGAGGTGATCACAGGGCAGCGTCGACGACGGCGCTGGACGGCTGAAGAGAAGGCTCGGATCGTGGCCGAGAGCTTCGAGGAAGGGGCCAATATTTCCGAGGTCGCTCGGCGCCATGGCGTTGTCCGTGGGTTGCTGACGGTGTGGCGGCGCAAGTTCGCGACGGCAGTGAGCTTTCAGGCGCCAGGCTTCGTGCCGGTCCGGATCGCTTCCGAGAGCGGTCCGGCGACGGCAGACGAGTCGGACCGGTTAGCGTGCGCGCATAAGGTGCCGCCGCAGATGGCATCGGCTCCAGGCAAGCTTGGCGGAATGATCGAGATCGAGCTGGGCGGGGCACGCATCCGGGTCGAGCCCGGAGTGGAGCTGGCGACGCTTTCGACAGTGCTATCGGCGCTTCGGGGCATCCGTTGATTGCATTACGGTCTGACCTCAAGGTGGTGCTGGCGGCACAGCCAGTCGACTTTCGCAAGTCGGTGCACACGCTGTCGGCGCTGGTGAGCGAAGCGTTGCACGCGAACCTCGTATTGCGGCGACATCTTCGTGTTCCGCAGCAAGCGCGCGGACAGAGTGAAGCTTCTGGCATGGGATGGTAGCGGCATGGTGCTGGTGACGAAGTGGCTGCACCAGGGACACTTCAGCTGGCCGCCGGTCCGCGACGGCGTGGTGCATCTGAGTGCGACACAACTCGCGATGCTGCTCGACGGACTTGAGTGGACGCGTGTTTCACACAAGCCTGTGAAGCAGCCGGCCGTTGTCGGCTGAGAGGCGAAGATTTTGCTGGAGCCTGTGATGGGCGGATATATCGTTCGATCATGGCGATTCGTCCCGAAGCTCTTCCGACCGATGCAGCGGCTCTGGCCGAGATGGTGCTCGCGCTTGACGCCGAGAACGAGAAGCTACGTGTGGCGATGCAGACGCTGAAGGAGATGATCTTCGGCAAGCGCTCAGAGCGGCTGGCGGCGATCGTGGCCGAGCAGCTCGCGCTCGAACTGGACGATCTCGCGACTGGCGTCACATCACCTGCGCCAGCCAACGACGATTTGCCTGCGACGAAGCCGGCTGGGAAGCCGCGCAAGAAGGCGAGGCGCAACATCGGCGCGCTACCCAAGCATTTGCCTCGCTGCGAGCAGGTGCTCGAGCCAGACACGACAGCGTGCCCGTGCTGCCAGGGCCTTCTGCACCGGATCGGCGAGGATGTGAGCGAGGTACTGGACGTGATCCCGGCGATCCTGCGGGTACTGCGCACGATTCGTCCCAAATACGCCTGCCGCGGCTGCACCGACGGCGTGGTGCAGGCGAAGGTGCTGCCGCGTCTGATCGACAGCGGCATGGCATCGACGGCACTCGTGGCTCACGTGGTGATCTCGAAGTTCGCCTGGTATCTGCCGCTGTACCGCCAGGTGCAGATCCTGGCCGGTCAGGGCCTTCATCTCGACCGCGCGACGCTCGCCGGCTGGGTGAAGCGTGCGGCATGGTGGCTTAAGAGTCTTTATGAGCTTCAGCTGCGGACGATCCAGGCTTCGCCGCGGCTGTTCTGCGACGAGACGCCGATGCCGGTGCTCGATCCCGGACGACATCGCACTCGTATCTGCCAGTTCTGGGCGCATGCGATGGATGATCGCCCATGGGGTGGCCCATCGCCGCCGGCGGTCGCCTATGTGTTTGCGGATGGCCGCGGCACCGAGGAGATCGCCGGGCAATTGGCCGGCTTCTCCGGCATTCTGCAGGTGGATGGCTATGCCGCCTACAAAGCGCTGCCCGCGGTCAAGGCGGGGCGATCCAGCTGGCTTTTTGTCTCGCGCATGCCCGACGCAAATTCGTCGAGGTGTACAAGACGATGCAGTCGCCGTTCGCTCACGAAGTGATCGAGCGCCTGCAAGCGGTCTACGCCATCGAGGCCGAGATCCGTGGCTTGAGCGCCGAACAGCGGCTTGCCGCCCGCCGCACCAGGTCCGCACCGCTGATGGAGGTGCTGAAGGCGCGACTGACCTCGATGCTCGACCACCTGTTCTCCCAATCGAAGCTAGTGGAGGCCATCAACTATACGCTCAATCACTGGGACGGACTGACGCTATTTCTCCGCGATGGCCGCGTCGAGGTCGACAGCAACACCGTCGAGCGTTCAATGCGCCCGATTGCGATGGGGCGCCGTAACTCATTGTTCAGCGGCAGCGAGGGCGGCGCCGAGAGCTGGGCAATCCTTGCGTCGCTGGTCAATACGGCAAAGCTCCACGAACTCGATCCGCAGGCCTATCTGGCCGATGTGCTGGAGCGCATCGTCTCCGGTCAGACCAAGAGCCACCAGCTGCACGAACTTCTCCCCTGGAACTGGAAGGCGACCCGCGAGCTCAGCGCACGGGTGGCCGCATGACCCGCCGCCGCCGTTCATCATCTTCATCATCGATGGCGGCAGCCGCGATGCCGCTCGACGAACTTGAGCCTTGGCTACAGGCTCGTGCCGAGCAGCATCCCGTCGCCACCAGTCTTCCCATGCTCGACGGCTATGTCGCCGCGATCGTGGCCGGGCCGGTGTCGATGAGTCCGCTCGACTGGATCTGTCCGCTGCTCGCCATCGACGCCGACGCATTCAACCATGGCGGCACGCCGGAGTTCGCCGCGATTTCGGCCGTCGCGCTGCGCCACAACGACATCAGTAATGTTCTTTCCACCGCACCACATCGGTTCGCACCGGTCCATGGCCGCAAGCCGAATGGCGACGTTGATGCGCGGCCGTGGTGTCAGGGATTCCATGCCGCCATGCGGTTGCGACTATCAGCCTGGGGCCCACTGCTCGACGTCAGCAACATACACCACGGCTTGCTCCTGCCCATCCTGCTGCATTGCGTCGACGATCAAGGGCGTCCACTGCTTGGACCACCAAGGAAAGGCCGCGAGACCGAGGAATTCCTGCGCAACGCCCATGCCGACATTCCGGACGTCGTCGAGGCCATGCGTCAGTACTGGATGCCGACCCGCTACGCTCGCACAGGCTGATCACTGCAGACGTGGGAGCTCATACCGGTTACGCCCTTCTGTGCGTCCCTCCCGAACTCGGCCGCCAGCCTCAGAGGTCGGCGCTCCTTTTTTCTGAGGAGTGAATGGCTACCGTCGCGGTTTGAGAGCGGCTTGGCTCGAGGATGAACGGATTCTGCGTAGGGGACTCCGAAGCATCGTCGCCTGGTCATCGTGACCGTTGGAGACCACCGGGCTGCCTAACACAGCTGGCATTTGAGGCGCCCGTGACCACGGATGAGTGGCGTTGGTAGGAGTATAATCAACGGTCAATGGCAATCAGCGCGCTGCGCGCCGCGCGCGGAACATGCGAGTTTGGTGCAACTATGCCTGATCCGAATACATGCCTTCAGTATCTCAATTGGATGAAGGCCAATGGCAATGATACGTCTTTGTTCGCTGTGGACGGGGCCGTCCTTCGCCACCGCTATCATGCTTTCGCTGGTACCTCAAAGGAGGGTCCATTAGATGATCGATGCAGGTCGCGCCATTGCCACAGCGACGCCCGAAACATTTCGAGAAGTGTCGCGGAAGTGGGCCTCTGGAATCGCCGTCGTAACTGCAGTCGATAGTCACGGAGCGCTTTTCGGCACCACGATGAGCGCCGTCGTCAGCCTATCGATCAGCCCCCTGCAATACCTGATATGCATCGACAGAAAGTCGAACTCGCTCCCCGCCATCACTTCGACAGGGTGGTTTTGCATCAACATGCTCTCCTCATCCCAAGAGCGCATTGCGATGACGTTTGCAAAGAAGGGGACAGATAAGTTTTCGGCGATTTCCTATCGAGAAGGTCTAAATCGATTACCAATTATCCAGGACGTCGCCTCATATATTATCTGTCACCTGAACAGCAGCTTTGATGGCGGCGATCACGTCATAATCGTTGGCGATGTCATCGAGATCGGTCTCCACGATGCGTCTCCGCTGGTCTATTTGAATGGACGCTTTAATAACGGATGACTTGCGGGGAACACATGAAATATGAGAATACGCTCCTCTTTATTGACGGAGAATGGTGCTCCGGCTCTGAGAAGCAAACGATCCCGATCTTTAATCCAGCAACTGACGAGGAGATCGGTCACGTCGCTAAGGCGACGGTGGCCGATCTCGACCGTGCAGCTGCGTCCGCCGAGAAGGCGTTCCATGTTTGGCGGAGAACGCCCGCGGTGGAACGCGGAGTTACGCTACGTAAGGCAGCTGGCCTGCTCCGCGATCGACTAGAGTCCATCGCCCATGTTCTCACCTTGGAGCAAGGTAAGCCTCTTTTGGAAGCGCGAGCGGAGATCGCGAGTTGCGCCGATGCCTTCGAATGGGCTGCTGAAGAGGGAAGGCGGCTCTATGGGCGCGTGATACCGTCGCGTGCAGCAGGCGTTGCGCAATATGTCGTACGTGCTCCAGTAGGCCCGGTTGCTGCGTTCACCCCGTGGAATTTCCCCGCGAGCCAAGTCGCGAAGAAGCTTGCTCCAGCGTTGGCTGCCGGATGCTCCGTGATCGTCAAGGCCTCGGAAGAGGTGCCACGATCTGCCGCGGCAATCATCACGTCACTTGTCGATGCTGGCATTCCAACAGGTGTTGTCCAGCTCGCATACGGCACTCCCGATGAAATATCGCGGCACCTGATTGCCCACCCGGCGATTCGGAAGATCTCCTTCACCGGCTCTGTTCCGGTTGGAAAACATCTAGCTGCGCTCTCGGGCGAGCAGATGAAGAGGACGACGATGGAACTCGGCGGGCATGGGCCGGCGATTGTCTTCAAAGACGCCGACATATCCTCAGCCGCGGCGCTGCTCGTTTCAGGCAAGTATCGCAACGCCGGTCAAACCTGCGCCGCGCCGACGCGGTTTATGGTACACAACGATGTTTATCATGAGTTCGTCGCAGCTTTTGTTGAAAAGACACAATCGCTTGTCGTTGGCAACGGTCTGGATGCGACAACGCAGATGGGCCCCCTCGCGAACGAACGCAGAGGGAAACTCTTCGATCAATTTGTGGACGACGCGAGGCAGCGAGGCGCAAAGCTCATGTGCGGCGGCGAGAGCTTATTTACTCGCGGAACATTCAGGCAGCCAACAGTACTTGCGAATGTCGATCCATCGATGCGAGTCATGAACGATGAGCCATTCTGCCCAATCGCGCTCATTAGCGGCTTTGACAATCCAAATGAAGCTGTTGCAGAGGCTAACCGATTGCCCTTCGGGCTCGCCGGATATGCCTTCACGGAATCATCGGCGAACGCTCAGTTCCTGGCGGAGAATCTTGAGGTCGGTATGCTCAGCATCAACCACCTGGGCCTTGCCTTGCCGGAAACGCCCTTTGGCGGCGTCAAAGAGTCTGGGTACGGTTCCGAGGGTGGCCTAGAATCAACTGAAGGCTATCTCAATACCAGATTCATCACCAATAAGGCCTACTAGGCGTCATGCCATTTGGGCAATCGACCACGACGACTCTGTGAGGAGCAATGTCCCCTTCAACTATCAACGAAAGAGTCAGCATCACACGACTTGGTGGTCAGGATTACAACTTCTTTTTTGGTTACTATAATAAGACGCCGTGGGACGGGCAGGGTCGCCTTATCCTAGGCCACCAAGTCGATGAACCTAACTTCCGCATTGGCAGAAATAGCGGCTGCAATGTCGGTTATTTTGATGAAGCGCGTGAGTTTCGGCTGGTTGATCGAACCCAAGCCTGGAACTGGCAAATGGGGAGCCAACTACAATGGCTCACCGGCATGCCTGGCCGTAACATAATCTACAATATTCGTACGTCGCACGACGCGGGTGGCCCGTATCCCAACATCGGTGCGCGGATTACCGACGTGGATACGGGGCGCACTCGCGATCTCAATATCCCGATTTACGTCGTAGCCGCGAACAGCAAATTCGCGATGTGCATTGACTATCGACGTCTCTACAAAACGCATGAGACGATCGGCTACTGCGCACTCGCGGGACGGCTTCCACTGGATAATGCACCGGACGATGATGGCATTTGGCGCCTCGACATTGCAAGCGGCGACTCGACACTCGTTGTCAGTTACCGCCAACTTTACGAGCTTGCTCATAAGCCATCCATGGATAAGGCAATTCATTGGGTGAGCCATATTGAGATAAATCCGTCATCAACACGTGTGCTCTTCCTTCACCGATGGACAGAGCGTGTTGAAGACGAGACCTGCTTCTTGCATCGCTTGATCACAATGGATCCGGATGGAAGCAACTTACGTCTCCTTGAATGCTCTGATCATCCATTGCCGCAGCTGGCTCGGCGGTTCGATTCAAAGGCCGTAGGTACCTACGACTACGAAAAGTCCGAATACCAGATCTCTCACCCGTTATGGCGGGATGATAGCAGCATCGTCGTCTGGGGACCTCACGCCGGACGTATAAACTATCAGGTTTACCAAGACGCGCACAATGGCTTAGTCCAGACTATTGGCGACGGCCTCCTAAGAGAGAACGGACACATGTCCTATTCACCTGTGAATATGCGCTGGCTTTTGAGCGATACGTATCCGCATTCCGAGACCAACCTGCGTGATCTCTTCCTTTTCGATGCCAACAATGAAGTCCGGCTCGACCTCGGAAGCTTTTATACTGATCCAACTCTGGCTAAAGAGAACCGGTGTGATCTTCACCCAAGGTGGAGCCGCGATGGGAAGTGCGTTTGCATCGACTCCTATCACGAGAGACGGAGGCGAATGTACACAATTGATGTCTCCGCTCTCGTGTAGTGCTTGTTGTTTTCCCTATCCAGCGACAGCAGGTGTCTAAAAGCAAGGGAACGTTGTTTTCCGCAAGGCATCCGTCCAAGGGCATTTCGACCTACCTTGAGCGCTCAGCTCATCGAATCTCGTTGAAATTCAGCATAACGACCTCGCTGAAGGGGCTTGCTTGCCTCTTACAGCGGCGGGAATACTTCGAATGGTAGCTATCCGCCGTCCGATCCGGTTTCGATCGAGTACAATGGAGCAAACGTGACCACATACAGTGGACCTGTCTTTGACATGGCCGTACAACAGTTCGAAGTGATCGCTGATCACCTGTCTGTGCCGCAGGACGCGAGGGCGCGCTTGTTAATACCAAAGCGCGCGATCACTGTATCTTGTCCTATTCATCGAGACGACGGCACGACGGCGGTTTTTGAAGGGTATCGAGTTCAGCATCACCTCACGCTAGGACCTACGAAAGGCGGCACGCGCTTCGCGGCTAGTGTGGACCTCGGCGAGGTTGCTGCGCTTGCGATCTGGATGAGTTGGAAGTGCGCCCTAACCGGCTTGCCCTATGGTGGCGCCAAGGGCGGCATCAGCGTCGATCCATCGAATCTATCAAGGCGCGAACTAGAGGCATTATCACGCCGCTACATGCAGGAGATGATCCCCTTCGTTGGCCCTCACACTGATGTCATGGCCCCCGATATGGGGACCAACGAGCAGGTGATGGCGTGGTTTATGGACACCTATTCGATGTATCAGGGCCGGACCGTGACGGAGATCGTTACCGGTAAACCGGTCAGCGCCGGAGGGACATTGGGACGCCGCGAGGCGACAGGGCGGGGCGTCGCGCATCTGACGCGCCGCGTGATGAACGAACAGGGCATCAATCTGAACCATGCAACGGCTGCTGTGCAGGGCTTCGGAAATGTCGGCTCGATCGCCGCACTTGAGCTTCACCATATGGGCGTTAAAGTGATCGCCGTCAGCGACCACACCGGCGCGCTCTACTGCGCTTCCGGCCTCAACATTCCAGAACTCGTGGTACATGCGGCAACACATGGCAGTCTCTCGGGGTATTCGAGTGAACTAGCCTTCGATCCGCAGGAAGTCCTCACGCTGTCTTGTGATGTTCTTGTGCCAGCCGCGATGGAGCGGGTCATCGACGCTGCTGTCGCCACGAAGCTGCGTTGCCGTATTGTCGCTGAAGGGGCCAATGGGCCGACGACACCGGAAGCCGATCTGGTTCTTACGCAGCGACAGAATGAGATCTTCCTGATCCCGGATATTCTGTGCAATTCCGGCGGGGTAGTGGTGAGCTATTTCGAATGGGTGCAGGATCTGCAACAACTCTTCTGGGAAGAGGAGGAAGTAGTACGACGCGAATACCAGATTCTCGATCGAGCGTTCGATCGGATGGTGGCGAGGGCGAGCCGCGACAAGGTGTTCAATCGCACGGCGGCCATGGCCATAGGCGTCGAGCGGGTGCGGGGCGCCAAGAATACGCGAGGTCTATTTCCATGAGGGACGGCCTGGTCGGATTCCGTGATGTATTTGCCCGAACCCGCAATGGTTCACATCGAGCCTTATTAGCGCCGGCGAGCCGCAATGGCCACAACCTGAATGGGATGGCGGTTGTATCAAGCGCACGGATAGTCGCTAATTCCATAGCGGTATGATGCCATCATGTTGCAACTCCGCGCTCAGTTTCAGAACAGCTTCTGCGGCGCATAGATGCAGGCCTAAGCGCTCCGACATAATCCCACATGATCATGCTCGCCTCCAAACTCTCGAACCGGATTTCCTCCATGTTCGACGCGATCACTCAATCGAATTAGAAATGGATACAGAGATGTCATTAGAAGTAGTAGATACGATCGTGATCGGAGCCGGTCAGGCAGGGCTGGCTATGAGTGAACATCTGACTTCGGCTGGTATTCCTCACGTCGTCTTGGAAAGGCACCGGATCGCGGAGAGATGGCGAACAGCCCGGTGGGACTCGCTGGTGGCTAATGGTCCCGCGTGGCATGACCGTTTCCCCGGCCTAACATTTCAGACGCACCCTGATGCGTTCCCGGGTAAGGAGGAGATCGCGGACTATTTCGTTGCCTACGCAAAGAAGATTGCCGCGCCGGTGCGCTGTGGGGTGGAGGTTACGGCCGTACAACGGAACGAGGGACGATTGGGCTTTCGAGTGGAAACCTCGCAAGGGACGTTGGAGGCAAATAACGTAGTTGCAGCGATCGGTCCATTCCAGATTCCGACAATACCTCAAGTAGTACCGCAGGACATTGGAGTCGTCCAAATTCACTCGAGCGACTACCGAAACCCGGAGCAGTTGCCTAGAGGGGCCGTGTTGGTTGTTGGCGCAGGATCTTCCGGAAGCCAGATCGCAGACGAACTTCTGCGCTCTGATCGGAAGGTCTATCTCTCCGTGGGCCCCCACGAACGCCCCCCGCGCTCCTACCGCGGCTACGACTTCTGCTGGTGGCTCGGCGTCTTGGGAAAGTGGGATAATGAAGCAAGAGTTCGCGGTACCGAGCACGTAACGATCTCCGTCAGTGGGGCCCGTGGGGGATACACGGTCGACTTCAGGAAGCTCGCCGCAGACGGAATGATGCTTGTTGGCTCAACTGAAGCGTTCGAGGCAGGCAACGTAACGTTTGCCAGTGATCTCGCGAAGAATGTCGCGATGGGTGACGCCTCGCTCTTCACTCTGTTGGATGAGGCCGATGAATACGTTAGGCGGAATGGACTTGCACTTCCGGAGGAGCCTGAAGCGCGCAGGTTACTCCCGGACCCGGACTGCCTAATGAATCCGCAGCGTGAGCTCAATCTAAAGACTGCCGGCGTGAATACGATCATCTGGGCGACGGGCTTTTCGTCGGACTACAGCTGGCTTAAGGTCAAGGCCTTCGACGAGGCCGGAAAACCCGAACACCAACGTGGGGTATCCTCGGAGCCGGGCGTCTACTTTGTGGGCTTGCCTTGGCAATCTAGGCGAGGGTCCGCTTTTATCTGGGGTGTCTGGCATGACGCTAAATATATTGCTGATCGTATCTCTACTCGGCGGCGTTACCTGGAACATCACGTCGTAAAATCGGAGAAAGTTGATCCACGAAAAGCGACGGGAGGCCCCTAAGTTTTTTGGCGAAACAGTTCACCAGTTGGGGTTGCGGGTGCTGACACGTAAGAAGGAGCAAGAAGTGGCTCATAGGCGGATTCGGAAATTCAATACGAAACACACTTATCCGGAGCAGAAGCTCGACAATGATCTATGTCAGGCAGTGGTGACTAGCGGCGGAAAAATTATTTGGCTACGGGGCCAGTGCCCCCAGAGCTTGAATGACGCCGTCAACATCGACAGCCATGATCCTGTCGAGCAGACGCATAAGGTGATGCAGAATATTAAGCAACTCATCGAAGAAAGTGGCGGTAAGATTGAACATTTGGTCAAGGTTGTCGTTTACCTTACCGACGTGCGGCATCGGGAGGCCGTTTATCGAACGATGGGTCAGTACATAAAGGGCGTGCATCCCGTGTCCACAGGACTTGTTGTCCAAGCGTTGGCGCGACCTGAGTGGCTTGTTGAAATCGACGCCACAGCGGTGATACCCGAGTGAGCGTATGACGTTTTCCCTAGTTGCTCGGTGCGACCAGACTGGAATGTTCGGCGTAGCGATTTCGTCTTCATCTCCGGCTGTCGCTTCAAGGTGTTCATTCGCGCGAGCTGGTGTCGGCGCGGTCGCTTCGCAGAACGTAACTGATCCCTCGCTAGGACCATTGGCCTTGGATGCGATGGAGAGCGGCATGTCCGCGTGGGAAGCCGTCGAAGAAGTGAAACAACGTAGTCGATTTATCGAGTATCGCCAGCTACTGGCAGTTGACCGCGACGGAAATGCCGCTGTTTATTCAGGGCCCAATTCACTAGGCATATGGGCTCAGACGAGCGGAGAAAATGTCGCGGCCGGCGGCAATCTCCTAGCAAATGACGGAGTACCGCACGCAATTGTCGATGCATTCATTGGTTCGTCAGGGCATCTTGGTGACCGCCTGATTGCGTCACTAAGAGCCGGGTTGGCCGCCGGCGGGGAGGCCGGTCCGTTACACTCAGCCGGCATGAAGCTTGTTGACCAAGTCAGTTGGCCAGTCGTGGACCTGCGCTGCGACTGGACACAAGAGTGTCCGATCGAACTGCTCGTTTCTGCCTGGAAGGTCTACAAACCCCAACTTAACGCCTACGTGAAGCGCGCGCTTGATCCACGAGCGGCTCCTTCGTTCGGCGTCCCGGGTGACGAATAGCGCTCCGACGAGCGCTCGCCATTGGCCGCACCGCTCCCTTGATCGTCTTCATGACGCGGTGCCAGAGCACAGAGTAGATTGAGCTATACGCTTCAAGTCAGCAGTCTACGCAAACCCGCGGATGTTGACAGAAGACCCCTGAATTGTGGGCATTGGCAAATGTCGGGCAGATTGGGGTTAATTTTGTATCGACCTTTCATAGCGGAGATCTGATGCTGTCTCGGACAACCATGATGACGCTGTAGTCTGGCGACGAGCGAACGCTACGAACCTCAGAAGAACTGGAAAACTGAGCAAAATACAGATGGACAGCATCGCCATTATTCAGAGGTTGGTTGCGTTTCCGACCGTCAGCCAGGAATCAAACCTCAATTTGATTGACTTTGTCGTTCAGCTGCTTCGCGAAAACGGCGTGACCTGCCGTCTTGTCTATTCGCAGGACGGGCGAAAAGCGAGTTTGCTGGCTACGATCGGACCCGATGATCGGCCAGGCGCAATTCTCTCAGGTCATACGGACGTCGTTACGGCCGATGATCAGAGCTGGACCAAACCGCCATTTAGCGCCACACGACAAGACGGTAAGCTGTATGGTCGTGGAACTGCAGACATGAAAGGCTTTGTGGGCTGTGCCATTTCCGCCGCGCTTAAGGCGTCGAAGACACGCTTAAATGCGCCTCTCTACCTGGCACTATCATATGATGAAGAGATTGGCTGTGTAGGAGTGCGAGGTCTGCTTGACTCGATGGTGAATGAGCTGCAACGGCAATCTTTCTGTATCGTTGGTGAGCCAACAAATATGAACGTTGCAATCGGACACAAAGGCAAGGTTGCGGCTCGCGTTACTTGCGTTGGCCGGGAATGCCATTCCGCATTGGCGCCTACCGGGATAAACGCGATCCATTTGGGTTGCGAATTTGTCGAAGCCATCCGCAGAGAGCAAGCTAAGTTGTGCGACGAGGGCGCGCGGGATGCGAGCTACGAAATTCCGTATACAACGCTTCACGTCGGCACGATTAAATCGGGGGGAATGCTCAATATTGTGCCGAGCCGATGCGAGTTAGAGTTCGAGATCAGGAATGTCGCAGCGGAGATACCTGAGGAGATATTGAGTAGGCTGCGAACTAGAGCGAGTGAAATCGCCAATGGCGCAAGGACCATCGCGTCCGAAGCCGCTATAAATATTGATGTAGTCAACAGTTATCCCGGGCTCAATATCGCCTGCGACGCCCCGGTCGTCCATCTTGTCAAGTCTCTCACCGGTGACGCCAACGTGGTGAAGGTGCCATTCGGAACGGAAGCCGGCCTGTTTTTGCAGAGACTGGGGGTTCCAACGATCGTTTGCGGACCGGGGTCGATGCAGCAGGGTCACAAGCCGGATGAGTTTATCGAAATTGACCAGATTGACCGCTGCGACAAGATGTTAGATAGATTGATTGACCGACTAGCAAGCGGCCATGGCTTCCCCTGAGCGAGGCGTTGCGGCCCGATGCGGCAGGAACTCGCGCAACGATGTGACTTGCGCCCAGACATAGAGTGAGCCCGGGAGACCGCGGCGGTGAGATCGCCGAACTACCCCGCTAGACCATCACCCACTTGGGTGGCGCGGGAACCGAGCTGCCTGCGGGGTTGGACCAGCCGCTCCCGCCCGGCTGGGGCGAGACATAGGCTTCTTGGCACCACCGACCATCAAATCAGCACTCGAAGACTGCGAAGCTCGGACTGCTCAAAATCCAGCTCGCGAAGGATTTCAGCCGGCGTCCGCTCGAGGATATCGCCTCGCGAATCGCTGACGCCTGACGCGCTCTGCTCTGAACTCGACCGGACGCAAGACTGCAAGCTCAAGTTCAAAGGCGGGAGAGCTGTTGGCCACCGCCAACGTCGATATGAATGCCGATCGCATAAGGGATCTCTCCGCGAACAGGGAGGGTCACGGCCCGGCCGATCTCTTCAGGCCCCAGCGCGCCATTGGAATGCCGCCGGTGGCGATCAAATCGTCATAACGATCCTTCGCCGCGGCTGTCATCTCGGTGCGAATGATGACGAAGCTGTTCGCCTCACGACTGGCTTCCGAGCCTATCACCATCTACGACGTCAGGCCGGGTGTCATTCCAACGCCCGCCTTGCTGATACAACAGTCGGCCCTGTTTTCGCCGATGATCTCTGCATTCGCCGAGCCGATGAAGATCACCGATCCCGGGCGCCTTTCGACGAGGCCCAGGCACCTCCTCGCAAAACACTGTGTGAGGAAAAAGCCGGCACGAAGGTTGATGTCCAGCGTCCGATCGTAGCTTTCCGGCTCAAGGTCGAGGATATCCCCGCGCTGCAGTGCTGCAGTGAGCTTACGCTAGCATTGTTGACCAGGCAGGTGGCTCGCCGAGCTCTCCCGCAATCCGGGCCAGCAACGCATCGTTTCCCGATCTCGGAAAACATCGTATCTATAATACCGGTCGGGAGCCGGAATTGGCTCCTGCTCCAGATCCTCGGGACTCACGTGGGCGACGGTGAAATTGGCCTTACCGAGCGCGTCGGCGATTGCACGACCGATTCCACGCCCTGCGCCCGTAACGACCGCCACGTCCCTCATCGGTCGCGTCCTCCCACCGGCGCCGCCAGCGCACGAGACGGCCACCACAAACCGCACCTCGGAGCTCACCTGCGAACGATTGAACTAAGCTGGAAGTACCGCTCCGCCTTCTCGACCGAGTTCGGCAAGTTGTTCGAAGAGATTGCGCTCGATCGCGATCCCGACCTGGTCCGCTTGCGCGCGCAGTTCTGCCGCGCGCTCGCCGGGAATGCGGCCATTTCCTCCGACCGCTGCGAGATAGCGCTGCGTCCAAGCCTGCATGTTCTGATCGAAAGCATCTTTGCCGATGAGCGCCGCCGGATCGAACACGAAGCCGAAGGCGCCGACGCCGCCCGGGGCGCCGCCTTCCGACAACAGGGGCCTTGCCCCGGTCAGCACTCCCGCAAGCACTTCCACGATCATCGCCAGCGCGAGTCCCTTGTGACCGGCGGCCGGTAGGATCGAGCCGGCGAGCGCCGCGGTCGGGTCGGTCGTCGGCCGGCCCTCCGCGTCGATCGCCCAGCCTTCCGGGATCGGCAGGCCATCGCGTAGGGCGACGTGGATCTTGCCGCGCGCGACATTGCTCATCGCGAAGTCGATCAGCAGCGGTGGTCCGTCCGGCCTCGGCGCTGCAAATGCAATGGGATTGTTACCGATTGCCGGCCGCGTTGCGCCCCCGGGAGCCATCACCGGCTGGGTCACCTGCGACAGGAAGCCGACCCTGCCGCTTTCGGCGACGTCGAGCAGATGCGAGCCGACTGCGCCAAGATGTCCGGCGTTGCGGATCAAAAAGGGGACGAACGGTCGGGTCGGGCCAAGCGCATCCATCGCCAGTGCCAACGCCTTGGGGCCAACGATTTGTCCAAGCCCAAGATCGGCGTCGATTACCAACACCGTGCCATGCCAGCCGCATTTGATATCCGGCCTCGGGTTCAAGCCGCGGCGCGCGAGCTGGCGCCAATACGAGGGCAGACGCGCGATGCCATGGGTCCGTACGCCCGTGATGTCGGCGAGCAGCAGACGACGGGCTGCCAGCCTCGCGTCATCTTCGCCGAGTCCGGCCCGCGCGAAGATGGTTGCGACCCACGCTTCGAGCGGCGGCAGCAGCATGTTGATCGTCTCCATCGCCCGGCTTTCTATCTCAAATCTCGAACAGCAGCTCCGGGCGCGGGGTAACCTCGCCGCGTTCGACCTTGCGGACGATATCGACGATCCGCTCATGCGCCGGCGCTGCGCAGCCGGCCTCCTTCGCCTTGCGGACGATGAAGCCGTTGATCTCACCGATCTCGGTGCGCCGCCCCTTCTGGATATCCTGTGCCATCGAGGGACGCTGCAAATTGCTGCGCGCCTGCGAACCGGTTCCCTTCTGCATGTGCCGCTCGACCTCGGCCAGCGCCGTGGCGTCGCCTTCGGATGCCGAGCGTAGCAGGTTCGGCTCGATGCCCGTGATGTGCTCGAGGTCGAGGCCGAGCGACTGGCCGGTCCGGATCGCTTCGCCGCCGAGGCGGATGACGAGGCGGCGGATCACGGGATGGGCGTCGCGTTCGTTTCCGCTCATGCCGGTCGCGGCGCTGACGCCGTTGCGCATGCCGTTGACGCAGAGCTTCGACCAGCGCACGCCCCACAGATTGGTAGTGACGCCAGAGCCGTCGATCGGGGTAAACAGGGCGTGCAGCTCCTTCACGCGCGGCGTCACGCGCCCATGGACCTCACCGACGAGAATCGATTTGGTCTCGAAGTCGCGCGGCATGGTGCGACGGACGCAGCCCGGTTCATAGAGATCGACGGCGAAATTATTGCCGACGATGCAGCCGACCGTGCGTCCCCATCCGACGACGCCGGCGATGATCTCCTCGTTGATCGAATTCTGCGCCGAGACGACGTAGCCCTGCGGCGAGAGATACGGCCTGATGAGGGTCGTGCACCATTCGGTATCGTAGGATTTGCTGGAGATGATCGCGATATCGATCGGCCGCTGCCTCGAAAGGCTCTGCACCTCGGTGAGGTGCATCGTCGGGACCGAAACGATGCAGGTTTCCTCATCCCTCATGCCGGACAGATGCAGCCCGCGTTGGCGGATCGTCTCGATGTGCTCGGGCCAGGGATCGATCAGCGTGACGTCGTTGCCGGTGCGCGCCAAATGGCCGCCGAGATAGCTGCCGACAGCGCCGGCGCCGACGATTGCGATACGTTTCTTCATTACCATTGTTCCTTCGTCGTCGGCCTTGGTTCTTACTATGCCGTCGGTGCGCGGCGAACGAGCTTGTCGAGAACGTGCCGGCAACTCGCGATCTCGCCGGGCGAAATGCCGGACAGTTCCTTTGCCTCGATTGCGCGGGCGCGCGCGTGTAGTGCGTGGTTGCGGTCGCGTCCCATGGCCGTGAGTGTCAAGCCGCCGCTAGCGTCGGCCTCGACGAGGCCCATGCGCACTAGCTCGTTCACGGTGCTCTCCGCGGCGTTGAGCCCGAGAAACAATTCAGGCAGCAAGCTCGCGAGCGTGCGTCCCGGCAACGTTTCGATCGCGGCCATCAACCGGCTCTGCAGGACGCTGAGACCTTCGGCATGGCGACCCTCGTCGAGCGCTGCCGAGAGCACGCCATGGGCACGATACATCAGCGCCGTCATGAACTCATTCATCGGGCCGCCGGCGTGCGCCTGTCCGGTCGCCTTCGACAGGTCGGTGGGATCGGCGAAGTCGGCGGCCATGCAATAGCGTCCTTGCGCAAACAGTAGCGGGCCGCGGTCGTGGCGCACGAAGCGTTCGACTTCACCCAGCATGATCAGATGATCGCCGCCGGGATATTCGGCCGCCTTGCGGCATTCGAAGCTGCACAGCGTTCCCTCGAGCAGCGGTGCGCCGCCGATGCCGCGCTTCCAGGAGACGCCCCCGAACTTGTCGCCGCCCGAGCGGCCAAAATGATTTGAGAGAGCGATCTGGTCGCTGGATAGAATGTTTACGGCGAAATGCGTGGCGACCTTGAAGGTCGGGAAGCTCTGGCTCGTTCGCTTGGCCGACCACAGCACGAGCGGTGGATCGAGCGAGACCGAGGAGAACGAGTTCGCCGTCATTCCGACGAGCTCGTCACCGTGAGCGGCGGTGACGACGGTCACGCCGGTCCCGAATTGGCCGAGGCAGCGCCGAAACGCGGCCGGATCTGCCTTGGGATCGCCGCTGTCGACGGCCGCGATGGTCGGGGAGAACTGCTGCATGGCGTGCACTCGGCCTTCTGGTCAGTCGCTCGGAGGTTGCTGCGAATATCCTGATCACGCAGCGTGGGAGTACATCGGCCGTCCCGCCACCGGCATTTCCGCTGCGAGGATCGTACCGCTCTTCGATTCCGTGATGAAGAGTGTCCGCCGATCCGGACCGCCATAGGCGCAATTGGTGGTGAGAAGTCCCTTCGGAGACTTGATGCGCAGCATCGGTTCTCCGAGCGCGCTGAACAGCCAGGTGGCGCCGAGGCCGACGTGACAGATCGCGATATTGTCGTCCTCGTCGATCGCAAGGCCATCGGGGCCGCCACCTCCGGAAAGCTGGATGAAGGTGCCAACCTTGCTTGCGGTGCCGTCGCGCATCAGCGGCACCCGCCAGATCGCATTGGCGCGCGTCACCGCCAGAAACAGCATCGTCTCGGCCTTGTTGAGCACGAGGCCATTCGGGCTCGGAATCCGGTCGAGCACGCAATCGAGCTGGCCACTGGGTCGCAATCGATAGAGGCGGCCGCTCGGATCATGCAATCCGGTCTGCCCCTGATCGGTGAAGTACATGTCGCCGTTCGAGGCGAACACGAGATCATTGACGCCCTTGAATCGCTGCAACAGCGAGCGCTCCAGGAAGGGCTCGACGCGACCCGTGGCCGGGTCGAACACCATGATGCCCTGCTTGTGGTCGGTGATGAAGCCGCGCCCGTCCCTGTGAAACTTCAGGCCGTTCGGCTCACCGTCGTACTCCGCGCCAACACTGACCTCACCGTTCGGCGTGATGCGCAACAGGCGGCCCCAAGGAATGTCGACGACCCAGAGATCGTCATTGCGGTCAAAGGATGGGCCTTCGAGAAAGGTCGGCGTCGGTGCGCCGTGAAACTGCACCTCAGCCCATTCCGAGCGCTGGCCGCTCTTGAACAGATGCTCGGGGATTGCAGTGAAGACGCGCGCCTCCACGCTTGGCGGTGCTGCATACATCGTCGAGTTCTCCCGTGCGCGGAGTTAATCCGCGTCTCGTTAAGCCGCGCATTCCGTGACGACACGTGAGCGCAACCGGCTTGACAGCCGTGGTGATTGGCTATCTATTCTTATATAAGGATAACGTTCCGAAATGAGAACGCAAGGAAAAACCGGGGCGTCGCGCCAGCGCGATGCGGCTCGGCTTTTCGGAGGGAGCGACTTCATGCGTGGCGGCATGCACTTGATCGGGTTTCTGATCAACTCGCCTATCAATCACACGATCCTGAGCTGGTCGGATCCCGCCGATCAGCGTCTCGAGGCGATGGGAAGCCTGAAGCGCTGGCAGAGGCTTGCGCAGACCTATGAGCGCGGCCTGTTCGATGGGCTGTTCTTCGCGGATACGCCGGGTGTGTTCGACCGCTACAAGGAGCGTTCCGACGAGGCGGTGCGCTACGGCGTGTGCTGGCCGCCGCACGATCCGGTCGTTCTGCTGAGTGCACTCGCCGCCGCCACCGATCGGCTCGGCCTTGCGGTGACGCTCTCCATTTCGGCCAATCATCCCTATCAGGCGGTCCGCTCGCTCTCGACGCTCGACTATATGAGCGGCGGTCGGGTCGGCTGGAACATCGTCACTGGCCATCTGCGCGGCGAGTACCGTGCACTCGGTCTCAATCAACTCGATCACGACCAGCGCTACGATCGCGCCGATGAATATATGGAAGTCTGTCGTGCGCTCTGGAGCGGGGTGCGCGAGGGCGCGGTCCAGGCCGACAGGACGACAGGCGTCTATGCTGATCCGGCCAAGGTGGACATCATCAATCACGAGGGCGAGTATTTCCGCTGCCATACGGTGCCGCCGGCTTTGCCGTCGCGGCAGGGCCATCCGGTGCTGTTCCAGGCCGGATCCTCCGGCCGCGGCCAGCGCTTCGCGCAGAAGCACGCCGACGTGGTGTTCTCCATTCAACCGCATCTGGGCGGCATGAAAACCTTCATGCAGGAGCTCGGCGCAGCATCGGGGAGCGCGGCCGCGCCCAAGGTGACGTTCGGCGTGCAGCCGATTCTCGGAAGCTCCGAGGCGGAGGCGAGGCGCCGGCTCGACGAATTCGCCGCGCGCATTCCGCTTGAGGCCGCGCTGAGCCGCTTGTCCGGTTCGCTCGGGGTGGATTTCAGCCAAGTCGAGCTCGATCTGCCGCTCGAGGAGCAGAAGACGCAGGCATCGCAGGGTCTGATGAAGGCCATGTCGGCCTCGTTCGAGAATCGCCGCTTCACGCTGCGCGAGGCGGCGGTACGCTGGGGCCTTGCGGTCGGCATGCCGCAACTGATCGGAACACCGGAGCAGGTTGCCGATCAGCTCGAGACGATCTGGCGGGAGACCGGGTGCCACGGTTTCAATATCACGCCGACGACCACGCCCTCCAGCGTCGAGGAATTCGTTGACCAGGTGATCCCAATTCTGCAGAAACGAGGTGTGTTCCGCACCGCATATGAGGGCGAGACGTTCCGCGAAAATTTGCTGAACTGAACGGCAACGGCCACGCGAGTTGGCCGCGTTCCAACGAGTATCGTTACGAGCAGGGAGGAGATCGTGACAATGAATCACACTCGGAGAGCGTTCGTGAAGACGACGCTGCTCGCGGGCATCGGCGCGCCGGCCCTTGGTCTTTTCGCGCCGAACATCGCGCGGGGGCAGGGGGCGGTCACCCTGAAATTCGCTCATCCCGACAGCAACCTCCATCCCAACCACAAGATGGCGGAAGCCTTTGCGGGCCGGGTAGGCGAACGCACCAATGGCGCTGTCAAGATCGATATCTTCGCCGGCGGACAGCTTGGCTCCAGTGTCAGCATCGCGACCGGCGTTGCGACCGGGACGGTCGATCTCGTGTACCACACCGCGGGATTCCTCTCCTCCATCTTCCCAATGATGCAGGTGCTCGATCTGCCGTTCCTGTTCCGCGACGCGCGCAGCGGCGAAAGGGTGACCGATGGCGAGATCGGCCAGATGATCTTCGCCAGCCTCGCGCCGAAGAATGTCTATGGCCTGGCCTGGAGCACCAATGGCTGGCGGGTGGTGGAGACCACCAGAAAGGTCGTGCGAGCTCCCGACGACCTTTCCGGGATGAAGTTCAGGATCCAGCAAAGCCCGGTCTTCGTCGCGATGGCCAAGGCATTCAACGCCCAGCCCGTGTCGCTCGACGTTTCCGAGATGTATCTGGCGCTGACGCAGAACACGATCGACGGCTACGAATTCCCGCTGCTCTCCGTCGTCGCGACCAAGCTGCACGAGGTGACGAAATTCGTTTCCGAAACCAATCACACCTACAACGCGATGGCGCTGCTCGGCTCGAAGTTCAAGCTCGACAAGCTCGATCCGACGCACCTGAAGGTCCTGCGTGAGGAAGCGCTGCGGTTCGGCAACGACACCCGCAAGTCGATCGTCGAGGCCTCCGCCGCGGCCAAGAAAACCTGCCAAGATGCCGGCATCCAGTTCAACCCCGTCGACTACGCGCCGTTCAGGCAAAAGGTCGAGCCCGTGTTCGCTCAGTTCCGCACGTCGATGGGCGAGCAGCTCATCGACAAACTGCTGAAAGCCGCCGAGGGATGACCGAGCAGGTCTGTGATGTTCCGGCTTCAGGGCACAGCCACGCTCTGTCGCGCTTTGGTCTCGGTGCCATCGCCGAGATCATGGTGGCGATCGCGCTGGCGTTGCAGCTGGCCATCACGCTGCTCTCCGTGCTGATTCGCGAGGTGACGCCGTTCTCCATCCTGTCGGTGGACGAAACCGCAAAATTGTCGCTGAGCGTGATTGCCTTCATGGGCGGCGCCATCGCCTATCGGCGCGCCGAACATGCCTCGATCGAGGTCATCACAAAGCGTTTGACCCCGCACTGGCGACAGGTCCTGGGCTGCGTGGTCGACCTTGGGGTGCTGGTGACGGCGATATCCATCCTCCGGGGCAGCGCCTCGCTGTTCATGGTCCGTCTCGACGAGCATCTGCCGATCACGGGTTGGCCGACCGCCACCCTGGTCGTGCCGCTCGGGCTCGGGCTGCTGCTGATCGCCCTGACCGCCGCCGAGCGGCTCTTGGCAAAGCGCGGGCGACCGCTCCTGGTCGCGCTTGCCGCCGCTACCGTGCTTGCCGGCTGCCTGTTCGCCGATGCCAGCCTCTTCACACAGACTTTCAGCTCGCGATATTCGCTGGTGGCGCTCTTGATCGTGCTGTTCGCCATGATCGGCATCGGCATGCCGATCGGCTTCGCACTGATGGCGGGCTCGCTGATCTACCTCCTGGCCAACGACATTCCACTGGTCGCGATCGCGCAGAGCATGATCGACGCCAACAGCAACTTCATCCTGCTGGCGTTACCGTTCTTCATCCTCGCCGGCGGTATCATGGATCAGGGCGGAATCAGCGTGCGCTTCGTGCGCTTTGCGATGTCGCTGGTCGGCCATTTCCGTGGCGGTCTGCTCCAGGTGGTGGTGATCACGACCTATCTCGTGTCGGGTATCTCCGGATCGAAAGCGGCCGACGTGGTCGCCGTAGGATCCGTCATGCGGCGAGAGCTTGAAAGAACGGGCTACAAGCCCCAGGAATCCGCCGCGGCGCTGGCGGCATCGGCCGCAATGTCCGAGACGATCCCGCCGAGCATCGCGATGCTGATCCTCGGAACGGTGACACCGGTTTCGATCGGCACGCTGTTCGTCGCCGGTCTGATACCCGCGGCAGTGATTGCCGTGATGCTCATGCTGCTGATCTATGTTTCCGCCCGCAACAGCGGTTTGTCCGCCAATCCCAAAGCGACCGCCGGAGAGCGAGCCAGGGCCGGCACGGACGCGTTGCTGCCGCTCGGCATGCCGGTCATCATGATCCTCGGCATCAAGTTCGGCTTCGCCACACCGACCGAAGTGTCCTCGATCGCCGTGCTGTATGGGCTTGTCCTCGCATCCGTGTTCTATCGCGCGCTCACGCTCAGGGCATGCGCCAGAATCCTGATTGAAGCCGGACGGCTGACAGGGATGGTTCTGTTCATCGTCGCGGCCGCGGGCGCATTCGGCTGGGTGTTGACCGCCGCCGGGCTGAACGCGCATCTGAGCCAGGTCGTCGCGCTGCTCGGCAACAGCAAGTTGCTGTTTCTCCTGGGTTCGATCGCCCTGATCATCATCGTCGGGGCCTTGCTGGAGGGGTTGCCGGCGATCATCATCCTCGCACCCGTCCTGATGCCGATCGCCAATCAACTCGGCATCGATTCCATTCATTATGCGATGGTAATCATCCTGTCGATCGGCGTAGGCGTCTTCATGCCGCCTGTCGGCATCGGCTTCTATATCGCTTGCGCTGTCGTACGCGCGGACATCGACCAGGCGTCGCGATCGATGGTGCCGTACCTCGTTGTGCTCTGTCTCGGCGTGCTGCTCATCGCCTATGTCCCCTGGTTTACGCACGCGCTGCCAAATCTGATCGGGAAGTGAGGCTCCGGACCGTCTGCCGCGGTCGAAGGTCTCGACGATGTCGTGCCAAGAAGAAAGAAGAACGGTGACCCGGAGTTCTCAAGCAAGTTTCAAGACCATGCCGGGACGGACCGATACCCATTTCCATGTCTTCGGCCCGGAGGCCCGATATCCCTATCGGACCGAGCTGACCTACGCGCCGCCTGCTGCAACACCCGCAGCCTATATGGCGTTGGCCGAGCGGCTTGGCATCGATCGTGCCGTCATCGTCCAGGCCAGCGTCTATGGATCGGATAACAGCCGGCAGCTCGATGCGATGCGCGAAATCGCAGGCGTGGAAACACGTGCAGTTGTCGTCGTCGATCCCGATGTCTCGGACGAAGAACTCGACGAGCTACACCACAAGGGCGCGAGAGGCGTGAGGTTCATTGCGACCCGGCCAGGCAGCTTGCCGCTCGCACAGCTGGAGCGAATTGCATCCCGGATTCGGCGATGGGGCTGGCATGTCGCGCTGATGCTCGACGGTCGCTCCATCGTCGCGCTTGAGGACCGGCTGCAAAAATTGCCGTGCCCCTTCGTGATCGATCACCTGGCCGATCCCGACGCCCAAAAGGGAACGGAACAACCTGCTTTTCAGGCTCTCCTTCGGCTGCTCCGATCGGGCAATTGCTGGACGAAGATTTCGGCGCCGTATCACATGAATACCGCTGCACCGGCTTATGACGAGCTCGAGCCGCTCGTCGAAGCCTTATTGGCTGAGGCACCGGATCGTCTGCTGTGGGCGACCGACTGGCCGCATGCCGCAACGCATGGACCGACCCCTGACGCGACAGATCTCCTTTCGGCGCTTTATTCGTGGTGCGACGAAACCGTCCTGACCAAGATCATGGTTCGAAATCCGGCGGCTCTGTACGGATTTGGCTGATGCAATGCTCGATCATGACCGTTGGCAGATGCGGCTCGTGTGAGCACCCGAGGATGCGGCTCCGGGCAACTTGAAAACCCTTCGTACGTGAAGAACGCTTACAGAAAGAGGAAACATGCAGTCCGTCATCTACAAGCGCATTCCGCAATGCCCGGCAGACCTCCTGGCCGAGGTCGCAAAATATCCGGTCTCCGATTTGCACGAGGCACTCGGCCCGGTCGAGGGGCGCATGCAGCTCATGAGCTCGCGCATGCGGCCGATCGCGCCAGGCCAGCGGATCGCGGGCCAAGCCGTCACGTCGTATAATTTCCCTGGCGACAACCTCATGATCCATGCCGCCCTCAACGTCGCGCAGCGAGGCCAGGTGCTCGTCCTCGTCAACGGCGGTGGCGCGCACGGCTCGTTGTGGGGCGACGTGGCCGCGACCTTCGCCAAGCAGAAGGGGATTGCGGGCATCATTGTCGATGGTCCGGCCCGGGATGTCGCTGCGCTGCGTGAGCTCGGCTCGCTGACCTGGTCGACGTCGATCTCCTCCAGTCATCCCGAAAAGCGCGGCCCCGGCGCGGTGAACGTGCCGATCGTTTGCGACGGCGTACGTGTGGATCCCGGTGACGTGATCGTCGCCGATGATGACGGGGCGCTCGCGATTCCGCTGCGCTCGCTCGAGCGTGCGGTGAAGGGCGCACGGGAGCGCAATCGGAAGGAGATCGAGCTGCGCGACCGTCTGAAGACCGGCTCGTCGTTGTTCGAGCTGCTGCAGATGGACAAGAACGTGCAGGCCGCCGGCGCTGAAATCAGGGATACTCTCTGGATTGACGGCTGACCGGACGGCGTCCCTGGCGCGAGGTCATTTCTTGCGCCGCTTGCCGGTGTCGGCCCGCTCGGCAGAATCTTCTGCCGGCGGATATGGGCCGCGATAGCCGAGGATCTGCGAGATCTGTTCGGCGGCCTTGAAGGTCAGCCGCTCGATGTGCTCGCGCGCAAGCAGCAGGCGCGCGGTAGGGCCGGCGATCGTCACCGAGCAGCTGACGAGGCCGGCCTCGTCAAAACAGGGGCTCGCGATGCCGGTGGCGCCATCAATTATACCATTAGCGTCGACAACGACGCCGCGGTGACGGATTTCGGGGAACATGGCGACGAGTTCCTCTTTCGAGGATGTGTCGTCCGTGAACTTTACAAACTTGGTCTGGGTCAGATACGCCGTCTGAACATTCTCTGGTAGGAATGCCAGCATCGCCTTTCCTGCGGCCGTACAATACAGCGGCCGCCGGTTGCCGATGCGGACCGCAAAGCGCAGCGGCTTTTCCGATTCGATGACATCGACGTAAGATATCTCGTGGCCCTCCTCGGAGAGGACACCGAGCAGGATCGTCTCCTCGGTCTCTCGTGCGAGCCGCTCCAGGACGGGACGCGCACATTTCGGGAACGATCGAGCCTGAGCCAGGCTCGCGCCAAGCTTGATCGCTTGATCGCCGAGAATGTAGTGGCCGTTGTCGCTGCGAGCATATCCCCCGCCTTCGAGCGCGCGCATGAGGCTGAAGACGCTCGTTTTCGGCAGTTTTAGGCGGTCACTGAGCTTTGCCAGCGTAAGACCTTCCGGTTCGGCCGCTAACGCCTGCAGGATATCCATCACCCGAAGCGCCGAACGAGGGCCGCTGAAGGCCCGTTCGGTTGTCCTCGCGTTGTTGGACATTTGTTCGTCGTGGCGTTTCATCGGTTGATCTTACTTTCATTATTCCTGTCATTCGATTAGCCAGAGCGCAAGCAGCCCAAGCGAGCATCAGTTGAGGGTCCAGATAGACCGTTCTAACAGCTATAGGTTATACTCCACGCAGCCGACCGCGACGCGGCTGGCCGTTGTCTACCCATGTCATCGCCAATGGGGCGGATTGGGCTCAGGTGCTGAAAGAATATGAAGATCTCCCCAGCCATGCCTCGCTAGGTCCGTTTAATCGGCGTGGAACGAGAAGCGCACGAGCGCAAGCTCCGACTGCACGACCCTCGGATGCGTATCGAGGGTCAGAGCCGAGCCACATTGCGGATGAAGCCGTCGGTCCTGTTAGGATGTGAGAGCAGGGCCGGGGGGCTGAACGGAAAAAGATCAGTCTTGATAAAACAGCCTTCCCCCTATGCGTAGGCTCTGCCCAGAATTACTTCTGGACTTCACCGGGCGGTTGCCCGGTCCTGGGCCAGTTCCGCAGCATTCCATGCTTATCCGGGGCGGCCCCGAAAGTCTCACCTTGCATTGAGCTACTTGACCCCGGGGAGGGGACCCCAGCCAACCGGAACTTCAGTATTTTCGTTTATTTCACTTGTTGCGTTTATTTCGAATATAGCCTACATACAATGCCGTACCGAGGAGAACAACGATTACGATGCCAGCCTACGCCGAAGAGCTGGGAGGTACTCGCCTGCCTTCCGCGAGCGAGAAGGCGGCAGCCAACCAGCTTCGTCAAATACTCGCGTCGCATGCGACTGGGGATGCCAAGCTACGCGTGCTCGACGATGCTCAAAAGGCTGCTGAGATAACCTTGTCGCCGGCCCTGTCGAGCCTCTTAATGGAATTGCTTCGGCACATCGGCCGCGGCGATGCGGTGACCCTTGTGCCTGTGCATGAGATGTTGACCACACAGCAAGCTGCCGACATCCTAAATGTCTCACGTCCGTTTCTGGTTTCTCTGCTAGAGAAGAACGAAATTCAGCACGTGACAGTGGGGCGTCATCGCAGGATTAGGGCAGAGGATCTATTCGCCTATAAGCGCACGCGTGATGAGAAGCGAGGCAACGCGCTTGCGAATCTCGCCGAGCTGGACGCGGAGCATCTGTAAGCTTGTTTGCGAATCGTTTCACCGCATTCGTCGATGCGTGCTCCCTTGCGAGTGCCCTCAAAAATAGACTGGCCTCAGGCAGCACAATTTTGATGCAGCTCTGATTTCGGATATTCCAAAATGAAGGTTGTGCAAATCAACGAAAGCTGACTGAGATCAATCGCCTGCGTGTAAAACGACCCGCTGGCTGTCTCCTGCACTCGCGCCACTCTCGGTCTCTGCGCCGAACTAGCGCTATCAAAGGCAGTATTCCCGCGACTGGACCACCGATAGATCATCGCTTCCAACTGCCCGCGAAGGTCAATCGAATGCTCTGCGTATTCAGCCCGACTGTGATCGCACCATCGGCTCTGCAGCGTGCGCGTCCGATACCTCGCCTGCTGAGGGCCCACCAGCCTCTGCTTTAGGGCGGGGAGTGTTGCGCTCCGTCTCCACGGCCTGGTTGCAAAGCAGGACGCGTGTCTGCAGACCGGAAACCTCAAACCAAGGCATCTTCTATGGAATTGGAAGCACGGTGATTCTGATTTTCGTGGTGAGTCCGGGAGAATGCCGTTCGTCAGCTGATCGTCAGCCAAGCCGTCTATCTAATTAGGCTTCACGTTCTCGCCTGGATCGGAGTTAGAATATGACGGGTATTGGCCGGCCTGGCAAATCGCTCGTTGGGGCTCCCGGAGCCGACAGCACTTGGGACTCGAGCAGTTTGCGTTCAGAATCGAGTCTCGCCGCTGGGGAGGGCGGCCAATCCTTCTATTCCATCGTGGAGCGAATGCGCTCTTGGCCTCAGGATAGAGCGGCGTTGGTCGGCAGCCAGCCGCGAACTTCGGATATGGCAGTCCCCATTTCATCGACGGGTGACGAGATCAAGGCAACAAAGCGACAAATGGAAAGCCTGCTCTCGGAAGTTGGCGCTCGCAGTAAGGCGGCCATGCAAGCGCGGAGCTCGTCAGAGGCACAAGAGCTGATCGACAAGCTCATCCAGGTCGGCTCAAAAGTTCTGGAGTACTACGCCAGCCTGCCCCAGCACGAGGCGCGCAGGATTCTGTCTGACGATCAGGCTCGCGGTCTCCGGGACGAGGTGCTCCATGCGGCGGAGCAATGTAACGCTCTGGCCACCCCGACCATCTACGCCTTGGAGCAGAGCAGGAAAAGTGCAACCGTCGTGCTCCAACGGATGCTATCCAACACTCCCTCTGACCTACTGAACCGAGCGGTTTCCGGCGTAGCAAACCGCTATGCGGACTGCATGGAGTGGTGGGGAAAGAAGGCGTTGCGTTCGGAACGGATGCAATGCGTCTGCGCCGCTACTGCTAATTTACCCAATGTAACGGCCCAAAAGCGGCAGGCCGACGAGGCCGCACTGCGGCTGCACAGCGGTTGGGCACTGCACACCAAGTGCATGCATCTGCAATCGCAGGTCGCTCTCGCACAAATCATGATTGAGCCTCTCGAAAGCACGTTCGACCCAGCCACGAGGGAAATCCTCATGGCCGAGAACGGACGGGCTCGCCTGCTCGGCACTTTCATCGATGACGTTTTTCCGGCATTCATATCGACAAAGGACGCAGTTCTACAGAGCCAAGGACGCGCACTCGACGCGGCGCACTGCGCGGTCCTGGAAGGAGTTATGGAGCGGCTTTCTGAATTTGCGTTGGGAGTGCACAACCTCGTTTCAAAGCTAAGGGGTCAGGGGACCGGTGACGACCTGCCATTGAAACTGTTGCATCAGATCGTGGAAAGCGCGTGGGTCACTGCACACGACGTTATGCGGCTGCTGGATCTACAGCCCAAAACGTCGGCCATCAATTCACCGGCGGTCGAAGCAGGGGCTGCGAAGCCGGCCAACGCTACGCGAGAGGCTGTAGCGGCCGAAGGCACTTCTGCGCGCAGGAAGGGTAAAGCCAAACGTACACCGAGCACTCTCGCCGGGAGTTCGGCACGCGACGGGACGCAGCTGCAGATCGCTACAACCGACAAAGCCACGGCGCCAGCAGCCAAAGTTGTGGTGCTCTCGGATCTGGGTACGAAGAAGCTCGTGAGCGCGGAAGAGGCGCATGCGAGGGCGACATCCTCGGCGACGGCACACTTGGCGATCTGGCAGGCCCCGCCATCAATGGAGACGCTGGCGCGCCTACTCGAGCGGTTGGACGCACTTTTGCAGTTTGATCTGGCTGGTCAGCAACGGGCCGTCTCGCAAGCCCGCCAAATGAAGCCCGAGGACGCCGACCACGTTGTGGATGCCGTGATCGAGCGCCTGCAGACCCAGGCCGCCGAAATGCAGGCTTGTGAGGGTTCGCTCGCGGAGCCTGGTCGACGTATCCTACTCACGCCAACGCAAGTGCCCGAGGTGCATGGCAAGCTAGTCCGACTCAAGATGATGCGGGCCGAGGCGCAGGGGCTCGCCAAGACTTTGGACGAGCGAAGGGCATTGACTAGGATTGAATGCATGAAGACCTACGGCTTTCCGTCGCAGAAGTACCTTGAACAGTTGCGCGCGGCCGGGGAGTTGGCGCCTGCCGATCTACCGCGCGCGTTAAAGGGCGAGCCAGGGGTGCTGTTTCAGGTTAAGCTGCAACCCAAGGCGCTGCGCAATGGTGCAATGCCGAGCCCCATGTGGGTTCACATCCATACGAAGCGACCGGTACATACGGGCCAGTTGGCGACGCTGGATGACGCCGACTTCGCCGCTTGCCACGTCAAGTCCAACGAACAACGCGGCTATAATCAGCAGTGGCAGAACGCCCGGGCGGCGACGGGCTGCGAAAACGTCGTGATTCACCGCGGCAAGCTCACGCCTGCGTTCTGTAAGTCCTTGTTGGCCACAGTGCGTAGTGACATCCCACCCTATCGGCTTGCCGAGGCGGAGCAACTGTCAACGCAGGCCGCTCGACTTGGGATCTAGGGGCTTTAACGGTAGAGTACCGAGTGGCGACATCATTGGTCAGACCAGGAAATCCGAAGCCAGTGGGCCGTAATCGGGGTCGTGGGCCTACAAGCTGGCCGGCGACAGCTTGCGCGCGACTGTCCGGTCTGGCCGCAGCGATTGGAAGGAGACAAACTGAGCGTCGGGCGCACCCTTTCGCCGACGCGGACGATCAGCCCGCGTAAGTAGGTCAGGCAGGCTTTGTTGCAGCGAGTCGCCAGCGCGATGTTTCGACAGGAGATTTGGTACAAGTGTTGCAGGTACGAGGTGAGGTCTTCGATGCGGAAATTCTTTCGGTGTTGGGAAAGATCTATGATGAAGCGGTGGCGGCGCTGCCTGCAAGTATGCGAACTCCCGTCAATCGAACAGAGCTTGCCAAGCTGGTACTTAGGCGCACGGCCGCTGGTGAGGCCGAACTGGCTCTCCTAAGAAGGCTAACGGTGGCTATTGCGCCAGTCGCTTAGGCGAGCAGCGGTTGAATGCCTCTACTTGAATTCCAGAACTATAACCGCGTTACCACGGCCGGCGCAGGTCTTCGAAGATCCGGATCAACGTCAGCTGTTCACGAGCCGGTTTAGCATCGTTCGCCGCGAGCAGTCCGTCAAGCTCTACTGGCCATCCTCCCAGCTTTGGCCGCGGCTGCACTTGGCGGTCAAACTCGAAGGAGGTCTCCCCAGACCTCAGTACCTTTCGGACCGTGTTCCGCGACACCTTCGGGTCACAGGCGATCTCCTTGATCGTCTTGCCTCTGATGAAGTGCTCACGCCGTATTCGCGCAATCGTCTCCATGACCAGCATCGCCGACCACCTGCTTCATTCCAAAGCAGGCAGCGCAACAGCCCAACTGGGTCAATGTTGGGCGCGATCCCGGCTTAGGGGGGCAATATTGCAGACGATGACGTAATTGCGGTCGCGCCCGCGGCACGAAAGGTCCACTATCTTCAAGCCCTCCACCATCTTACGAATCGGAGGGGCTATGAAGCAATATGTTGGGCTGGATGTCTCGCAGAATGAAACGTCAGTGTGTGTGCTCGACGAGGTCGGTCAGGTCTTGTTAGAGGGAAAGGCCAAGTCCGACCCCGGGCGCTCACGGCACTGCTCCGCAAGCGAGCTCCACACGCCGAGCGCATTTGTTTTGAGACCGGGACGATGGCGAGTTGGCTGTGGCACGAGCTTCGTAGGGCTGATCTTCCAGTGGTCTGTATCGACGCTCGGCATGCGCAGGCGCCTTTGTCAGTGCTCGAACCGCTCGGATTCTCAGTCATTCTCGCGCAGTCGCGCTACGACTCTCCCCTCGCAGGATCGCCTGCTGACTGCACTGCTGTCGCGGCGGCCGGAGGCGATCATCATGGTCGGATCACCCGCAACGGAGGAGGGCGCTCGCCTGCTGCGGCATGCACGCAGTCCCGTAGGTGAAACACGGGAGCTGCCATCGTCTCCAATCGATGCAGTCGTCGGTTTCGATAACTACCAGGCGGGCGATACCGTCGCCCGGCACTTCGTCGCGCAAGGACGCAAGAACTTAGCGTTCATCGACGGCACCGACCCGCGCACGACCCGCCGCCGGCTCGGATTTCGCGACAACGCCGTTGCGAGCGGCCTTACTGACCCACGTCGGCTGATCCTGGACCGCAACACGGCCTGCACGACGCTGGCGCATGCGCAGCTTCCCGGCGTAGACGCCGTGTTCACGGCTAATGATGCTGCCATCGGTTAAATGGCGGGCTTGCGCAAAGCCGGTTCTTGCGCGAGGCCTGCCTCTGAGGCCCACACTTCTTTGAACGTTCCAACGGTTCCGCTACAGCGTCCAGCACCAACATCCGGCCGACGCTTGCGACCTGCGCCAGCATACACTTCGATACGCGGCCACAACGGTCGTCTTATGTCGTCCGAATAGTCGTCCATTGTGAGCACCCTTGCTGAAGATGACTTTTCTAGCGGGGATCACGCGACTACGCAACCGACGACAGCAGGTACTTAGGGACCAACTTCAGACTACACAATTTGATGCAAACTCAACTTCGGATATTACATAATGAAGGTTATACGAATCAATCATCTTCGATGCTGGAGCCAAGGCCCGTCCTTTGCTCACGAGCGAGCTCTCGCACGTTGCAACTGCCGCAACGCTTGGCGTCGGGTTTGTTTGCGCAGGCGTCGAACCGGCGTGATCGACGGCATCGGCGACAGTGTCGTGGCTGGCGCCGGCTCCTCGACCGCGCGGGCATCAGGCAGCTCCATTGGCTGAGCTGGTGCGGGCCGCGCCTCCATGACCGCGAGAACCTCGCGTCCCTTATCAGTGATGCGCCAGCCGCCGTTCCTTCGCTCGATGAGACGTTGGGAGAAGATATCCAGGTCAGGCACGCGGGCCGCCAATCGCTTCGTGCGTTCGGCCCAGTCCCGTCCGCTGGTGGCCAGAATCGCCATATCGCGCTTGATGTCCTCCAGGACGGCGAACCCGTCCGGATAGCTGACCAGCACCTTGAGAACCGTCACCTGGAAGTTCACTGCCCCACCCGTACGCGGCTTCCGCGAACTTACTTCCCTACATCTTAGAGGCACTCGAGACCTCCTGTCGACTCACGCCATTCATTCGTTGGTTTGTCTTGGAGGTGCGGGCGTGGTGATGGCGTAGCACTCCAGCTCGGAACGGTCATGCCCGCGTCGGGATTGAGGATAGTTGACGTGCAAGCTTGAAGAATTCACCCGCGCGCGGCGCCGCAAGCAGCCGCTTAGATTGCTTCCGCGATCCAGGACGCAGCTAGGCCCGCGCGAAGCGGCGGCGTTTCGCCACTCGCTGGTAGCCGCCAGTCACGTTGAGCCGCACGAACTCGGCGCAACTGACAGGCACCTAGCTGCAAGATCCAAGGGGAGAAGACCTTGACACTGTTCTTTATTTGTTCTAGCTGATAGCATGCGCATCGGTCTTCGTCGGGAGGCCGCACCGGAGCAGGTAGGAGATCATGAACGACAAAAAAGAAAAGGAATTCCACTTTTTCGTTGATGGGGTGAAATACGAGACCGAGCATTCTTATCTCTCCGGGGCCGACATTAAGCGGATCGCCAAGATCGAAGCGAATTATCAGCTTTTTTTGGAAGAGCAGGGAGACACGCCGGATCGTCCGATCGCTGACCCAGATACAGTGCCCCTGAACGATCGGATCAAGCATTTTTTTGCAGTGCCGCCGGCGACATTTGGACATGGAAATCATTGATAAGCAGTTTGCGGCGCTCCAACAGCATTTTCCCTTGGCGCGTCGAACCCCGATGTCCAACGGAGCTGTATTGGTTGAGATTCCGGAATTCGATCTTCCAGAAGGTTGGAGCATCGCTAAAGGGACCGTCATTTTTCTGCTGCCACCGGGATATCCTTCGGCACAACCGGATTGCTTCTGGTTGGAACCGGGGCCTGTTCGCTTGGTGGACGGCGGCGCTCCAACCGCCTCGAACGATGCCAATCCGGTCCCAGGGGGTGAGCCGCGAGGCACTTGGTTTTCGTGGCACTTGCAATCTTGGAATCCAAATCGCGACAACATGCTGACCTATGTCAACGTCATCGCGCAACGTCTAAACCCCGCACGATAGTGGACGATCTTCTCATCACCTTTGCCGATCTCGACTTCGTCCGGCGCTCCGTGCTGGGCGGTCGAACCGAGTTATGCTTGGTCTTGATGTGCGGCAGAACGTCTCGGGCCGACGGTCGTGCAAGGGTGTTGGTGCGAGAGGTCGTAGTGCCCGCTGAAGACGACTACACTCGGCGCAGCCAACTCGAAGCAGAGCTGCGGCCTGCGTTCATCGCCAGGTGGGCAAAGATTGCTGCGCGGACCAAAAGTAGCCTGGTGTTTGTGCATAGCCATCCCGGGAGGGCCGCGCCCGAGTTTTCGCGCATTGACGATGCGGGCGAGGAGGTTCTCGCACACTTCTTTCGGCATCGAACCCCTGACTTGCAGCATCTGGCCCTTGTTGTGAGCGACGGAGGGTATGCATGTCGCTACCTTGGAAGCGACCGACATCTTCGTCTGATTGCGGTAGGGGATGATCGACGAGTCCTGTTTGATCCCAGTCGATCACACGACCCTTCCGATCTTTACGATCGGCAGGTTCGGGCCTTCGGTCGTGCCGGGCAGAGCATCCTCCAAAGCCTCAGGGTGGGGATCGTGGGACTTGGTGGCACGGGATCGCTGGCTGTGCAGCAATTGGCTCACCTCGGCGTCAAGGAGTTCGTTCTAGTTGATCCAGATGACGTCGAGCTGACTAATTTGAACCGCTTGGCAGGGTCCGCATCTGCCGATACGGGGCAGGCCAAAGTCGCGGTGGCCGAGCGATATATTCGCGCAGTTCAACCTCGTGCCGTAGTCACCTCTTTTCAAGAGAACGTCGTCTTCGTCGAAACCGCAAAGAAATTGCGAGACGTTGATGTGCTGTTTTGCTGCACCGATTCACACGGTAGTCGAGCCGTCCTTCAGCAATTAGCTTATCAATATCTCATTCCTTGCATCGATATCGGGACGGTTATCGCCGTTAAGGGGGGCAAGATCACTCACATTACCGGCCGCGCCCAGATGCTGTCGCCTGGATTGGCTTGCCTCACCTGCGGTGGCCTCTTGGACGGTAACGAGGTCCGCCGCGACATGATGTCGGAGGCCGAGCGCAAGCAGGATCCTTATCTCGTCGGCGCTCGTGAACCTGCGCCCGCGGTGATCTCGATCAACAGCACTATTACCTCGCTCGCCATCACCATGTTCTTGTCCGCTGTTGTCGGCGTGCCATCGCCGGCGCGGCATCTTCTGTATGATGGTCTGAGAAGTCGCCTCCGGTCGGTCAAGGGTGAGCCCGTCCAGGACTGCATCGTCTGCTCGCGGGCAGGCGTTTTGGCAAGGGGCGATGGATTGGCTCTCCAAGGCCGTCTCGCTCAAAATGTCAATCGTTGACGTTACAGCTTTTGGTCGGTCGGAGGTTGGCTGGATCGGCGCCGATCCCCCGGCTGAGGCTAAGGCGCCGTTTCAAGACCGCGGCCTCACGATCAGACAACAGCAGATTACCGCTTTTCAGCCGATGGAGCCTGCTCTGTTGGCGAGCCTTGCCGCCGTCGTAATCGTCCAGCAACAAGATTACCCATCAAGATTCCAGCGAATCGTTCGAAGCTGCCTTAAGCACCTGCTTGATTACGAATGCCGCGTCTTTGTCGTGCCGTTCGGCGTTGCTGGTCTTCCGCAAGTGTATAGATGTCTGGAAGAGGCGCGTGTGTTTGCCAGCAACCTTCCGAGCGACGTCCTGCGCAATCAGTTCACGTGGCAGAGATCATTGGGCGATCCGATGCCTCTCCCCCCGCTGCCGCACGTCACCATCTTGTCGCCCATTGCCAATTGGTCGGAAGCGGCCAACTTCTTGGTTCGGCATCTCCCCGGCGAGGCCGTACAAGAGTCTGTCAGTTTCAGCTTCGCTCCCGAATGCGAGTTTGGAGAGAACGACGCTGGTGTTGGCCAAGTCCTTCTGAAGCGCGCATTCAGAGGTTACACGGCCGTGCATTTCAGTCCAATGACCGAAGGCCGGTCCGGGGCTGCCGTATACCGTGCCTACCCGGTCTTCGGCGCCTTTCATACTATGCCGCGTTTTGTCAAACTCGGTGATCGCAGCAAGATCTTTCAAGAATTTCAGAATTACCAATTGAATGTCGAGAAATACGTGCCTTTCAATCTCGGGCCGCGATTGAACTACGATTTATGCTGTCTCGGATCGACACGCGGTGTGCTGGTCGGCGATCTCATCGAATCCTGCGAGAGTCTAAGGCTTGCCGCACGGAGCGGCCGGGCCGGGCCGGCAATATCGTGCCTGTTCGATCGAACGCTGCAAGCGTGGTATCGAAATATCGAACGCCGAGATACGCCACTTTCGCAGACCCTGGGTCCGCGCTTTCCAAAGCAATTTGACCGGCGCCGGATGCAAAGGGCGCGATCGATCGGCTCGAGATGCGACCGCGATCGACTGTTTACATTGTTCGAATACTGCGCAAGTTCTCCGGTGTTATTCGCAAAGATTCATGGCGATCTCCACGTCGACAATGTTCAGGTGAGGGGGCACGAGGCGCTCGTCATCGACTTCTATGCCAATCAGGATGGACCGCTGGTGTGGGACATAGCGACCTTGGAGGCCAGCCTATTGGTCGATGCCTTCGATAATCATGAGCTCTGGTCCTTCGATGAGTGGTGGAGGTCGATTGAGCAACCGTATGGTGGTAAGCCGCTCGACATGCTGCTCGGGCACGGTGATCCGCGCGATCCGCATCGCTGGTTTCACGAAGCCGTGCGACAGATCCGGCACTATGCCGCGCGTGTCGCGTCAGCAGATCAATACGGAGCGGCTCTTGCACTGGCCCTTCTGAACAAGGCGGCCAAAGATCCAAACCTGAAAGGTCCTGAGGATGAGCGTCGCGCCGCTGCGTACGTGTTAGCAGAGCGCATTCTCAACAACAACTTCGCACCGCAGTGAGGCGAATTCATGGGCATCGTCATTCTCAACTTTCGGGCGAAGGTTTCTTCACGAGGCGAGGCGGACCAGCACCTGTCGAAACCCGGCGATGCTGTCCTGGTCAACCGCGGTGGTCCACGTTGGCTTGTGTTGTCCTGTCCTTGCGGTTGCGGCGAACGATTTCCAGTCAACCTCGATCCAAGAAGTGGGCCCGCCTGGCGTATCTACAATGCGGAAGGAGGAAAAATGAGTGTGTTTCCTTCTGTTTGGCGCGATACCGGCTGTCAAAGTCACTACATCATCTGGCGCGGACGTATTTATCTGTTCGGATCAGACAATGATGCGGAAACAGACGCTGGTATTGCATTGGACGATTTGCTCGAGCCAGTGTCGAAACGATTGTCGTCCGCCGCTTGGCGGTCATTTGTCGAGGTCGCCGATGACCTCGGAGAGATCCCTTGGGACGTTCTGGAGGCCTGTCGGACCCTCGCTCGCAAGCGGGTGGCCGAGGAGGGAACTGGCAAGCTGAGAAGCCACTTCCGTTTACGTTCGGCCTTGGGAAGGACGGACAAGGTCGACTTCACGGCTTGAGAACGTTTGCTTCAAACGGCTGCGAATATCGAAGATAAAATAGTCAGCTCGCGTACTCGTCACTTGATTGATCAGCACGAGAGCGCGTTGGGGCAGGGCAAGTTGGGTTGAATTGCTGCGCTGGCAAATAGCTCGTTCTGCAAATGCTCGATACTAAAAGAGGTTGTGATCGGCTAGGATTACTTGGATTCGCATAATGAAGATTATGGAATACTTTTGCAATTCTTGCGAATAGGACTGAAACGACCTTAGATTACTTTGATATACTTATTTCGGCTTTTCGTCCAGCCCAGCATCTCACGCCGGGTCACAGCTTGACGAGTGCCGCTGGACGTAACCACGACTGGTTTTTCGCCTGAGCCAACACTCAAGGGCCTCGACGGCCTGCGCGTGACCATCGAACAAATCGAGCCGCCGTCGACCGCGCCCACCGAGGCGCCCCCATTCACGCACCAATGCCGTATCGCCAAACAGCGTCGGCTCGATCGTGAGCACATAGAACCGCGCCATGTTACGGGCCGGATCGCGACGCTCGAGCACGAGATATTGCACGGTGAGTTCGGACATGCGCCAGAATCGCAATTACCGAATCGACCGTCCAATTAAATAAATGAACCGATCAGGGCCTAAGATTCAGAAATTTCATTGTGGCAACAAACGCCGAGGCCAAGCGTATCCGCTTTCCGCCGATGACCCCGTCAAGCGCCGCCCGATAGAGCTTATGCCGTTGCGTCGACAACTGCGCCCAATCGATTGCGAGGCCTTTAGCGGTACAGCCCGGTCATGGATGCGCCCACACCCGCCGATCGCAAGATCGGGCGCGGCATCGTCGCCTAAAACCAGGCGTGCCTCTCCAGTTTGAACTCGGCGATGCCATTTGTCGGCTGGTCCGTAAAATATTCACCGCTTAAAGTCTTCGTCCCCGACATCCCAACACTCATTATAGCCACGCCTCGATAAATCGTAGGAAGCCCAGGCTTAGTGTACTCAGCCTTCCGTCGATTCTCGAAGACGTAGTACACATGGTATTGCGTGCCGGTAGGATCGCGTGTGGCTACAACCGCCAGCGTAGTCGAGGTCGATTCCCTGGTTTCGAGGACAAGAGACATCCCGCTCAAGTGATGTCGGATCGTCAGCGTGGCATCCCTGAGCTCCTGCCTGTCGGGTGGACCATAGCGCAGCACACCGGTCCACCGGCCACCCAAATAGGGGAATGTCATACGCTGAAGTATCGGGATAGCACGCCATGCCCCGTAGATGACGACAGCAAGAGCAGCAGGTATGCCAAAGACATACCTGGAGAATATCCAGACGTCTTCGTAGGTGTTGCCGGTGAATACATCGGCAAACTTCAACCCTGCGAATATCGCTATCGCCAGACAGACGACTATCGTAAATAGAAGCCGGGTCTGAAGAAAGTTGATCATGTCGAAGACCGAAGCCGCGATGACTGGAATAGACGAAATCTTCAGGATTCTGGCTGGACGTCCAGCAGCTTTCGATCCGCTGATTTGCTGTCTCTACCATCAGAATAACCTACCACGTTTCGCCGAGCCAATGCCGCGCGATCCTTCCCCCGAGGTGGGCCAATTCCTCGACCAGAATTTTGCGGAGACCGTGCGAGCAGCAATCGCTTTTAACGAGGCGATTCACGATGGAGCGATCATGGCTGCCGTAGATCATCATTCGCGCTGTACCATCACGGGGTGGTCCTACCGCCTCTTCCCTCCCCCCTCAGAGATACCCCCACCTGTCAACAAAGGATCGGCGTTCAACAGTTGCGTGGCGATGTCCCTCGTTCCCGGGATCCTGGCTCTCTACCTGGTCTCCAAGGGCACGACGTGGAGATTCGAACGCGGCAGCGTCAATAGGCTTTAGCGGCCCGACGACTTAACTCGGTATCTCGATCGACTCGATGGCGCCTCGCGCCACCCCCCAGGGTATGCCCAGATCGAACGTCAGTTGCGGCTTCTGCTCCTTGGCGACGTTCTTCACGAGATCATCGATTTCATGTGAGAGCGCCTTCATGCCTTCGTACTTCTCCTGTGTGTCGAAAATGAACCGGGAGCTGTCCGGGACGCGCAACTTCTTTGCTTCTTCAGGGTTGTGATACAGGTAATCCAAATGTCGCTGCACCTCCGCGAGGACCCGTAACTCGTAGAGATATCCGATTTTCAAGGCCGTCTGATCCGCGTGATACATGGTAGCGGCTATGTCGAAGCTGGGGAAATTGATCTTGGTACCCTCCTCGACCGCATCAGCCTTGACGTTCTTGCAGAGCCGTATGGCCTTCCTCAGGCCGCCGAGACACGAACTGCAACGATCTTCGATCAGCTTTATGTGTTTGAATGGGAAGTTCTCGATTGTCTTCGGCACTTTGCGATCGAGAATAACAACTCCTCGGTCGTGAATCTGTCTAGACTGCTGGTAGACGACGGTATCGTACCAGTGGGACGGAACAACATCCACCGGTCGCGCCAGAGACCCTCCAGAAACGGCGACCGCCTTCCCACCGGACGTATCGACGTCGGCGGCTGGAAAGTTCAATGGCAGGATCTTCTCGATCGAGGAACGTAGTTCGCCTAGCACTCCAAGCGAGTTGCGCGCCGTGGGAACATAGGTGCCTGCCGCGGGCCCCGACGAGTGGAATATGAGGAAACCGGTCTCCAGCACGAGCAGATCGACGTCGCTGACTCCCCGGATATGGACGTTGAGGGGCACCGACCCCTGAAGCCGAAATTCGACCGAATCGATGGATTTCTGGATTTGGTTGCCCACGCGCTCGGCCGTTTCGACACTGATTCTGGTGTACTCAGGTCCCACCTCCTGCATCGCGCCAAGCGCATATCGCGTGTAAGCATGCGACGGAGCCCTATTCTGCCAGCTTTCCGCAGCCAAGCTCTTCGACAACACTTCCTTGCGGGAAGCCTCGTTGAGTTTTCCAAGACGGTCGACGCCCCTGCGACGCAGGCGCAGTTTGTTCAGTCGACTATTGATGTCCCTTACCATGGTCCCTCTTCAAACTAATCGTGCCAAATGTGAAGCGGCCGTGACCGTTGAAATACTCGCCCTCTGCTGATTCCAGATCTTTCGAGAAAATAAGCATGCAGGAACCGAGATGGCTTCTTAAGTCCACCTCTCCGATAGCCGGGTCGTTCCGATAGTTGTACAGAAGCCTATATCCCTCTGCGTCGTCGCAGATCAGGGCTGCCCAATGCTGTCGGAGCCCGATTGATCCGTCTTCAGCCTCACTCGGATCTTGTCCCAGGTCTGAAAGATCGTGAGGGTCGCCCTCCATGCGTAGCCGAGGCTCCCGTCGGGCTTGAGGCTTCGTCCTTCGCAGGACCAGCTCCCAGCGAGATCCGGGACCTTCAGCGCCGCATTCAGAAAGGGCCATCGCCACGCGTACCGATCGAGCGTCCAATAGAGCGCCGCAAAGACCATGCCCGCACCGACGAGGGAAAGGACCGATGGTGGCAGGTTGACATTGAGCCCGAAGCGGTTCGCCACGTCGACCACGGAAAGCAGCGTGAAAACGATCGCAGCCGATACCGACGCGGCGATCAACGTTAGGTAGCGTCCGACCTTGGCTCGGTTCAGTCCACCGTGCAACGAATAGTCGTGTTGTTTCACTTCAACGTTCCATTTGGCAAATCTCGATTGCGACACATTGACCGAAACTTTAACCTCGATGATCCCGCACTAGCTTTCCGGCCCCACGAGTAGCTCGCATCTCAACCTGCTCGCGGCCTTCAGGCAATCTGCCGATGTTACGCGTTGGATCCCTCTTGCGTAGTTCACACGTGATAGAACGTCGGCTTGGTAGGCCGATGTGCCAACATATCGATGACGCGCCTATCGTTGCACAGCGCTTGATAGCAACCGTCCGCCATCCCTAGCAGGGTCTTCCGCCGGCTCTCGGTCGCGAGGTCCATCCCGAGATCGGAAATCTGCTCGGCGGAGGGCTGCTCGTCGAACCTGATGTAGCGATCGCCGAGCTGATGCTTGAGCATGAAATCGACCAGCTGTTGCTGCGAGGAAATGATGGTCGATGGAAGCCGGTTGTTCTCGAGCCAGTCCCTTTGGCCGAAATTGCGTCCCGCCGACGTCGGCAGCGAGAATTTGCTGGTGGTCGTGCCAATGCTCATCACCGATACGTCCTCGATCTTTTGATCCAGGAACTGGACAGCTTCGTGCAGCGCACAAAGGTCAGGTGCGTTCGCGACCACGCCGCCGTCAATGAAATAGCTGTTCCCGATCTCGGCCATCGGGAAGTACAGCGGCGCGGCCGCCGTCGCCATGGCGATGTCCGCGGCCTTCACCTTGTAATCGGTCATGAACCTCGGATTATGCGCGGTCTTGAACATCTGGACGCTTCCCTTGGTCATGTTGACCGTCGGAACAAGCACGCGCGTCTTCGCGTCGCCGAGCTTGGCGTCGGCGCCGAGCACGCCCTCGATCTTGCTCCGGAGCACCGTACCGTCGTACTTGGGATGTCGCCACTCGAACCACCGGGCCTGCATTTGCGCCAGCCGGCTTTTCGGCGTCTCCCCGCGGGGGAATATCTCTTCCCCGTGCTTGAGAAACATCTCCTGAATCGTCTCGGCCTTCTTTCCCATCGCCAGACCGAGGGCGATAATGCCGCCTGCCGATGTCCCCGAGATCAGGTCAAAGCATTCGTGAAGGGGGCGCTTTGCCTGCTCCTCCAGGCGCGCCAGGACCGAACTTGTGAACAGGCCTCGAAAGCCACCGCCGCTGAGAGCAAGTATCTGAAAAGTCATTGCAATCTCTAGTTTCGGAGCACGCTGTGGCATCGGAGATCCACCGAGGCTCGGGAATCCCGTATGAAATGTTCATTTTCTGTTCTACAATCTAGTGGACTCTCAAGATAGAGTCTGATTCGCGCGGTTGTGCGACTGGAGGGCATTGTCCACCGTCTAGATCTCCCTCGCTTTTCCAGATGGAGATCGGCCATGGCCAACGTCTCGAAAGTGCTGCACGCGTCTGGCGACGCGGCGTGTTTCCTGAAGAACCTGAACATCGCCGATACCGACCGCGCGTGCCTCATGGAAGCGCGCGAGAAGGTTCGAGATTGCCTGCGCAAGACGTTCGCGGCTTTGACCAAGCAGGAGCTCGGCGTGACAGTCCATCCCCGGTTTTTCACGCAGGGCAGCTTCGCATATCGGACCATCAACGATCCGTGCTGGACCCCGCCGCAGCAGATGGACCTCGACGACGGCGCCTACCTCCCGATGACGTTTATCCAGGGCGTACAGCGGCCTTCCGTCGCCGCTACCGCCTTCTTCAAGGTGGTTGACGCCGCGCTCGAGAAGCTCGCGAAGGAAGAAGGCTGGCAGTTCGGGAAGAAGCCGACCTGCTCGCGGCTGGTGATCTCGTCGAACTCGCACATCGACGTGCCGCTGTACGCGATTCCAGATGCGGAATTCGAGAAGCTCGAGAAGCAGATGAAGTCGTTCGACGCTATGGCCCGCGATGCGCGCGTCGACAGCGATGATCGTTGGGACGCGCTGCCGTCGGACTGCGTCCTGCTCGCCCATCGCGAGCACGACTGGATCTCGTCGGATCCGCGCAAGATCCGGGACTGGTTCGTCGAGGCCATCAAGATCTATGGTCCGGTGCTTCGCCGCGTCTGCCGGTACCTGAAGGCCTGGCGCGACCACCACCGCCCCCATCTCGACGACGTATCGTCGATCCTTCTGATGGTGTGCGCCTTCGAAGCGTGCGAGGACCTCGGCCGTCCGAACGTTCCCGGCCGTGACGACCTGGCGCTGCTGCGGATCGCCGAACGTCTTCCGCGCCTGCTGGAAGGCCCGGTCTACAATCCCACCGACCGCGACGAGCGCGTCGACGGCAGACTGAGTGCGGCCAGCCGCCGTATCGCGATCGACATGGCCAAGAAGTTCGATGCGGAGCTCACAGAGATCGTCGAGAAGTGCTTCGATCCCGAAGAAGCCATTGAAAGGCTGACCGCATTGTTCGGTGACCGCATTCCGGATCAGATCGATCTCGTCGACGTCACCAAGGCCGCGCATGCCGAGATACGCTCGCATGCTCCGAGGATCGCCGCCGCCCCCACGGTCGGCAAATCGACCAGTGCCTGAGCGGGACGACGATTCTGTCCGGCGCATTCACGACGCCTTCAGTCAGCGCAACTTCCGGCGCGACTTTTCGCGTCGTGGCCTTCACTACATCGGCCTTCTCGACGAGACCGGACTCAAGGTCCCGGCGGTCGTATCCGTCGACGACCTCGACTTCATCAGGCCTCCGGTCATTTGCCTGACCGACCCGGAAGCGGGATCGAAGGGGCAGGTCCCGCATGTGCTCCGCTCGGACGGCACGTTCTGCTATCTCGACCGCAAGAGCGTCGTGCTCGACCGCTACAAGCCCGCCGAGACCATCATCCAGTGCCTCGAGCGTGCGGACCAGGTGCTGCGTGACGCCGTAAGGGGCCGCCTGGTCGACGACCTCGCCGAGGAGTTCGGCGGCTACTGGTCGGACGGCGAGGTCTTGGTCGATCTGCCCCCTTCTTTCGAAGGCGACGCGAAGGTCCACATCCTCAGGCTGGACCGCGATCCGGAGCACAAAACCATCGTCGTCTCCCACGACAAAACAAGTTTCGCGAAGCTGCACCGGAGGAACACCGTGAAGGATCCTGGTCCAGGTATCCTTTGCCCGATAATTCTGGTGCCGCCGCTTTCGTTCGATCCGAAGCTGCCGTGGCCGCCCAAGGATCTGGCGCAGCTCAACGGCTGGCTGAAGAAAATGGCCCCCAATGCGCTCGGATCGATCGAAGCGGCGTTCGCCAGGACGAAAGATCTCCACATCCAATGGATCTGCCTGTCCGCGCCGAACGGAAGGTTCTTCGTATCGGCGGAGATCGCCAAACCCTATCGGACGCCGGAATTCCTGAAGAACAGGCGAGCCAGCATCGCGCGAACGCTCGATCGGATACCGGCCGCTGTCGAAATTTCGGGCTATGTGGGAGTCCCCGCCGATGAAGGCTATGTCTTTTCGAGGAATCTCGGTCACATGAAGAACCTCGCAGGAAAGCGCATCCTGCTGATCGGATGCGGAACGGTCGGCGGATTTCTTGCGCAGCACCTGGCTCAAAGCGGTGCCGGCGCCGGCGGCGGAAGATTGATGCTCGTCGACGACGACGAACTCCAGGGCGCGAATCTCGGCCGGCACCTCCTCGGCGCGCCGTATCTCACGTGGAACAAGGCCGAAGCCTGCGCCGATTTTCTGGGCCAGCAGCTGCCGCACCTGGACATCGGGTTCAGCTGCGATTCGATCATGAAGCAGCTGGCAATCCTGCAGCGGTACGACCTGTGCATCGATGCCACAGGCGAAGAAGCGCTGTCGATCGCGCTGAACGACTACGCCGTAAGAAAGCGTCCTGACTTCCCGCCGATCCTCTATACTTGGCTCGAAGGAAACGGTGCCGCCGCCGTCGGCTTCATGTCGCACGATCCCGATCTCGCCTGCTTCAAGTGTCTGAAGGTTGAGCTCGCAGGCGAGAAGAGATTCCGGCTGCTACGCGAGGGAGTGGAAATCGAGACCGCCCGGAATCTCGCGTGCGGAGACGCCCACTACATCCCCTTCCCCGTGTCGCGGGCGGCTAGCGCGGCCGGCCTCGCGTGCGACATGGTTCTCGATTGGGCGAACAACGGCGAGCGTCATCGCTGGCGGTCTCTCACGATGGATCATCGGACCGCCAACGAGGTGAAGGACGGCAATCCCAAGCGGGTCGTCAAGTGTCCCGCCTGCGGCGGAAGCGCATGATCTTTCTCGCGAAGGGCCGTCTGGTGACCCTCGCCGACGCCGTCGCGCAAGAGCTCGCGCGCTTCGCGGCTCCGCCGGAGTCGGATCGCGAGGCCGGCGGCATACTTTTGGGACGCTACCGAGGCCCGCACGTCGAAGTATTGAAGTGCACGACTCCGATGCCGGAAGACCGCCGCACCCGCTTCGGATTCGTGCGGCAGGACAAGGGCCATCAGGAAATCGCGAGCAGAGAGTGGTTCGAAAGTGGAGGGGCCGTGAACTTCGTGGGCGAGTGGCACACCCATCCCGAGCGGCATCCAACGCCGTCCTGGGTCGACCGGCGGTCGTGGCGCAAGCAGTTGCGAAGGCACAAGTCCGACCCTTTGGTATTCATCATAGTCGGTACAGCCGCGACGTACTGTGAGATCGGCTCCGACGGGCACCTCGTCGCCATGGGCAAGATCGGTTGAGCCGGCGCAAGCGCTGATCTCCCGCAAATCACAAGCCGAAGTCCCAGGTAGGCGAGCCGAAATGAATTCGGATCAGCCTAGTGAGTGCGGAAACAGATTGCGCGCTTCCTGCGATCAGCTTCAAAAGCCTCTTGCCGTCATCCATTTTATCGACTGCGAAGAGCGCCAATGCGCCCTTCATGACGGAATCGCAATCCTCGTTCGAGGCGACCGATCCAGCATATTCCACCTGATTGAAACCGATCGACAACCAGGCGCTGGCCATGTCGAGGAGCCGATTCCTTCCGCTGCCATCCGGTTGCATGTGTTTGTCCAAGGCGTGGACTCCATGCGCCAGAACGTAGGACAAAAGCTTGCCTGACGTCGTCTGAGGCGAGGGGTCTGCGATTTTCTCGAAGCAATCCGGCTTGGTTCGACAGTAATTCTGGTGATGCCGGACGAAGTCCAATCCCGAGATGTCCGACAACGGAAAATCATCCGCAACCATAAACTCTGAACAGAAATCCGGATGCCACCGCCACTTCCCGTCGACACGCCTCAATGGGCCGTCATCCTTCTCCGGATCGTACTTCGTCACCAACGGCGAAGCGATATCCTCGAACGCCATGAGAAAACGGAAGGCCGGCGGGTGGTAGTTCGGCATCGCCTCGACCCAGTAGATCTTCTTGTGTTTGACGAGTTTCTCCCAATCGAACTGAAATTCGACGGTCCCATAGAGTGACCCCAGCGACCAATTATTGGCCGACAGCCAGGTGACGCTGATGCGTGATTTGTTGAGCCGGCTCTTGTCGAAGACAAGCCCGGACTTTATCCGTCCGTCCTCGATGATCCGGCGGGCGACAGGCAGGTGCACGATATGCCGCACGGTAGTGAGTTCGGCGTACTTGTCGGCAATCTTGTATCGCTCCCATTCTGGCTGGGGCATTTCAGTCCTCGGTTGTCTTCGAGCTCCAAGTGTCGGAACCTGCCCTATCTATCGAACGAGAGGGATCGTCCTTCCGTCAGATCGCCAAGGAACGCGGCGCAACGCGATCTATCGGAGCATAGAGCAGACCGTCTCCGCCGATCTGAACCGGTCCGTCGCTGCGGCGCGCCCTCGCGTCGAGGCGTTGGCCTGCGAGAGCTCTCCGGATGACATCCGCATCGACCCCTACGAACCGGATCGAGTTCGGCATCGCTTGGGCGAGGGTCTGAGCTTGACCGAGGGGAAACGGCAGCACGCCAAGCGGCCCAACGGGTACGCCTAGATAGGTGGCGGAGTCCTCACCGTCAGACCCGAGGAACGCTCCCTCCAGAGGCCTGTTGCCGCCGGCAACGTGCTCCGCCAAGAGCTGCGATGCCATCTCGCTGAACCCCATGCCGGCCAGAAGGTAGCCGACATGAGCCCGGGCAATGTCCTGAACTATATCGTCCCGTTCGTGGGCCGACGGGGGTTCGCCGTGCGTGTCCGGATCCAGCACGTAGAGGAAAGCACCTCGTGGTGGGATTTCGACCCCCCAACGCGACATGACCGCCCAGCCCTTTGCGCGAACCGCGGTCCAGCTATTCCTTCCCGGCCACGTTCCGCAATCTCTCGACCACGACTCCCTTGAGTTGGCCGTCGGCAGTTTTTATAGGACCAGGCAACCCGGTGCCGGTGCCGTTCGATGCCTGACTGGTACCCTTTGCCTCGGCGACCGCAACTCGACCCGATCCGGAGCCGCAGATCCAATCCGGAAGCTCGGTCCCCTTTCCGGCTAGTCTGGTGACACGCAGACGCTTCGAGACGTTCGTTGGATCTCCGTCGATCGGTGTGAACCAATCGAAACCGTGGTATCGGGCGAGGTAAGCCCGGGCGAAAAATCGCCCGAACAACCCCGAAAACGCGCGCCGCATCTCCTTGCCGCGGCCAGGCCCCTTGCCCTTCCAAATGAGTCCGTCTCCGCCGGGGACGAGGAGCTCTTCGAACAGCAGGGCCAATGGCCTGCTCGATCCGCCACCGGTCTGAAGGAGCTCTCCGATGGCACATGCGGCCACGAAATCGGTATCCACCTCGCATTGGCCGCCGGGACTTATGCCGGAAAGCAACTCCTTTGGGCAGGCGCTGGGCGGCCGGACTACATAGCGAATCTTGTGAACGCTCATCTGTCCCCACGCCCCTCACAAATCTCCGTTAAAATCTAATACCATGCACGAATGTCGCAGCCTTTCCTCCCGCGCGACCATGGATTCACTTAGATTGCGCCGGACTTGTCCTGCAAGCGAAAATTGAGCAAAATTCTACCGTGCGGAGACAATCGACGTGGATGCATTCGTTTTTCTGAAGGGATTGCCAGCCGTTCTCGGCATCGTGGGCTTCTTCGTCTATCTCTGGGCCGGCCAGTACCGCATCGGCGGTGACCTCATGAAGGGCGTCGTCGATAAGCTGCGCGCCGCTCCAAATGTCGACATCAAGGATTACGCATCGCTCACGCCGACGCGCATCGGTCAATTGATCGAACGGGACACGGCCGTCCGCAGTGTGGTGAACGATCAGGACGTGAAACTGATCCGCCTCATCGTCATTCTCCATAACGTCTTGACCTTGATAGTGCTTCTAGTCTGCGCCGCACTCGTCGGCCTCGGCATTTGGCTCATCGCAAGGCCTGAGCCCCTGTCAATCGTGGCCAGACCGCCCGTTGCCGCACGTGCGAACGCCGACCTCGCGCTGACCGTTCTCGATCTGGTGAAGGTCGAATGGGATGCGAAGGGGCTGACCGAAAGCGTCAGCGTTTTCCTAGAGAACGTCGACACGAATGCGAGAACGAGCAAGAAGGCGGTATTGGCGGACGTCCGGAGCGTGACTTTCAGTGCCGACGATCTCCACGACGTCGCGAGCAACCGGAATTATCGCGGTAAGAACCGGGTACGCACGGTCATCGAATGGAGTGGACAAACCGTACATTCGGACATCGCGGATATCCTCGTTGGAATCAAATACAGGCTGATGGTCGGTGGGAAGCTGATCACTCCGCAGGGAAGCCGGTCGATAAATACTCTTTTGGCTACAATCGACGACAGTACGGAGCAGATGCCACGAGAATATTGCTTTTCGGTCGACTTCGCCGGCTGGAGCCACTCGAACTCGGCCTTAGTGGCTCCCCTCAAAGCCTGCAACTCCAAGGCGGAGGTGAACCTGCCCTTCCTTCAGCAGGTCGAATGGGGCCGCCCACCCGGCCTTGTTCTCAACGATCCTCTGGCCGACAGACCTATTGCTCGGCTGTGCATTGCCGCGCCGCAGCATTCCGGCAACAATTGCTGACGGACCATGTCGATGGCGGCACCTGCACTGCCTTTCCTTGGAGAGAGATCATGACGGAAGTGAATAGTGAAAACCTCAAGAAATGGGCCCTTGCTATCGTCGCCGAGGTCGAGCCTGACGACACGTTCGTCGTGGAAGACGGCTTCGATGCGCTGGTGGAAGAATGGCATCGCGCGGACGCACAGGATGAGGGCCGCTTCATCGGCGGGGCCGAAGTCGCGACTTTCGCCGCCATGGTCGCTCCGTTTCTTCTGGCGTTCTTCGGGGACGTCGCCAAGGACGTCGTGAAGGACAGAGTAAAGACGGCCATAGGGTCCCTGCTCGATCGGGTGCTGGATCGTCGTGCCAGGAAGGACGACGTGGAGAAGCTTCGCAAGGAAGTGTCGTCGGCGATCAATAAGAGCCGCTTCTCCGCGGCCGAGAAGGCTAAACTCGAGGCCGGTTTCGCCAAGCTGTTTGCCAAGGTTGGCCCGAAGAAATGAAGGGGACCCATCCCAGGAGTTTGCTGCGCCGCCTCGGCATTTCCGACGGCCCCGCCGCGGCGGCGATCATCATCTCGGTTTGTCTGCAGTATCTTTTTCTCGCAAAATTATGGGAGGGCTACCCGATACGGTACATGGGCGACGTCATCCATCAGAACGTCGTGCTTTCGATGATCGGCCTGACCGTGCTTGGCGCGATCGTCATCGCAGCTGCATCGCTGTACCGATGGCGAAACGGAACGAATGCCGCGTCGAAACTAGAACGACTTGCCGTGAACCCGTCCTTCGATCCCATCCGATCAACGCTGGAGCAGATCGCGGCACGTTCGACCCTGCGTTCGCAGCCTCGCCTCCTGTACACTCCGAAGAACGGTGACGCGTTGGAAGCCAGAGAACGCGTGACGCCGTCCGGCGATGCGGTCGTCGTCGGTCTCAATCAGCGTGCTAGACAACGCGATCAACCACGTGCCTTCGAAGCCATGATTGGGCATGAAGTATCGCACCTCGAACTTGGCGAAACCTGGCTTGAAATTTGGGCAAGACGCGGCATCCTCCTGCATTTTCGAACGCTCGGCTGGGCGGTCGCGATATTCTGCCTGGTGCTCGGTTTCATCGATCGCAGAGGCATCGGCAGCCATCCCCCTTTCGGAGGCTTCATTCCGGTCTTCGATGGCGCTATCTTTGCCGGCCTGTCCTCCCAGTTCGCGGTTCTGATCCTCTCGAGCGCGATCGTTTTCGTCTATTCATACTTCTTCGTCGTTCGCCGCGAGCACATCCACGATTTCCGCGGCTCCCAACTTGCCGGAACGGACGCCTTGGCCGACGTCTTCGCCGCCCAGCAGCCGCCGGCGTTCCGGCCGTTCGACGCCTTCAAAGATTTCTTCAATCTGCATCCTGATCCGGCCGCACGAACCCGCGTGATCAGAAATCGTGACCTGATCCTGATTTCGGTGATCCTGTATCCGTTGGTCATGTCGGGCTTGCAGCCGTTGACATTGTTGCTGACGGCGGGCTGGCGCGACTTTTTCGGCGTGGCGAGAGAGGCTTGGAATTTCGGCCTGACTGTCGCCTCCGGCCTCTTCCTGTATGCCGTTCTGCGCGCTGATCTTGCAAGGTTGGGTTTGGGTCTGCTTTTGGACCCACGTCGGTACGCCCTGTTCGTTCCGATCTACGCTCTGGTCGCGGGTCTAGCCACACAGATCCCGCGCATCGTGCTGGAAGTCCTATACGGCTGGCGTCATGAATTTTCGCTCGACCAGATCGCCGATCGGATTTGGAGCGGAACGCTGATCGGGGGTGCTCGCATCGCGCTCATGACGGCCGCCATCCTCGGCCTGCTCGCCTTCCTGAACGGCGTCCGCATCGCCGCAACCGGCGAAACAAGGCCGGGCAAATGGAGCGCTATAGGTGACGCGGTTGCCGCCATTCTGGTGGTCGGAGCGTTCACCATCGCAAGCCTATCGAGCCTTCAGTTCGCTATCGGCGTGCTGGCATTCTGCGCGCCTCTGATCTTCGCTTATGCAATATTGTTTGCATTAGTTTGTCGATGTCTGGACTGCGGTCGCAGGCGCACTTCTGCTCTGCGGCTGTCGACGCGATGCAGTTGCGGGAGGGACCATTTGTCTCTGCCAAAGCTTTGGACTCGACATCCATTCGAGGTCCAGCTGTCGGTACCGAACCAGGTGGACATCAAGGGTCGAGAGAAGCCGGCCTAAACTGGTCGGACTCGGCGAATGTGAATTCGCTTTCCTGGAGGGCCACTCCGAATTGCCAGGCGATCTTCTGCGGCAAAGCTTTGCGCCAGTACAAGCTCTGCTCGTGCAAGGAATGCGAGTCGCCTTCCAAGTGCTTCTTCGGACAGCCGCCCCAACAGACCGGAAGGAACGAGCAGCGGCTGCAATTGGGCTGCCGCGTTGGGTCGAAGCCGGTCCACCAGGCCGCATCGCGGCCGGGCACCATGTCGCCTCCGGCACGGCGGATGGCGACGGGGCGGTCCTTCTCGCCCACTTGAAGCCCGCACCGATAGTGATTGCCGTCCGCTCCGATCACGATCGAATCGTTGGCCAGCGCTGCACAAACGGAGGTCCTTGGCAAAGGATAGAGCGAGCGGGTTGTGGTTTCGTCGAGAGTTGCTTCGTCGGGGACCATCTGCCGGGACCGTTCGCGAAGTCTCTCAAACTCTTCCTCAGAAAGCTTCGTGCGGCTAAGAAATCCGGCGCGCTCGGAAAAGTCGGATATCCGTGCGAGTTGAAAAACGCACGGAAACGCTCTGTCGAACCAGCCGCGGTCCTTGCAGAAGGCGATGAAGCCGTCCAAATCGCATTGGTTTCCGTGATCGGCATTGAACCTTACGTCGACGCGTACCACCTCGAGCAATCCGTCGACCACCGCGGTCGCCTGATCGAACGAGGAGACAGACGGATCGGGCGCCCTGCCCCTTCTATATCGGCGTCTCTTGTCGTGGTTCGGTTTGAGGCCGTCAAAGGAAATCTGCACCTGCCGGAGGCGGTGTCGCCTCACGAAGCCGGCGATGTCGTCCGGCCAGCATGTCCCGTTCGAAATTACGGAAGCGGAGTAACTTACCCCGATCTCCTTGCATAACGATTGAAGCGCAGCGGACGCTGCATCGATGAAATCGACGTTGAGGAGCGGCTCTCCGCCGTACCAGTCGACGTGAAGGCTGTCCTTACCCGACGCGACAAGGCGCTGTCGGGTCCAATCGACTATCGCCGGAACATCGCCTTCTGCGAGAGCATCGCGGGATCTCTCTTCGTAGCAGTAGTAGCAACCCAGGTTGCAGTCCTGCGTCGTCGTGAGGGTGATGACCATAGGCGTCCGTCCACGCGCATGCCAATAGCGCTCGCGGATCATGTCTAGCTCGTCGAATTCGTGGTCGACGAGAAAGCCCCCTCGCCGTAGTGTGGCGAGGAGCGTACGCGGGATCGTCTTGGCGGCGACCCTCCGCGGAGGACCGCAAAGCAGCTGCGCAAGCTCGCGCGCGTCCTGGCCCGACAGCCGAACCGAAGCGCCCGTACCCGCGTTGTACAGGACGTTGTCGTCGCCTAGCGGGACGCAGAAGTTGTAGCGCGATGATCGCAGACGATGCCGCGCTGCAGTCACTTGTCGATATCGACGATGGCGAGGCAGATATTCGTGCCGTACCCGCAAAGCCGAGCACCGACGCGACCGGCCTTCTTCAGATCCGGAGTGATAGTTTCGACCTGAACGACGTGCAGCTTGCCGGGTCGGACCTTCAACTTTACGTCCTTGTCGTCGGAGACGATCAAGCTCACCTTCGGCTTCTTGGTCGGCTTTCGCGCCATGGCTTCCTCCCGCCCCGTTTCCGTGAACAACCTATGGTCGCACATTCTTCGCAATCGTCAAGTGCAGCCTTTTGCCCGTCCGAACTTAGGAATCCCTGACGGCGGCGTGCGCCTGGCATCGAAGCCGTATCGAGGCTAAGCGTCCAGCGAACTCGTTTTCAATCGCTCCACCGGGTTTCGCCGATGATGTGGGTACCCGACTTCGCGACGGCCGCCGACGGCAGGCACGTCGGCAAGTCCATCGGCAGGGTTGTAGCCGGTGGAGGACCGATTGAGACTTTGGTCAGGTGGCGTTCAAGGTCGCTTCGGCTGCTTTAATCTTGCCGAGGATATCCTCGAAAGAAGGGATCCTCCGAAGATCATGCCGGCCATCTTCTGGTAGTCCGCCTTCAAAGGTTCGAGCATGCCGTCGACCGGTACGATACCGAACGTTCCGGGAGTCGCCTGGTCGAGATCGAGAGGCTTCCGGTTGAAGTAGAGGCGGGCATGGCGAACGCAGCTTTCCGCGAGCTCCAGATCTTTAAGTGCGGCTTCGCCGTGTTCGGAGGTCAGAAGCCGGAATATGTCGTAGTAATGGCGCGACAATCGCTGCCCGTCCTTGTAGAGCTCCCCTCTGTTCTGGAACCAGTGTCGCTGTCCGTGTAGGATGATGATCTTGTCCCAGAACGTCCTCTCGGGCTTGATCGTCAGCACGTTTGGCACGGTGAGGTCCAGGCCGTCGGTGTCGGTGGCAGAATATGGACTGATCGTTTTCGTCTCATGCGGATCGAGCGCCGACTTAGCGCCGGATTCGATCTTCACGACGCGTCGGACGTACCGCTCGTCGGAATCCGCGAATGCGCTTGGATAGTGGAAGAGCAGGGATTGAGCGTCGGGGTCGTCCGGATCGGGCTCGATCTTGAACGTCAGTCCTTCGAGCTCACCAGCGGCGAAGTTCGTCAGCGCGTTCTGGAATTCGCCGTTAATGAAACTGCTGCACCGCTCCTTTATTTCGTCAAGCTTTCGCTTGCGTTCGTTCGATCCCATCGCGCGGAGATCGTCATCTGACGGGAAGTTTTCGCCGGGCAGGTCGTCGCGGAATACGGTGATGTCGATGTCTTCCGAGAACCGCTGGATCAGATCGAAGGCCTTCGAGAGTGACGTGCCGCCCTTGAAAAGCAGACGCTGCTCGATGCCCGCCTTGTTGTAGAGCGCGTCGAGGATCCAACAGACCCAAAAGTCCTTTTCGATGTTCTCCGGGGGGCACGAGAGACGCTGTCCGGTTTGTTGGAACAGTCCCCGCCGGTCTTCAGCGCTTGCTCGAATGATCTGCGGCAGGTCGGTCATGATCGCATCTCATTGGCCGCGGATCGGCGGGAGCGGATCTGGCGCCGTTGCGTCGGACTTGAGGATATCTTTTACGATAGGAACGAGCCAGTCGGGGAGATCACCCAAGTGGTCCTGCAAATCCTTTCGCATGCGGTGCCCGTCGTCGCCGTCGTTCAGGATGGACTTGAGGCGCTTTGCGATCTTGTCGCCATCCGAAGGAAGAACGTCGCGCAGCCAAATCAGAGCTTGCACCAACTGCGCGGCCGGGCGGTCAGCCCACAGAAGTCGACTTGGCGCGACTTTCTTGAAGTCGATGACCATTTGGTCGAGTTGGATCGGCTTCACGCGGGCGTCCGTCCACACGACCACCTTCGCCGGGACGGCGTTGGTAAGTCCCAAGTTGTTGGCGGCGGTTATTCCGTCGACCAGTACTTTGGCGCCGTCCCGTCTCGCGACCGCCTGAATCACCGACTTGTAGTCCGGTGGCGAAATCTTCTTCGTCAGTTGGTTGGTGCGAGCAAGATCGTAGAGACCTTGGTCGATGCGCCTGATGCGGTTGTCACTCCGGAGGCGGTGGAGGGCGACGTCGACAGCCGATCGAGTGCCGGTGTCCGCAAAATCGCGTGCGGTCCATACCTTGCTCGGCTGAGGGTCATGGCTCATCCGATCGTATATCTGGTTCGCTGTGCTAGCCATTTTACGGTTCCCTTGTAAGAAATTTGCGCCTTAAATCTTACAAAGTCAAGACCGCGTAAGAAATATGACTCATATTCCTTACGGCCGTCTAATTTCGGCGCCGGAACATATCGGAGCAGCGAAGCACCACGCGATGGGCCTCTTCCAGGAGCCATCGCGAGATTTCCGGCTGTTTCGGCGTCTTTGCCCAGTCAGATTACGTAAAATAGAGGATTCCCTCGGGTTGGTTTGGAAAAGTGCTAATTTACTTAGTATGGCTGAGCAAAAGGACAGAAAGCTAAACAAGCTCGAAAGGACTCTCCCTCAGGGGCTTCTGGTCGATGCTGCCTGGATGGAACGACAGGGTTATTCCACCAGCCTGCGCAGCCAATTGGCGCTTGATCCTGTTTTGTTCTCATCTAGAATATATTCCCAATAGAACGGCTCGCCCTGAGGCGTGGCCTTACGTCGACATGTCGTGATGCCTTCCGTGGAAAATCCCCCGGCCAGGTCGATATCGGCGACGCGGATGTGGACATCGAGAGCGGCGACATCGCAATCGCGCGCGGATGGTGTTCAATCCTGCTCTACGATGACGGGGGAATTCATGAGTTTCAAAGTAACCGCAGCCGGCGCTTCACACGAACCTACCCTGCATTGTCCCAACTGCAATCACGAGATCCGGTTGACGGAATCATTGGCCGCTCCCCTCCTCGCTGAAATTCGTCAGCGCTTTCAACAGCAGCTGGCCAGCAAAGATGCAGAGATGGAGCGTAAGACCGAGGCACTGCGGCTGGAACGCGAGCAGGTCGCTAAGGACCGCGAGCAAATCGAGGACCACGTTGCGAAACGATTGATCGCCGAACGTGCCCAGCTGGTCGCGGCCGAAAGCAAGAAGGCGCGAGAGGCGGCCGCGGCCGAGCTGCAGGCGAAGGAAGCGGAAGCCGCGGAGCTGCGAGCCAACCTGCTTACCAACAACGCAAAGCTTGCCGAGGCCCAAAAGCAGCAAGCCGAACTGATGCGACAGCAGCGCGCACTCGAGGGGGAAAAGCGCGAGCTCGACCTGACAATAGAGAAGCGCGTGCAGGCCTCAATCAGCGAAATCCAGATCAAGGCCAGGCAGGAAGCCGACGAGGCTGCGCGCTTACGCGTTGCAGAGAAGGACCAGACTATCGAGTCGATGTCTCGAACGATCGAGGAGCTCAAGCGCAAGGCCGAGCAGGGATCACAGCAATCCCAAGGGGAAGTACTCGAGCTCGAGCTCGAAGAGCTTCTGCGCGGACGTTTTCCGACCGATTCGATTGAGCCGGTTGGAAAAGGTGAGCTTGGGGCGGACGTTATTCAACAGATAAATGGCGCCATTGGCAAACCTGCCGGCATCATCCTTTGGGAAACCAAGCGAACCAAGGCATGGAGTGACGGATGGCTTGCCAAACTGCGTGACGACCAGCGTCGTTCCGCCGCCGACGTCGCTCTGATCATCTCTCATGCGCTGCCGAAGCACGTCGAGCAATTTGACCTAGTCGACGGCGTATGGGTGGCCCATCCGCGTTGCGCATTGCCGGTCGCCGTGGCGCTGCGCCAGGGGCTGATCGACGTAAGCGGATCGCGCCTCGTTCAGCAGGGTCAGCAGACCAAGATGGAGCAGGTTTATCACTACCTGACCGGCACGAAGTTTCGGCAGCGGGTAGAAGCTGTGGTTGAGAAATTCAACGATATGCGCGACGACCTGGACAAGGAACGCAAGTTCATGGGCCGGCAATGGGCCAAGCGCGAAACTCAGATCCTCGCCGTGGTGGAGTCGACCGTTGGCATGGTGGGCGATTTGCAGGCGATCGCCGGCAAAGCCATGCCAGAGATTCCGAGCCTGGATATGCCACTGCTTGAGAGCCACGCCGCTCCTGAACGAAAGGTGGGATGATGGCGGAAGCTGATGGCGAGCTCGAGTCGGAGAGCATACCTCGCTCCCGCCGCCTCCACCCGAGCCGGCGGACGGGATCGACTGAAGCTGGAGGCGTGAGGGAGCCAGGATAGCGGCACTCCTCGTCAGATCTCGTCTCCTCACCGGTTCAAGCGATTAGTCGAGGAAGCTAATCTCGATGCCCTTCATCCCCTCGCCGCTTCGCTGCTTACCTTTTTCACTTTGACTACCTGCCCGCCTTGCAACCTCTGATTATGTTGCTTTAAGACTTACTAGCGGGGACTCAGGTCGGTCCTGCAACTCGTCGCGAGGGTCCATGGAGTGGAAGGCGCACGGTTACCGGGTTGGTGCATCGAGCGAGACCTTCGATAGCATCCCAGAAAGCGCAGACGAACTTGATCGGTTCATCGCGCTACACCGCCGAAAGATCGAGCCGTGGCTCTCGGCGGTATTCCAAGCTGAGCATCTGAACCTCCTGCTTGGCAGCGGCTTTACCATTGCTGTGGGCTTCGCTGCCGGCGTCAAGGCGACGGGTATGGCGATTGCGACGGGGAAGTCGAAACATGCCAAGGCAATCCTCGTCACGCGACCGCAAGCGCCAAAAAGATGGGTCGCGGTCAAGCTAACATCGAAGATCAGTTGCGTAGCGCCATTGCTGTGCTCGATGGTCTTGACATCATCGATAAGGGGTCGGCGCAAGGTGTTCGCGACGACATTAACTCCGCAATCGCGACATTCCTAACCTCACTGCTTGCTACCGAGCGAGGTATTTTCGAAGCAAACAGTGCATCAGCACTGGCGACGGTGCAGTCATTTCTGCTCAGCTTCGTCAGCCGCGCCGCTTCACGCGAGCGTTTACATATCTTCACGACCAACTACGACCGGTTGATCGAACATGGCTGCGATCAAGCGGGGCTACGGATCATTGATCGCTTTGTGGGGAGCTTGCGTCCACTGTTCCGCAACACTCGGATCGAGCTCGATTATCATTACAACCCACCCGGGATCCGCGGTGAGCCGCGCTTTATGGAAGGCGTCGTCCGTCTGACCAAGCTCCACGGCAGCCTTGATTGGCGCTTCGACCCCATCGCGCATCGGATCTATCGGTCAGAGACACCATTTGGTGCCGACGACGATCATCCGAGCTTACCAGATTCTCCAGTTGATACCGTGATGATCTATCCTAATCCGGCTAAGGACGTGGAGACCACCCAATATCCTTATGCGGAGCTATTCCGTGATTTCGCCTCGGCAACTTGCAGACCCAACTCGGTGGTGGTGACCTACGGCTACGGGTTCGGTGATGACCACATCAACCGTGTTCTGCTCGATATGCTGTCGGTTCCGTCCGCACACCTCGTGATCATCGCCTTTGAACTAGACGATCGCATCAAGGGATTTCTCAATCAAACTCGTCCTGCACAAGTCAGCCTCCTCGCCGGCAACCATTTCGGAAGCCTCCAGCACCTCGTCGACGATTATCTGCCAAAGCCCGCGCTCGATTACATCACCGGGCGTATGTCTGACTTGCTGAAGAACCGCGCTTTCGCAGATGCCGCTGCGGGCCTGGCGCCAGCCGAACCGAGTCAGCCGCCAGCGGGCTCTGGAGGAGGAACGTGAGCTCCCCGATCGAACGGCTCGCTGAACTGGTCATCGGCACGGTCGAGTCGATCTCCTCGGATGAGATCCGTGTGCTGCTCGATCTCGATGCGCCACAGGCTACTGCGCTCAACACCGGCACACCGATGAGCTTCCCAAGGCTCAATAGTTACGTGCTGATACCGAATGAGGCTGGTGCTACCGTCGCCTACGTCACGTGGATCGGGATTGAACGATCGCCGTACCCCAAACGGTCGGGGCTTAAGGATTTCGGCCTGATCGATCTGCCATTCCCTCTGCGGAAGATGTCGCTCACTCCGATCGGCACCCTGTCTGTCGCTCGAAACCGACGCGAGGGAAGCAGTATGTTCGAATTGAGTCGAGGAATCGTTGCGTTCCCTTCGGTAGGCGATCAGATACCAATCCCAACGCCGGAACAAATCACAGCTATCGTCGGAGCAAAGGACAAGGACCGCCGCGTTCGCATCGGCTCGTCACCGCTGGCTGCAGATACCTCAATTATGGTCGATCCCGATAAGATCTTCGGGCGGCACGTCGCCGTACTCGGCAACACCGGTAGTGGAAAATCCTGCTCCGTCGCTGGGCTGATCCGCTGGTCACTCGATGCGGCGCAGGCCGCTCTTGAGAATGGCACAGAACAGCCGAATGCGCGGTTTATTATTCTTGATCCTAATGGGGAGTACGCCAAAGCATTTGCAGATAGGGGCGGAAATATCCGCCTGTTTCGTGTCCCGCCCATCGACCTCAACAGGGGTGAACGCGCGCTCCGTCTGCCGGCCTGGCTCTGGAACGGTCACGAGTGGACCGCGGTATCGTTCGCACGACCCGGAGCGCAGCGGCCCCTGCTGCTCCAAGCGCTTCGTGAACTAAAGAACGGGCAGCTGGCGGGGACGCCTCGCCAAACTATCGTCAGGCGGCATTTGTATTCCTATCGCATCATGATCGCCGCTATGTTGGCCGAAGGTGCCGCGACCTACGCTGGCAGCGCAAGCAATCGGCGGCGCTGCGGCGAACTGCTAGACAACATTGCATCAGACTGCAGCAATATGACGGAATCCGTTGATGGTGAGCACAAGACAGCTCTGGAAGAGATAAGCAGCATTATCGAAACTATCGCTAATTCCCGTCGGTCAGGAGACTGGTTCAACTCCTTCTCAGTACAGGACATGGAAGCGGTGCGGAGGTCACTGCAGAGCTTCGTAGATCTGGTAGAGGATGCTTTCGCCATCGCGCATCTTACGGAAGATGCACCGATACCATTCGACGTACACATGCTGCCAGAGCACCTTGAGAGGATAGCAGCGACGGAGGGAGGTGCGTTGGCCGGATTCATCAGCACGCTCGGCATGCGCATCCGCGGCATGATGTCGGACCCGAGACTCGGTCAAGTGATTGGAAGTGACCCGGCGATCACCTTCGATGCCTGGCTTGACGCGTTCGTGGGCAGCAACGCCTCGGCCAACGGACAGGTCGCAATCGTTGACCTTTCGTTGGTGCCTTCAGAAATAATCCACGTAGTCGTTGCGGTTCTGGGACGGCTGACGTTTGAGGCATTGCAGCGCTACCGACGGCTTCATCCTGATGGCAAACCTCTGCCCACGACCTTGGTTCTAGAGGAAGCACACAACTTTGTTCGGCGAGGCGCCAACGAAGATGGGCCGGCAGAAAACCCGACCCAGCTCTGTCGCGAGACGTTCGAAAAGATCGCGCGCGAAGGTCGCAAGTTTGGTCTTGGATTGATGCTATCGTCACAACGCCCATCGGAGCTCTCGCCCACGATCCTTGCACAGTGCAATACTTTCCTACTGCACCGGATCGTAAACGACCTCGATCAGGCGCTAGTTGGACGTCTCGTTCCCGACAATGTGGCGGGCTTGCTAAAGGAGCTACCTAGCCTACCATCCCGTCAGGCAATTTTGCTGGGATGGGCCACGCCGATTCCTTTGCTCGTGGAGATGGATGAACTTGCCGAGGCACATCGGCCGCAATCGTCAGACCCAGATTTCTGGGACGTTTGGATCGGCAAGAACCCACGTCCGATCGATTGGCCCACCCTCGTCGGCGATTGGACCGGCAGTGCGCAGAATTGAACAGACTGCGCTCCTCGATCAGACGTTTCCATGACTGCCGCACGCCTTATGAGTCCGACGGGAGAAAACAAGGTGAGCTGGTGATCTCATTGCTCAATGGCTTGCAGGACGAGACGGAGAGCGAGGTCGAGTTCGTCGAATCCGCTATTGTCATTCGGCGTCACAATTGATCCCTTCAGCATCCAATTTTGCATGCCGAATGACAGCTTGCCCGCTAAGTTGAGTGGCGTAAGTCGGCCGGCGTCAGCAGGCGATGAGATCGCTTCGACGGAAACACTGATCCGGCAGCAAGTGCCCGAGCATTGCTAACTGCGTTTCGTGTTGCGGGGACTTCGTGCTGAGCACAGACGAGGCTAGGGCCGAGATCGATCGGATCGACACCATTGCAATCAACTGGCGCCAAGTTTTTGAGGATGAGGGTGTCGACGAAATCGAAAGAATAGCACCTGCCTTCCCAATAGCAGACTGCTTTCCCCGCAAGCTCGTCTCCAGCCTTAGAGAGCTCAGCCGACTTTGCCGGCTGCGCTGGCCTTGCTTTTTACGGTCGTACTTCCACCGTTGTGACTGATAAGCACTTCTCTACGAGATGGAGAGCATGACCTTATCCCAGTTAGAGAATCCCTCCGCGAAAAAGGCCGGTCTTTTCGACCCCCGATCCTTATTCGATCGTTCAACTGCGCTCTCGACAAAGTCAGACGTATCGGCATTCAATGCCCGCACCACCTCTGATACAATATGGGGCCGACCACCGATGAGCGTGACCTCCGGCTCCGAGCGGCTCGATGATACAATCGGAAGTTCGATAAGCGCCGTATAGCGCGACCCAAAACATTCGAGCGAAAAAGGCGTCAACAAAGCATCGTCAGAAGTCAGTTGAATTTCGTCAGGCCAATGGTTGAAGATGATATTGACGCCTGGCGTTGATGCTACGGCAAGAAATTCGATGTGAGTATCAACCCAATCGACGAAGTCGGCAAATTTAAAGCGGCGCGCTGTCTGCCGACCTGCCCGAACCATCGCCGATACAATCCTACGAAGAACTGGCGCGGCCGGAATCCAATGCGCAAATGGCCCTTCGCCTGGTGCCATTTCCAACTTGAGCTCTTTTCCCTTGAAACGGAGCGTTATCGATTTCTGCGGCCTGGCCAGTATGACGCCAATCTCGATGATGGCGACCGCCTCCTCCAGGTCGACAATTCGTTCACCGTCATAGTTGAGCGTTAGGTTCGCCTCCGCCTTCGGAAAGTCGATCAAAAATTCAAGGAAGTTGTTTGCAAGTCGCACCGGCCCGAGCTTTCCATCGAATATCGGAGTGACGAACATCTCGAGCTCTACCGAGGTCCACTCGCCTGCTTCCGAAGAAAGTTCAACCGTGGTTGACATCGATGACGATACGTTTAGCTCCAGCACCGCTTCCCGAAACTCATCGCGATCATTGTCGAGCGGAATTCCGAACCGGCGTCGCTCAATCGTCAGGTCCGTCACCTTAAGCGTGCGAGGGCCACCCAAAAAGAGCTGACCGATCTTTTCGCCCGCATTTTCTCCTGGAACGAAAAATCGACCGACAATGGATCTGTTATCAAAACCGCAAGTCTTGCGGTAGTCGACCTTCCCTGCAATATAATCGGCAGGTGCCCCTCCGAGCATTCCGTTTAAAGCCTTTGCCAGCCCTTCTCCTGCTGGAGACAATTCTACCGCACGATCGAGTGGCACAAGAATCGTGATTCTGTGAATGTTCCGCTTTCCTTTGGCTTCCTCGCTGCGAACCCGCTTGAGGGTGTCGTAGATCATTTTTTGATCGACCGGGACGAGGAGAGTGCGAATCGGCGTCCGCCCGTCTTTGACGAAAAACATGACGACGATCGCCGCCGGCAGGTCAGCATCAACGAGATGCTTGAGCGCCGACAGCTTGATCCTCGGCGGCTGAGATCCTTCTGTCGCTTTCACTTGGATCAAGAATTTCGGAAGATCGTTCTGGGAATCAAGCGGACGCTCTTTCATCCGCAAAGGCTCGCCTTCAAGGAGGTAGTCCCAGCCGAGACGGTCTGCCTGTGATTTCTGGGCACGAAACCCTTCCGGTTCACACCAACCGATGAACACATTCTCACCTCGCGCGCCAAGATCTGGAACGCTCACTGAATTCTTCATATTTTAGACCATAGCCTTAGCTACTGCTGAAACCAGATCGATAGTCGGGAAGAACCCGAGTTCGTGGAGTTGATGCAGTAATTCCTCAAATTGAAGGTGATTGGCGCTGCCCTTGGCGGCAAGCTTCGCCAGTTCATCGATTTTGCCGGCGAGTAATTCGATGTCCCGCTGGCGGCGTTTGGAGTCCGCAGGCGACAGCCGCTGCGGGCCATCGACAACAAACGCGGCCGAATGTTTTCGGACGTACTCCGCGACGTTGTCCAGCGCAATTTCGCTTTCGCCGGCCTTTGAAAAAGCCATGCTGATGCTGTACGCGGCATCTTCAAGGTACGGCCTGTCCCGCACGAGGTCCGGCGAGCTGTCTTTGCGGCGGTACCCGCTGAGAGAGAAGCTTCCGTTTTGCAGGTTGTAAAACCCGATCTCAAAAGGACCGAACGTCGCAACGCCTTTAGCGATATTGACCGACCATGGATTTTGCGGCCCGCCGCGAGCTTCGACCGCTTTGATCAGCCCGCTCACCTCTCGCGCATGAAGTCGCGCACGCTCGAGCTGAGCTTGGTCGTTCTCGAATATGGAAATGGCGTCCGGCTTCCAAGCCAAGTGCCGCGCGTGGAGTTGGTGCCAGGCACGCAGAGCGGCTTGGGCCGGACCGGGAATTTCCTCGCCTTCCATCCATCTTCGAAGCGTTCGCGTCGAAACTCCCAACAGTTGCGCAGCCTCGGCCAGGTCGAGGCCCAGAAATGTCAAAATTTCAGTCAGCTCAATACTTGTCATTATGTAAAATCCGTTTTGATAATTTGTCCTTCGTATTTTGACAATATGTCAGAAAAAAGAACCTGCTTTGTCCCCCTCCCCTTCCGCGGGAGTGTCGTCCCGACGCGCGAGTTGGCGAATGCCGTCACCAAAACAGATTGAAAAATGGACCGCCGCTACTCGGTCGTCGTCATCGCATTCCGTCGGTTCAGACGCAGATTTACCGCAAGAGTATTGGGATTCAATCCTGGCTGACGCGAGCGTCGGAACGAGTCCAGGCGTGCCAATTCAGCAGCGACGGCTATCGGAGATCCCTCGTCACGTTTTGCGGGTGACCTGCCAGCGCTGCAGTCGAATCGTTGAGATCCGAAAAGGCAGATGCGGTCGGGTCTTTCGATCAGCATGCAGTCTGGAAGGACGTCGGGCAGAAGTCGGCCGATCGGACATGTCAGAATCGTAGCGCGCGCTACGAGGAGGATGGCTGCTGGCTATCTTTCAAGAGCTCCTAAAGGATCCGCTCGCGATCGGTTTGTTACTCAATGGCGCTTAACCACCATCCAACACCCCTGTCCGGTGGCGATCGCAACGCTCTAAAGAAGGAGCTGGGCAAACGACTCCTTGAAATCGACGGGCAGGGCCAACCCGAAGGGGTAGGTCGTCGGAAAAGATCGGGGATGAAGGAGCCTTAACAAGCGGGACACGGATCGGGCTAACGACTTCACGCCGCCCGAAAAGCGGCCGGCTTCGAGTCCAGTTGAGAGGCCGCTGCCCGCTTTGGTGGCATCTGGCCCCTATCGAGCCCACGAGACGCGGCTTCCCGAAGTCTATCTTGTTGAGACGCTAGGCTGTCAGCCGGCGACCGCCGTCGTGCTGATCGTGTCGCCACGGTGGCGAGACTTGCCTGCCGATCGCCTGCAGATCATCCATCCAGGCAGCCGTTTGGTCCTCGACACCGGTAGCACACATCTCCTGCCCGGCGCCTACTATGTCGCTCTCCGTACTGGCACATCATCGCCACCGAGGAAACTCACTTTTCGCCGGCATCATCAGTCTGATCCCGACAGCCGCCTTCACAGGCATCCCGCAGTCGGGGCGCGCAGCACGCAAAGGCGTAGAGAGAGCGAAGCGTCTCCTTCTTGGCACTGTCGTGCAGCCCGCACCTCGTTCGTAATCAAAGCCTAAAGCTGCCGCGATCCGCATAACCTTTGGGCCGAATATCCAGCGCGGCGATCAGGTCCAGGCGCTGCTTCCGACAACCAAACTCGGGGTGATCTCCCACCTGGAGCCACGCTCCGTCACGGCGCTCAAGCCATCCGGATGCAAACACCTCGCCCGCCAGGAAACCGCCATTTGCCGTTCGGACCCAGCGTTCGCCGTCGATCGCAGGCCACAGAGCAACGTGGATTGATAGCTCGTCCCAATCCGCGTCGTGAACGCTGGCAATCGCCGCAATATCCTCGATCATGAATCGGTACGTTCGACCATCGTCCCCGTACCTCGGATCCAGCAGCGGCCAGCTGTTTTCTCCTGCACGCGGCGTAAACAATCCCTGGTCGATGCCAGCATTGATCCCGGCGACCATCACATTGCGCCAGGCCCGCCGCCTGCGGGACCCGTCGTATTTCACCTTGGTTACCCCCTTGGACGCGGTCGGAATCACGTCCGCACCCTCGTAGTTGAGGCGATCGAAGGAGAATCCGCGGAGGTCTTCGTCCGATGTCGGAACACCCGTCATCGCCGCGAGCCGGCTCAGGAACGGCAATTCCTCGAGCAATGCAAAGTCCGGATGCACCGGTGCACGCTCCAACATGCGGGCTCGCAGCGCTGCATGACTTGCAAAGCCGCATGCGGCTGCGATCGCCTCGGTCAGATGGGATGATTTGTAGTTCGGATAGCCCTGCCTAACCGCACGCTTCACGGACGTGAGCGCAGATTCAGTCAAAGGGATAGCGGTCAAAGGATCCACCTGTTCATATCGGCGGCCGATGTCCACAGATTACGCACCGACCTGGATATGACGGTCGATCCAAGGATTTGAAATAGTGCCCACTTTGACCCTGTGGCAGGTCCGGCGAGACGGCCGATTCGAAGAATGCACGATCTATCAGCCAGCTTTCAAGGACCTAGGCGCCTCAGGGCAGCCGCTCCATAGGGGTGTAACTTCCCGTTGACGGCTCCAATGCTGTTCGCGCGCTCGAGGAACATGACAAGCCGCCAGTGCACATCTACGTGCCAACCGATGAAACGGTTGGCGGAGCGCGCGGGCGCCTTACCTCGTCCGCTCATCGTCTCGCTTGTGACCGCGCAACTCGGCATCGATTCCCTGCTCTGCCTTGCGGCGACGGCTATTGGTGAGCTCCGAAAGCTCATTCTTTAGTGCATGCCGCCGGGTTTCAACGGCGGGCATGTCGTTCACGAATTGCCTAACCTGGCGCGCGAGCGCGTGATCTGCCGCCGCTCCAGAATGCTGCAGCTCGGCTGCGTAATCGAGATATCGCCGCCGGATCGCATCCTGACGTGACTTGATCTGCTCGTCCCAAGGACGTTTTGCAGTCGTGCCGCCCCTCACCTCCGAAAGCACCTCTTTCCGGGCGAGCCGGTCGACATCAGGTACGATTTTTCGCTTGCGCATAGCGAGCACCGCCCCGCGATCGGCCTTTTGAACTCGCCCGCGGGTTCGCCGCGGCGTTGCCTCGGCCGCTATCCCGCGAAGCCGGAGTTCGCCAGCAAATCGCTCCCGCCAAGCCTGCAGATCTGCCTTCCGAGGGTTGAGACGCTTGCCGTCGTGGCCCAGGGACCGGACGGTCAAGTGCACGTGGGGATGTTTGTCGTCGAGGTGCTGGACGAAGACATAGTCATGATTGTCCCCGAACGTTTCGATGGCAAATGCCCGGGCTAAATCCTTGACGGCGACGGCATCGGTGCCAGCCGGCATCGACAGAATGATGTTGATCGAAAGCGACCCATCACGGCGGCGCTTGTCGTCAAGGCCGGCATCATCCTCCCAGCGTTGCTGTAGGTCTTTCAATCCGGAACGACCGGCCAGACTCGCGCCCTGCTCTGTTTCCGCATCGAGCTCGCCGTTTCGCGTGATATACGCAAGGTGCGACTTGAGATGCGCCACGTCCTTGGTGCGGCCGGTGATCTTGACCATCACCTCTGGCGCTCGGCGCACGATCCGTTCGAGCTTCGCGCGCATAGCCGGCGTCAGGCGACTAGGAACCGCCGGATCGGGGATATCCCACTCGGCCCGCCGCGGGCGCCGATTGGGCGTTTCCCAAACATATGAGATCGGCGGAAGCTCGGAGGCCAGGTCTGCCGGCCGCGGCTTATGGCGCCGACTCATCGCCGCCCATCCCAATAATCCGCGTTGCCGTGCAGCGCATTGCGTAGTTGCGCGAGCTCTTTTTCGATGACCAACTGGGCCTCTTGAATTGCGGACAGATCGGGCTCGACCGCCCTGCCCTGCAGCACACTGGCGTTCGCTGCGCGCGCGATCTGATTGATGTTGCCGCCGATCTGGTTGAGCTCGCGAACAATCGCGCGGAGCGCCTCGTGCTCGCCTGGAGAATGCTGCACCGGTGATCCCAACCGCGAGCGCACCAATGCAACGATCCAGCCGGTTCGGGTCATGCCGCGCTGATGTGACACTTCCGCGAGCTGCCGCATCTCGCTCTCGCGAAATCGCACCGTCACCTTCTCCGGTCGCCCGACAGGCAGCACGGAGATGCGCGGCACTGGTTCAGCAAGTGCCTCAGCAATGAGACGCCGCAAGAGCGCGGATTTGCCGCCCTGGGTCGCTGCCAAAGCTGAGAACTCCGCAGCGACTTCGTCAGAGACGCGAAGCGAGATCAGAGCCATGCACTCCAATCCCAATCGCGATCTAATACATCGCTGGCGCGAAGCCTATCCTGCACTAGAAAAAGCGAATCCTTCCACTCCCTCCGTGTTGGTTCGAACCAACAGGCTCGGCATTCAAAGCTCGGGATTTGCTGCAGGTGAGATCCAACCCAGCCGACGATCGATGCGCAGAATTCCTCCGGGAATGGCGCCGCCGTCAGCCCCGGTGCTCTTATTCCACGAACGCCGCGCGTGGAGACCGGCAACATTGGCACCGGGTATGTGGACCGCGGCTTACCAGCAGCCTCCGGCCTCTCTACGGCGCTGTGGGGGGCGCGTTCGGCCTCCGGCTGCTGCGCTAACGCGCCATCCTTCGGATGGGAAATCCGCTCCGCCGGCATGCCAAGCGCAGCGGTCTTTCTGAGGAGACAGTCGAAGGCCAGCTTCATGCGAAAATGATCTCTTCGATGGTGATGGTCGATGCCGGCACCTCTTCCACTTCTTCTGCGCCATCGACCAACAGCACGGCATGGCGTGAGCCTTGAGACGCGAGCCGATCGACGAGAAGACAGCCCGCGCGATCTTGGTGGCGCACTCTGATCGTCACTGACGAACTCATTCGCTCATTTCGATGGACGGAAGACCTGGAGCTCTTCTCCGCGGCCGCCGTTACACGGTCTCTCTCTATGGGTCGCAATGCTACTTGCGGTGCGATCGGGCCTCGCGCCGATTGAGCTCCAGCGGCACCTTCGCTATCAGCATGGGAGCCCCCAACTCCGCTACGAATTTTGCGAGCCAGCTGGCGGGCGTGGGCGTCGGTGAAGCTCTCCTGTGCTGCACATATGGTCTCGACGGCGTTGGGCTGCTCACGCCAAGCCTGGTAGAGTTCATACACTGCACGGATTGACGAGCCCGCAAGCTTCGACCGGAGAAATTCCGGCATACCAGGCGGCGGGATCGCTCCTGATGGAAGCTGGGTTCATTGTCGCCCCGGCTTCTTCCTTCCCGTTCGCGTGCTATCACGATTGCATCGTCGGCTATTCCTGGAGCGCCTGCAGGCGGCGTTCGATGGCACCAAGCTCCAGTTGTTCGGCCATCTCGCGCACCTCGTCGAGCCAGCGGCATTCGCCCGCCATCTAAACGCCCTCCGCAAGGTCGAGTGGGTCGTCTACGCCAAGCGTCCCTTCGGCGGACCAGAACAGGTTCTGACTTATCTCGGGCGCTACACTCATCGCGTTGCGATCGCCAACGGCCGGCTTCTTACCTGTGAGCAGGGCCACGTCCGCTTCCGGTGGAAAGATTATCGCGCCGGGAACAAATCCAAAGTAATGACGCTCGACACTGAGGAGTTCCTTCGTCACTTTCTGCTTCACATATTGCCGAAGGGGTTCCGCCGCATCCGTCATTTTGGTTTCCTGGCGAACGCCTGCCGCGCCGCCAAACTCGCGCGCATCCGAGCGGCACTTGAAGCCCCGCAGCCACCTCCGCCTGCCGAAGCTGTCGACTATCGTGAGCGCTGCGCCATCCTCCTTGGTCACCGCCTCGACGTGTGCCCCATCTGCGGAGGCCGCATGGTCGAGATTGGGCCTGCGCCGCGTGCGCCGCCGCGACGCGCACCTCGCTGCGATACATCATGACCGACTACCTCGACTTATTCGCTCCCACTGCACGTCAAGCGACGCAGCAGCGCGCGCGGGAGGGACCTGTGGGCCGGTGGGGCGATCGGGCGCGCGGTGGTCACGCGTTTGTCCTATCGTCGGCCCGCCGGCGCAAGCTGTCGCCTCACCTCCGAGGACACGACCGCCGTGAGCTCCTCGTTCAACTGCGCCGCGATTGAATTTGCCACCCGCAGATTCTCTTCCTTCTTAGTGGCGGCCAGACGTTGCGCTTGCTGAAACACTGAGGCTGCGAAAGCAACCGCGGCGTGTTCCTCCGCTTGCCCACCACTATTATTGAGTTCGGCGGGGAGCTCGAACGATCCTCCCGTCTTGCCGTCCAGAAAATCCCAGCAGGTCCGAAATAAGTGGCGATAGCCTTGGGTTGCTTCCGGCCCCCTATCGACGACGCCGGCTTGCTTTGCGTACTGAAAATCCCGCTCATAACCGAGCTCTGTCAAGAGCTTCGCCCCAACCAGGTCGGTCACGACTTGCATCTCTTCGATGCTCAAGTCAGTTTGCCAAGCCTCCACTGAGCGGTCATCGACGGCCTTTCGCTCCAGGATCTTGCGATCTCCGAAAGTGCTGGAGCGGAGATAGTCCGTCTGCCCCCCCGGCGCCGATCCCGTCTCGGTCGGAGTGTAACCGAGGCCGGCAAGCACGCGCCGAATTTCGTCATCGGGGTGCGCCACAAGGGTCTCATAGTGGACCACCTGCGTCTGAGGTCGACTGCGGTATGCTGCTAGCGCAGGCAGGCCCAGGACAAGATCTGCGAGAGAAGATGCGATCGCGGGCGTGGGCTGGCCCAACGCGATATCGGCGAGACACGATGCGATGGCGGGCGGGGAACTTGCGGCCAGCAGAGGGACGCCCCATGTCGTCTTCAGTGATGCGGCGATGGCGTAGGGGTTACGCATGAGAACGAGACGCGGTGCTTCCGGATAAAGGGAATCCAAAAAGTCGAGCACCGTCCAATAGCGCGGCGTCTTGTCTATGAGAGTGCGTTTGCCTGCAGCAGCTAAATACTGGCAATAAGCTGCATCGGAAAAAGCGCGGGTAACGATCATCCGATCTATTCGCCCCAAGAACTGCGAGGTTGCGCTTTGAACCAATGATGCGCCGGCTGGGTGGCGGTGGTCGACTTTACCGAAGGCCTCAAGTGCCAACATGAGCCACGGTTCAGGCGGAGCCAAAATATCCGGGTGCCGCTGCAGCAAATGCGCTAGCAGCGTCGTCCCCGAGCGGGGAAGACCGAGCAAAAAGCACACCGCAGGCGCATGGCTTACATCGCGGTTCATCATTCAACAGCCTATCTTGGACAGACCGAGCGTCCGTCTTAAAACCTTCGTCCGGTAGAAAGAGACAACACCAGCAATGGCAATCCAGATAGGGTCAACCATCCCTATCCTCAGATGACGTGACATCCGCGAGGATGACATCATGCCGCGACAACATTCGATGGCCCTTGTGGCAGCTTTGGCTTGTTCGCTGCATGAGCGCCTACTGCGCGCTTCGGATGGACGCGCGCCATCTCCGATTGGCAATGCGTACGTAGATTGCCCGTTGTTCAGGTTTGTTGCAGATAGACCGTAACTCTCATCGATCCCATTCGTAGCGGAAATGGAAGACGACCCTATCCCTGTTTCGCATGATCTGGGTGCCATGAATTCAATCCATTTAGCCAGCCACAGCACCGCACCTGAGATCGGCTGCGCCCAGCTCCTTTCGGGGCCGGAGCCTCCAAGCATCGCCCCGCCGCGCGGAGCTAAGCCATATTGAGACCATCAGAAAAGCTATACCGTGGTTTATCGGAAATAAGCGGCAAAGCGACCGCGGAAGCCCGTCGCTTCGAGCCGCCACGATGCCATTCCCTCGCCAGCCAAAGAAGACGGTAGCTCATCTCGATGTCTAAGTGCGCCATCTGAACCCAATATCCGCCATTCGTAGGATCGGCAAAACTCAATAGTTTTGATGGAGCACATCCATACCGTGGATTGATGGCTTAACCGGCCAACGGCCTCTGCATCCAAAGAGACACGGCCGTGCTCTGCCTGTCATCTCGCAAGGAACAGAGCAGGGGTGCCGAAATCATTCCCGCATCTTCGGCATCCCCTTAAGCGCTCTTCTACTCCACACCATCATGCTCGTCGGCACGCGATCAGCCGCGCGAGCCCTCCAGAAGAGCAGGGAGCATCTCAAATGCCAGACCACCGCCGGCTGCCGCCGCGATACTTGCGGAGCCCCGAAGCGGCACGCTTTCTCGGCCTGTCCGCCGAACTTTGGAAAAGCATCGCACATACGGTACGGGGCCGACTTATCGCAAGCTCGGTGGGCTCGAAAACCTCGAAGCCTTGGTGGACCGCGGAGCCAAGAAATCGACCAGCGATCCCGGCACAGGAACGGTCTTGCTCGCAAAGCGGCAAATACCGCATTCCTTATGTGTCGCGCGCCATGGAAAACTGCCCCCCATATTGCCTCAGATGACAATGTTACCGAAGTCACCCTGGTGTCTTCTGGATCGACTGCCGCGAGTCGGAGCAAGCCGCTCGCGAAGCTCGCCCCCCAGAGCGCCGTAGCGAGCGAGCGGCTTGCGGTGCTTCAGCGAAAGAACCTGTCAGGATTAAATACGAAGGCGCGAAGCTTGGACCGATAGTGTGATCTCTGTGTTGCTGATGAGCTGTCGAGCGGCCTTTGATCGCCAATTCTTCACCAATCGCTGCACCGTGCGCCGCTGATGGCCGCTGAACCGACCGGGCGCATGCGCTTCCAGCAGGGAGAGAAGATCGACCGCAGACAAGTGCGGAGCTGCGGCGAGCCATTCCTCGATGATGGGAATGTATGGGTCGAGCATCGATGGCCGACGTGGCACAGGCTTGCGCCGCACATAGCGACGCCGATGAATGCCTCGCTGCTCACCCTGTTTCCAACCATCGCCGAGCTCTCGGGCAAAGGCCGCCAAATCACTGTGCCCCTGCGCGACAGTCATCGCTGACTTTCCAGCCCGTTGATCGACACGCTTACCCAACTCATTCTGAGCGTCCCGCATCTGTGCCAGCAATGCCACAGGATCAAGCGTCCGGTAAATCTCCCGCAGCCGACCTTTGAATGCCTCATTGAGCCTCGGGTGGACCAATGCTTTTTCGTACGGCGTAGCGGGAGGAAGATAGCACTTGATCATCTTGGCACCTTCGCGGTGCTTCTCCTTCAGCTTAAACGAGGGCTGGAAGAAATTGATGTATAGCCGGGCCGCCGCAAACAGGCGAACCAATGAACGGGCGGCATCAATGCCTTCAAACCGCCCGTAGCCCACCAGGCGGCGAACGATAGCTCCGTTCTTTTGTTCAACGAATGCCTGATCGTTCTTCTTGTAGGCCCTGGAACGAGTGACTTCGACATCGTGAGAACGGCACCACGACACGACCGTGTCGTTCATGAAGGCGCTGTCGTTGTCAAAATCGAGCCCCCGAACGGGCCAGGGAAATAGGTTCTGCGCGCTCGAGAGCTTCGACCACAAGAGCTGCTTCACGCACAACAAGCGGAAAGCATTCGGTCCACCCGCTGATCTGATCTCGCGCTTTGCGCGCATGCTGATCTTCCCTGCCATACCTGCCACCGAACTGATTCGGCAGCTCCGCCCCAGACACGGCAGAGAAGTTGTCCGGTAACATTTTTAGTGAGGCAATGCGGGGGGTCAGTTCCGGATGGCGGGAGCCGGTGACCATGTCGAATGACACATGCTCTGCTTGTGGGCAACAGCGCGGTCGACTCGATCTGTTTCACTCATTCCCGGCGATCTGGCGCCGCACGGATCCACGCCTCGCTTGAATAGCAACTGATGGAGCATTTCTATTATGGAGTTCGGTTGATCTCTCCTACTGAAACCATGACACTATTTAAATTCGCATAATTAATTATGGAATACTTTCGCAATTCTTGGAATATGGTCGAGTATGATCTCGGATTACTTTGATATACTTCCACTGACATTTTGTCCAGATCAGCCGACTTGTGGCGTGTCGCACGCCGGCTCCGAGCCCGGAAAGTGCCGCTGGACGTAACCGCGACGGGCGTTGCGCCTGAGCCAGGACTCAAGAGCCTCGACGGCTTGAACAGATCGAGTCGCCGTCGACCGCGCCCACCGAGACGGCCCCATTCGCGCACCAATGCCGTATCGCCAAAGAGCGTCGGCTCAATCGTGAGCACATAGAACCGCGCCATGTTACGGGCCGGATCGCGACGCTCGAGCACGAGATATTGCACGGTGAGTTCGGACATGCGCCAGAATCGCAGCCGCCGAATCGACCGTCCAATTAAATAAATGAATCGATCAGCGCCAACGATTCAAAAATTTCATGCTGACAACGAGACAGGTCGCGGCGAGGCTCGCGATGGGCGACTGAGCTGAGGCGCGCTCCGGCCTCGCTGGGTGGCAGCGTCTCCCCTGGAGAAGCCGTCTGAACAAGTTGCCATCGCATGGCCGCCAGGTAAATGGAGGGTTTCCTCCTCCGACCCCATGCGTTGCGCAAGACTTTCTCGACTTGCGCGACGAGCTTCGCCCTGTGCTCGGCAGGCAGTTTGTCCAGATTGATCTGCTTCCAGCGTATAGCCGGCAGGTCCGCCGCGCCAGGGACGCCCAGCAGGCTCCAATCCGGCTCGCCGCGCTTGAGGTCCGCCATCACGGCGAATGCGCAGGAGACATCGATATATTCTTCTCAACGGCTGCCTTCTCTGGATCCCAAACTAGAATCCAACACTGACCTTATCGGAATGCTTTGCGAGCTACCTTTTCAAGGTCTGCGGCCGCACTTGACGACCAGCCGTTCCGCTGAGCCCATCGGCGGACCTCAACTGGATCAAACGAATGCCCTTCCTGACGCAGCTGCGCGATTGTGCGCTCTGCGTGTTTCTTGTCTGAGGGATGATTGAGACCCGTACCCAAATTGACGGCTTGGGTCAGGCTCTGCAGCGCCTCCTCCACGGGCTCGGGCAAACTAACGGTCGGTGCCGGTGCAGTAGTGGCTCCTACGATCTGAGCTCCCCATGTCGCTCGCCAGTTTTTGCCGTCGGTATCGTTCCAAGGAAGGTAGACGATCGCTTGCGCGCCGATCGCATCGTCCAGCTTGTTCATGTCTTTGTCCGAGATGTGGCCGCCGATCAGCAGCCCATCTGACCAACTCCCCCGGGAGGTCTGCGCACTTTCCAACTTCATCTGAACGCCCTGCGCCACCAGAACGGGTTGCCCCTTGACGAGCGCCTTTACGACGTTCGGTCCGAGGAATTCGGCCACGATGGTCCGATCGAAGCCGCCCTTCTGCGGCACCACCAACGTCACGCTGGAGATATTCCTTTCCTTGCAAATTTCGAGGACGCTCTTGAAAGCGAGCCGGACCTGGTCCGGCGACCGCTCAACGACATATCGCGCGACTGATGCCACCTATTGTTCCCCTTTAATAGAAAAGCGACCGATCAAACGTAGTTGCTTTGCAAAAAGTTGCATCGCGAATGCGAGTGGTCCTTCGACAATGAGCGAGCGTCGCTTCATGTCTCCCGCCATGCTCTACCGATTTCCCAAGAGCTTGGTTCGAATGAGACTGAATAACTCGGCCTGATACTGCGCATCATGCAGGGCCTGATGATCGCCCTTCAACCGAGGCGACAGGCGCTCCGTCATTTTGCTCGATCGCGTATCGGCCCAATCGCACCCCGTCGCACCCATGAAAAGCGCCTTGATGTCCAAAGCCGTGAACCCGAATGGATTATCGCCCGTGAACCGATGGAAATAATAATTTACGAATGACCAATCGAACGGCGCGTTGAGCCCGACGAAGACGACCGAGCCGTCTTTTTCAACAAGCGCGTCGAGCCACTGCGCGAAGGCCCGCATCGCCTCCGCCGGTTCGAGCCCGTTCTTGGCAAGCTCATCCAGCGACAGGCCGGAAACCTGCAGGGCTTTCGGATCGGCATTGCGATTGATCGGCTTCAATTCGCAGGAGAAGGTCTTTGCCGGATCGTTGACAACGCAGGCGCCGATCGACAGAAGGCTGTACTCACCGGGGATCGGCCCGGCGGTTTCAACGTCGACTGAGACGAACACTTCGGTTTTACGCCTCATGAGATCAATGGCTCCGCCGGCACGAGCGAGGGTCGCGTGCGGATCGCCTGCCAATGTTCGCGGAAGGCGCGCCGGCGATCCTCGGCCGCGCCGCTGTTCTTCCAATGCAGGCCAGAGAGCGTGGTGATGTCAAACGGCAGGTCCGAGCCCTCACGCGCCGTCACCATAGTAGGCAGCCCGCGACCCAGAGCATATCCCAGCTCGAGGAAACAATTCGATCGTCCGCCGGTAATGTCGGCGATCACGACGGCGCTGCGGTGCAACTTGGCGAAGATTTCCTGATCGATACGGGCATGGTCGTGGGCTTGCCGGCCGTCGATGACGACGAGCCGGTAGCCAAGCTCGTTCTCGATCACCGGCTGCACGACGGTGTCGAAAAAGTCCTGCACGTCGGCATAGTCCGGCAGCGCCGGATTCAGCAGCCGCACCGCGAAGGCCTTTGGTCTTTCCAGGGACTCGAGCAGGTCGACGAGGACCGCGACGCGATCGGGGATGGACTGGCGCGGCGGAAACCGGATCTTGTTGAGCCAGTCATGGGCGTCGCCGTCATCCGCAACCTGGAACAGGCGGCGGGTTTGGCTGCTAGTCAATCCGAAGCTGTAGAGCCGGCGAGCGCCCGCCGTTTCCGGCGACACGGGAAGATTGAGGGGAATGATCGGCTTTCCGGCATCGTGGTAGAGATTTGCGAGGTAGAGGACCCCTTCCGTCCCCCCGAGCGCGACAAGAATATCGCCGAAGCGGGCCTGGGCTTCCATGCGCTTGCTGGCCATGTTCCAGTGCGCGGCGTTCTCGATCTTGACCATTGGCGAGCTGCGCAGCTCGTCCCATAGGTCGGCATACTCAGCCGGGACCTGATCTTCGCTCTTGTGGTGCTGCACGGCGACCGCGAGCGGGCCCGGAACATTCGCCGGGCGTGACGCGAGGCTCTCCCTGAGCGTCTTCCAGATCAGCCAGTCGAAGCAGATCGGAAGCCCGTCGGATTTGCGCAGAGGTTCAGCGTCGACAGGCACGACGAAATTCGCACCGCGACGGGCCAATTCCTTGACCAGCGCAGCAACGAGCTCGCGGGCCTGATTGACGTCGGCGGTCGAGGCGATGGCAAGGTCTTCGACGATGCTGCCGGCAATGTGGATGCGCCGGCCGAACAGAGGGGAGCGCGCCATCAGCGATCCTCCATCACCGGCGACGCGGTGATCGCCGCGGCGGCGAGCTTGAGTTGATCGAAGCGCAGTGGCCCGCTCGGGAAGGCCTTTGCCAGCGCGGCCGGATAGAGCCTCGTCCTGATATCCGAATAGGTCCAGGACGGCTTGCCTGCCCGCGCTCCGGTGGCTTCGACGAGCTGCGATAGCTGAATGGGCGTCAGAGACAACCCGGCCAGATCCATCGTGAGCAATTGGCGGCGCTCGTCGTCCGTTGGACGGCGGAACTCCTCGATGATGGCGGCGCGGCGGCACAAGGCAGGATCCAGGACCGACAGCCGGTTGGTGCACAGGATCACCACGATCCGGCCGCCGTACTGGCGCAGGTCATCGACGCCCTGAATGAGCGTGTTCACCGCTACCTTGTCTTCGTGGTGGCTGTGCTCCTGGGCGCGCGAGGCGGCGAGGCTGTCGCCTTCGTCGATGATCAGGACCGCGCGGCGGTGCTTGCCGGCCGATTGAATGACCTTCTTGAAGGCTTCCGCGATCAATGTTCCCATCTCGCCGACCATGCCGCTGCCGCGGACGCGGTTACTCAGCTTGAACAGGATCGAATCTTCGCTTCTGGCCTCGATTACCAACTTGTTGGCGATGCACTCCGCTGTTGCGGTCTTGCCGGTGCCGACATCGCCGTGAAAGATCACCAGCGGATACTGCTCGGCGACGAGATCGCAGATCGGAAGGCTCTTGCCGTGATTCTTGTGGCTCCAGCCCGCCAGCTCGCGGACATTCAGCAGCAGACGAAGCTGATCGTGGACCCGCGCATATCGGGTATCGAACCCCAGAAGGGTCTTCTCGCGTTTGGCCAGCGTATCGCTGGGCAGCGGCGTCTCGCTGTCGAAGATGCTGGGTTGACTCACGAGGCCCAATCCTTGCGCTGCATGCCATAGGCATTGCTGACATAGTTGCGGCCGCCAGCCGACGAGAGAGCGGCATGGCTGGTATCGTCGTAGCAGGTCACCCAACCGATCTTAAGCTTACCTTTCGTGGCTTCGCGTGCGGCACTGGTGTAGTCGTCGGTGTAGCTCAGCACGACACGAAGCTTGGCCCCTGCGACCTTCGGCCAAAGAACGCCGCCGGGCCGGCTCGTAGACAGCGAGCCGGCGTCGGTATCGACTTCGAACCTGACGGCCTTGATCTCGACCCCACTGCTGATCAGCGTGACGTCGACCCATTTGAGGTAGCCGTCCTTGGCCAGGACCTCGATGTCATGGGCGTAGTTGCGAGCCTCCTCCGGAGTCCAGCAGCCGGTGCTGTCCGCGATCATCACGAGATCGGCGTTGACGCGCCGAACGACGTTCTCGATGTCGACGTAGGTGTAGGTCGCGCTCGCGCTTCTGACCTGGGTCATGCTCATCTTCAGTCCTCCGTCTTGAATCGAGGGCCGAAGATCTCCTTCCAGACCTCATTGTCGTTCTCGGCCGATGCAAAATTGGACGTCTCCCAGGCCTCCTGGGCGGCGGCGACGATCTGTTTCCGCTCGTCCTCGGAAATCCGGCTGGTCACGTTGTTGAGGCTGTAGACCGGATCGAGAATGACCACCGGATCGCAGAACGTCGTGAATGGCGCGACATTCTCGGGAAACTTGATCTCTTCCTTCAACTGCGACTGCGCGACGTAGAGGAGGAAATTGCGAAAGCGCTGTTCGATGCTTGCACCGTTGCCCTGCTTGGCGAGGACATGCGCCATGATCAGCTCGATGGCGAAGGACTTCAGCGGCTTCAGTTCCGCCTGGTTGCGCCACTTCTTGGCCATGCGCACCAAGGTGCGGAAATCCGCGTCCTGGTCCTTGCGATCGCGGACGAACTTGATCTGGCAAGGCGCGCAGGTCTGCGTCTTCGTGCCGTCGTGAATGTCGAACTGCCAACCGTAGCCGGCGCGGTTCTCGTCTTCGATGACCGGCACGATATCAACGCTGAGGCCCGTGCCCACGAAGGTGACGGTCGCCGCCTTGCGCTGGATCTCAAAATCCTCGACCGACTTGTTCGGATACTGCTTGATCAGCAGCGCGTAGATCGTGTCGTTCAGGCTATCCAGCGTCTCCTTGCTGACGTCTCGGCCAGAAATGTAAAAAACGACATCGACATCGACCGGATCGACAGCGGTCTTCCGCAGAATCGTGTATTTGGCGAAGGCCGGCCTTCACGACCTTAGTGATCTTGATCTCGGTCTTGTCGCGAACGGTCTTGCGGAGTTCATCGATCAAGCGATCGACCTGCTCGTGGTATTCCTTGCGCTTGTCGGCAGGCAGGCGCAGCACGTTGCTGTCGTAGTACCGCAGTTGAGTATTGTTCAACATCGCTGCTCGATTCCTGCTGGTCGGTTTCGCCGGCGGCTGGCGCAAAAGTACGCCACAGTGGAACTTGTCCGACCCAGACCGGTTTACAAATCCGGGACAATGGAGCGGTATGCGGGCCATATAGGCTCAATTTTCCGCGCATCAAGGGTTTTTGGTTTACAAATTTGTGCCCATATCGTACTTCTGTAAACTGAGACGCAAAGGAGGCCCAGATGATCGGACACAAGCTTAAGGTCGCACGGTCGGCCTCGGGCCTGTCGTTGCGTGGCCTCGCTGACGCCATGGATGGCATCGTATCGGCCCAAGCCATTGGCAAATATGAGAGAAACGAGGATATGCCGAGCTCGCGGGTGCTGATCGCCTTGGCGGCGACGCTCCACGTGACGGAGGATTACCTGCTCAGCGAGGACGAACTTGCCCTTGAGGGCGTCGAGTTCCGCAAGAAGGCGGGCACGTCGTTCCGGGAAGAAGCCGCCCTCGAAGCCCGCGCGATTCACATGCTGGAGCGCTATCTCGCGATCGAGGACCTGCTCCAGATGCGCAGCATCGATTGGGAGCAGCCACGCAGCGCACCACATCCGGTGGCCGATGTCCGGGACGCCGAAGATGCGGCTCGCTCTGTCCGCGAAGACTGGGGTTTGGGAAACGATCCCATCCCGCAGCTCGCCGAGCTTCTGGAGGAGCGCGGGATCAAGATCCTGTCGCTCGATCTCGACGATATCGACGGGCTTGCCGCCAAGGTGCGACGCAAGGACCGCAACGCTGCGCGAGTAATCGTCATCAAGCAAAGCACGTGGTCGGAGCGGAAGCGCTTCAATCTCGCCCATGAGCTCGGTCATATGGTGCTGGCCCCATCCCCCGGCGTCGATGAGGAAAAGGCGGCGCATCGGTTTGCCGGCGCCTTCCTGATGCCGGCCGACGTCCTTCGGGCCGAAGTTGGGGTCAGCCGATCGTCGATCAGTCTTGGCGAGCTGGTCGCGCTCAAGAAGCGTTTTGGCGTCAGCATCCAGGCCATCGCCTATCGCTGCAAGGATCTCGGCATCATCAGCCAGTCCGCTTTTGGCCGGCTGTTCAAGATCTTCGCGGAACGGGGATGGCGGACGGCGCCCTATGAAGAGCCAGGCCGGATGAAGCCTGAACTCGAGGAGCCGAAGCGCTTCGAGAGGCTTTGCTATCGTGCGCTGGCCGAACGAGTCATCGGCGAAGCCCGGGCCGCTGAACTGCTGGGAATAACGGTTCGCGAACTGGACGCTCGTCTGGATCAAGTTGCGGCGTAAGCACCTTGGCGGTCCTCGTTTCCGATACCTCGGTTTTGATCGATCTGGAGCGAGGCGCCTTGCTCGAGGACCTGTTTCGTCTCCCTTTTGAGTTTGCGGTCCCCGACCTGCTCTTTGTTCGAGAGCTGGCCGGGGACCTGGGCGATCGCCTTACTGCGCTCGGCCTACGGGTCGAAGAGCTGTCCCCGGCAGAATTGACCCGCGCGACGACAGTCCGCGGCAACGCGCTCATCTCTCCACGCCGGACACGTTCGCGTTTGCCATCGCGGAGGCCCGCCAATGGACGCTTCTGACCGGCGACGGAGGGCTGCGCGAGTTGGCGACCTCGGTCGGGCTGCAAATGCACGGCGTGCTATGGATTTTCGACCAGCTCGCCGACGGCAACCACTGCGAACTGAGCCGACTGCACGCGGGTTTAACTGCCATTTCCAGGCATCCTCGCTGCCGGCTTCCAACGACGGAAGTTCGGCGACGACTGACCCGGTTCGGCGCGTGAACGATCCACCACGCCCCCCCCCCGAAGACGACCGCGAAAGCGCCGAGCTCACGCCAGAGGTCGTATCCATACCCCCTGCCCGCCGGGACGGTCTCTGGACCATCGAAACCGGCGGCGCAAAGTCAATAGGCGCAAAATCCCTCGACGCTCGGCCTAGGTCCCGAGGAGGTTGGACCATTCTCCTTCATCAAGAGGAAGAAGTTTCATTTTGCCATCAAGCCCGACATGCAACTCAGACCAAGGGCTGCTGTCGCCCTGGCGCGCCAGCTGTCGACGAGGGAGTTTTAGGTCGATGGCGCGATAGACTCTCGCACTTCAATGCTAACGAAGGGCAACATCGTTCCTGGCGAACGCGAACCTCATAGGCGGCTCGCCGCTTTCTATCGGTCGTAGTGTTTGCCGCCGGTGCTGATTTGATAAAGGGTCGCCGAATAAGGAAGACGCAGGAGAATGGGACCTTCCTTCGTGACCTTGCCGAGGACGGCAGCCTGGCACAGGAGGCTGACACCACCCATTGTTCGGTCGCAAAAGGCGTCCGCGCTGTCGATAAAGTTCAGCTTTGTAAGGCGAGCTATGACGACGGTCCGCCCCTCGGGTAACGCGCCAATAGGCTGGACAACAAAGATGGTGATGAACTGCGCGCCAATGATGAGCGCTAGAAGGAGCGCACCAATACCGAGTCAGGCTTTCACCCTCCCCTCCGTCTACCTTGAATAATCTATTTCGGCATACTCGGCGCCGACCCGGGTCGCCATGATCAGGCTTCTCACCCGAGGTGGCGAATCCGGCTTGCAACATCGACGCGCGTTCAGCGGATAGGCGCATCGCGCGCCTTTTCTCGAGCAAGCTACGATCGGCAAAGACGATGTGGGCAAATCTCGCCAAGCCTGCCTCGCGCATCTTCTTGCCGCCAGAGGCGGTGATAAAGACGAGAACGATATTGCGGTTCATGCCCTCAATGCGCAAATCCGACAAACACAACAGCGAGCATTTCTGAGCGTCTGCTGTTGGAATAGGTGGTAGCCATTTTGGCGGCCGCGTGTCGTATGGTGGAGACCATCATACCTCTAGCCACGGCGGGACTTACATCGGCGGCTCGGGCTCTTCTCATAAAGGCGGCTCCTACCGAAATCCAAGCACCGGAAACGTGTACGGCACGCATAGGTAGGCGCGTCCACTGTTCGATAGGCGGCTGAGCTGAAGCCCGCAAGCTCTGGGCTCGCTGGGTGGCGGGCGTACCCCAAAAATTCTCTCAACAAGTTGCTACGAGCGTGCTCGACTGAGATCCCCTCCTCCGACCTCAGGCATTGCGCAAGACCTTCTCGAGCTGCGCGACGAGCGTCGCCCTGTGCTCGGCAGGAAGCTTGTCCAGATTGATCTGCTTCCAGCGCACCGCCGGCAGGTCCGCTGCGTCAGGGACGCCTAGCAGGTTCCAATCCGGCTCGCCGCGCTTGAATCCCATGAGGAAGTCCTTGCGAGCTTGCCGCATTTTTCCCGCGATTTCGGCGATCAGCGTTTCCCGGGTTTTGAGCAACTCGTCCAGGGTCACTTCATCGGCGGTCATGCCCTCAAAGCCGTGCGTGAATTCGTGCTGGATGTCCTTGCGACGAGGAACCACGACCTCGGAGATCGGCCGGTCATGGCTGATGAGGTAGACAATGAACGCTTTGCGGAGATCGTCCGTGATGCCTTCGTTGGCGAGCAGATCGCGGACATCGAAGAGGTCGCGCGGATGCTGCCGGTCGAGCGCCGCGACAAGCTTGCCGGCGTATAGATCGGCGAACGAAACGACTTTCATCTGCGCGAAGCCGAACGTCTCTTCGACGCTCGGCGACACGTCGCGCAGCTCCGGCTCGAAGACGCAGCCCCTGATCACCGGCGTGATCTCGATCTTGATCTGCGCGTCGCCTTTCTGGACGGTCAGCTTGGTGACGATCTTTTCACGGGGATTGACGACTTCCGTCAGCCGCGCGCCCGGCAATCCTTTCCTTATGGCCTCTGTCATGCGCTTCATCGCCGCATCTATCGCCGCAAGAGATTCGGGACGCGGAGCCACCGGCAGATATGTCAGGTCGATATCGACCGATAGGCGCGGCATATCTCGGTGGAAGAGATTGATGGCGGTGCCACCCTTGAGCGCAAAATCGGGCTCCGCCGCGACGAACGGGATCGTCTCGATCAACAAGGCCACTTGATGCCGATATTTTTCAGACAGGGGCATTGAGGTCGTCTGGGATGGTTATGAGGTATTTGGTGTCGAGTTTGCCGCCCTTGACGAGCATGCGCTTTCCCGTGCCGAGATTGACTTTCGACTTGTCGATCTGTTTGAGCCAAGCGTGCTGATGTCGCTCCGCGAACCAGAAAAACAATCGTTTGACCTTGACGCTTTTGCAGTCGTTCAGAAGCATTTGCAGCCGCCGGGGGCTCAGGCTCCTCAAGCCTTCCGCCAGTGCATCGACGTGATGGAAGCTTTCGTGGCGGGGCAATTCGTCGAGCAGTTCGAGAAACGCGCGTTCGGGCGTCGATACCGTGAGAGGCCAGTCGAATGGTCCCGGTATTTCCCGCGTTGTCCCCGACTCTGATGTGGGCAGGCTCCCGTGCGTTTTGAACAGGCTTTGCGTGCGGTGAACGCGGAATTTCTGTTTGAGCGGAAGTTTGCCGAGCCAGCCGGGAGCAGACCGCGTTCCGTATAGATGTATGGTCGAAGGACCCGTCTGGCTCAGGTAGTGGCCGAAGCCTTGCACTTCGATGGCGGTGCGTCCGCCAACGACGAAGTCGGAGCCGAGCAATCGCTGGAGTGACACGACGGCGCCCTGCCAGGAGAGTTCACCGAGCGGGCGCTTGAAGGTTCCCCGCGCCGGCTGAACGAGCCAGCCGGCCGATACGTATTGGCTGCGCAAGCTGGTGGAATATCCATGTCGTTCCATCCAGGCGGCATCGACCAGAAGTCCCTGCGGAAGGGTCCTTTCGAGCCTGTTTAGCTTTCTGTCCTTTTGCTCAGCCATACTAAGTAAACTAGCGCATATTCAAACTATATCCAAGGTTTAAGTTCTATCCATTTCCCATGGCCAGACTAAGTAAAATCGTCGTCATACAAACTCACCTCGGGATCCAAAGTTGACGCGCGTTCCTATTTTGTTCTATTCTGGACTACATTCGTGCGAGGCTGCTCGTGCACGCGTTCGGGTAGATCGACGTGTCGGTGGAAAACCCGCCGGCCAAGGTCGAAATCGACGACGCGTATGTGGACATGAAGTCGAGCGACATCGCAATCACGCACAGATCATGTTGAATCCGGTTGCAACGATGATGGGGAATTCATGAGTTTCAAAGCAACCGGCGCTTCGCACGAGGCGACCCTACATTGCCCCAACTGCAATCACGAGATCCGTCTGACGGAGTCATTGGCCGCTCCCCTCCTCGCTGAAACCCGTCAGCGCTTTCAACAGCAGCTGGCCAGCAAAGATGCAGAGATGGAGCGTAAGACAGAGGCACTGCGGCTGGAACGCGAGCAGGTCGCTAAGGACCGCGAGCAAATCGAGGATCACGTTGCGAAGCGATTGACCGCCGAACGTGCCCAGTTGGTCGCGGCCGAAAGCAAGAAGGCGCGAGAGGCGGCCGCCGCCGAGCTGCAGGCGAAGGAAGCGGAAGCTGCGGAGCTGCGAGCCAACCTGCTTACCAACAACGCAAAGCTTGCCGAGGCCCAAAAACAGCAAGCCGAACTGATGCGACAGCAGCGCGCACTCGAAGAGGAAAAGCGCGAACTCGACCTGACAATAGAGAAGCGCGTGCAGGCCTCAATCAGCGAAATCCAGATCAAGGCCAGGCACGAAGCCGACGAGGCTGCGCGCTTGCGCGTTGCCGAGAAAGACCAGACCATCGAGTCGATGACGCGCACGATCGAGGAACTTAAGCGAAAGGCCGAGCAGGGATCACAGCAATCCCAAGGGGAAGTGCTCGAACTCGAGCTCGAAGATCTTCTGCGCGGACGCTTTCCGACAGATTCGATTGAGCCGGTGGGAAAAGGTGAGCTCGGGGCGGACGTAATTCAGCAAGTAAATGGTGCTATCGGCCAATCTGCCGGCATCATCCTTTGGGAAACTAAACGCACCAAGGCATGGAGTGACGTGTGGCTCGCCAAATTACGTGACGACCAGCGCCGTTCCGGCGCCGACGTCGCTCTGATCATCTCCCACGCGCTGCCGAAACAAATCGAGCAATTTGACCTCGTCGACGGCGTATGGGTGGCTCATCCGCGTTGCGCATTGCCGGTCGCCGTGGCGCTCCGCCAGGGTCTGATCGACGTGAGCAGCTCACGCCTCGTTCAGCAGGGCCAGCAGACCAAGATGGAGCAGGTCTATCACTACCTGACAGGCACGAAGTTTCGACAGCGGGTCGAAGCTGTCGTTGAGAAATTCAACGATATGCGCGAGGATCTCGACAAGGAGCGCAAGTTTATGGGCCGGCCAATGGGCCAAGCGGGAAACCCAAATCCTGGCCGTCATCGATTCGACCGTGGGCATGGTCGGCGACCTGCAGGCAATTGCCGGCAAGGCCATGCCGGAGATTCCCAGCCTAGATGCTCCGCTGTTGTAGAACGCTGTCGAGGCCGAACGGAAAACTGGGTGATCCGTCCCCTACCCTCTTTGCGCTGCATCCAGCGATTGGGCTCGATCGCCATTGATGGCGAATACTAAAGCGGAAAACGATCAGCTGTTGCGACGATAGATAAAGGTGACCGGCTTCAAACGGTCGTTCTCTGGCTTCCACGGACGCTGCAAGTCGATCTTTCCCCCTGATTTCTTGCGTCGGCCCAAGGTGATACCGTGAAGGACAAACAGCACGCAGTCGTGCAGTGGATTCTGCGCGTGCCCTTACTTCGTTCGCCGTCAGCACGATCTGCTCACCAGCCGTCGTGGTCTAGTCGGCCAGGCAACAAGGTCCTTGCCTCCGAACTGGACCACTTTAGCATAGCTGTGTTCTTTGCGCCGGGTTGGAACTGCGACAAGGGTTCATCGGCATAGTCGTTGCAGCCCAGCCAGATGGGTAGGGTCTACGGCCTCCATCATCGCGATCAAGGCCGCCGTGGCAGCCTTACTCTCCTCCAGCGTCATAGAGGAAAACCCGATTAGGTCATCGATGTTATCGGAGTGCGATTCCAGTTGCACGAGACGTTCCAGCGCGGCCAGGCGCTCGCCGTCGAGCGTAGCATGATCTTTTCGCAACTGGCCCATCTTCGAAGCGAAACCTGCACTTCCCGGGCACCGGAACGCTAAGAAAACGTCGAGCACTCGCCGAAGTACATTCGGCATCATGTAGGCGTATTCGTAGTCTGGATCTGCGCTGGCGTTGAACTTCAGGACGTGATCCACCAAGTAGTGGTATTCAGACTCATCCTCACGGAGCAGCTTTGACATCTCAACAATAGCTGTTGAGCGTCCGTCCAGCCCTTTTGGAATTTTGACATCTAAAAACAGGAGGCTTGCCGTAGGCGGGGTCGCTTCGTTGCGAGGTTTGTGGAAACCCTTCCAGGCTTTCTTGAACTCGTTCATGCAGTTTTGGTTGTGTGTCAAAACGAACACCTGAGCTGCATTCCCAAGCCGACTTAAAAGAAGGGAACACGCTTAGTTCAACGCTCTGCTGTCCAGGCTAGAAATCGGATCATCCACGACGAGGATACGGTCCTTGATCGAACGCCCTTCAGCCTCAAGCCTTGAAAGGAAATAGCAGAGTGCGATCGCCGTCTTCTCCCCTTCGCTAGGACTGCTGTCTATCGGCCTACCGCGACGGTGGATTTCATAGCCTTTTTCTACGCTTGCAATAGAAAGTTCCTTGTGGCCAAGGTAGGCCTCGATCAAGCGATTGATTTTCTCCGCAGCCTGACCGTGCTCTTTGATCCGAGATCGCAAGTCCGTGGCTTGCTCTTGAAGTTGATTGTAACTGAGCGTCCTAGCATCAACGTCCGTTTTGGCTTCGCTCACCGCGTCGCACGCGTTCTGAAACTCCTGGGATTTGTCAGCCAAATGGTGGCGCCTCAGAGCAAGACGGGCTTCATCCTGCCGTTGGGTGAATTGCGCGAAGGTCTCGTTGTGCTGCTTGATGGCAGCGTTGAGCGTGCCCACCCAGGCGTTTACCAAGCCCAACGTCACGGCGATCGTCTCGTCGTCGTTCCACGCCAGTTCCTCCCGTAGCGCAATTGTCGGTCGGGCTAACTTTGCGTCGATGGCGGCAACCGCCGGACTGAGAACTGTCTCGACCGCTTCTAGCAGGCTGCTGAAAAAGTCGTTTCGTGAGGCGGCTGGAGTGTGATTCTGTGCATGCGGTTGATTCCTTTCGATTGAGGAACGGGATGCGCGGCGAAGATGAGCATGCGGAACGCCTTTTTAGCTACGTGCGGCTGGAGACCCGGATCCCGGCGGACCATCCGCTGCGAGCGATCCGGGAACTCGTTGATGCGGCGCTGAAGGATTTGTCGCGGTCGTTTGATCGGCTGTATGCCCGCGAAGGACGGCCATCGATCCCTCCGGAGCGGCTGTTGCGAGCGCTGTTGCTGCAGGCGTTCTACACGGTGCGGTCGGAACGGCATGATGGAGCAGCTTGACTACAACCTGCTGTTTCGCTGGTTCGTCGGCTTGTCTGCGGACGATTCGGTGTGGGACGCGACCGTGTTCTGCAAGAACCGCGATCGGCTTCCCTGCCGCAGCTCTGTTGAGACTGTACGAGCATGCGCACGCTTGAAGTTTGCTAGCTGTTGCTCCTTTGCGCGAAAGAGCGCTTCTGCCGCGATCTTGCGTTCGTTGGCAACCGGTAGCGCTGCCTCCTTCTTTGCAAGCTCGGCGGCTAACTCGGCCTGTTCTCGGCCGATGTAGAAGACGGGTTTGGCCCGACCAGCCGACCATTGCAGATTCAGGTCGATGAAATCTTCATTGAAGACTGCAAGGCGATTGCTCAAGCTATTGCCCGCACCCGCCTTTACCGTCGTTCCTTCGCTTGTCACAAACTCGAACTCGCAACCAGCGGGTACCCGCAGCTATACCCGCTACATGCGTGTCGCTAAGCTGAAGTCGGTCTGATCAGTCGGAGACCGACACTGCTTCAACTGTTCGACAGATGGTTCAATGCTGGCTTACTTGTTGCGATCTCTGACCGCGCGGAATTTCGCAATCGCCGCTTCTCCATGGTGAAGTGTGGCGTCGAGAAGATCGCGATAACCCACGGCGCTCATGATATCCGTGGGAAGCCCCTTATACTTCTCGGTGGGATCGGGAATATTCTTGAGCGGCAGCGGTGGATAACTGCTATGGCGGAGAATCCTCGAATAAGTAGCCATCGACATCGCGAACCAGCCGAGGGGATCGAGCTCATCCTTCAATTGAAGATATTCGTTTTGATCGGCCTCAGGCCAATGGGGAAACGAGGGCGGCAGGAACGGCTCGGAAAAGCCCATCAGCGGATCGAGCTTCGCTGTGATCACCGGAGTGAAACAATTTTCGAGCCAACTCGGCTCGAACGCGTTCTGAAACTGATCCCAGGTGACCAACTCGACATTTGTCATCTGCGCGGCATCGCGGGCTCCCGACTGAAAGCCCGAACTCGAGATGATGTAGCCCTTGTGGGCGCCGACATCCGTCATCACGCTGCGAAAGGAATGAACCACGGTTTGGGGAACGGCGGCCCTCCAATGCTTGCACCCACAAAGGATGATGTATTTTCGTCCTTTCAGAGTTTCCTCGGCATAGACGTCGATTTCCGCTTGGCCACGAACAAGCTTCACCTTTTTTTCGATTTCGACGGCAAACCCGCATTCCGCCAAGATGCGTGCGGACTGTTCCTGAAGATCTTGCCAGCTTGAGGGGGTTCTCGATGTGATCATGCGAAAGGCGATTGAATGAACATAGCCGACGATGGACAGGGCGGCGGCGCATCAATGTCGCTCGTTGGCACGCTTCTGCAAATCTGCGCAGCGCATCATCAGACCGGCAAAAGGCATGGCGTCGCCGAGAAGCAAACCGGCATCGACCATCTTCTGATAGTCGGCCTCAAGTTCTTTGCGCATTTCACCGTCAGGGACGAGCTGGAGTTTGCCGGAAACGGCGGCATGATAGTCAATCACGTTGCCGTCCCGATCTTTTGTGCGAAAGAATTTGCTTTTCCAGTCGGCGACTTCGTTTGCGAGATCCTGATCGTCGAATGCAGCCTTGGCATAGCCAGCATCATCAAGCTTCACAAGGTCATGCCAATGGCGGGAGATGCGATCGCCTTTGATGCCTTGGGCGCAAAGGACGTGGACGGCGGTGGCTTTCTCCCAGAAGGTGCGCTGAGGCAGCATGATCTTGGGCGCCGCTGCCGAAAACGATAATTCCGGCAGATAAGATGCTGCGTCGCATGTGACCTGGCGTATCTCGGCCGGCTCGCCGGTTGATCGAGCACCGAATTCGAGTTTGACGGACGGCGCTACATATTCGGAACCTTCGGAGACTTGGTGATAGTCGATATAGATCACATCCGCATCGACGCGGAATTTTACATTCACACCCGTCGCCGCGGCATGTTGCTGTAGAACCGGCAGGGCTTCATCTTTGACCCACACGACTAACTTTTCGCGCGCAGCCTTCGTCCATTTGTCGGCTTGGGCGCGTGTCTCGGGTATCGGGTGATCGCCTTTGGCGAGTTCGGGAATGATCTGACGAACGTCGTAGGTGAGATCGATATCTTCGGAGAAGCGCTGGATGATGCCATAACCTTTTGAGAGCGAGGTGCCGCCCTTGAAAACGAGATGTTCGCCGAGCTTCGTTTCAAACAGGCCCTGCAAGGCCCATACGACCCAACTATCTTTTTCAAGCAAATGAATGGGTCGGCTGAGGCGGTGGCAGCAACGCCAAGTGCCTCAAGCCGATCTTCGGCAGAAAACGTCAGAAAGGATTCAGCCATAGCTTAGCAGCGATTGGCTGATCGATTTTGACATCCACGCAGGCAGAGCGGGGCGCACGGCGATGAGGTCTTGCAACGTTTCCGCCGACAATTTCTGCTTAAGGACCCGCAGCGCATCGTTCGCTTGCCGTTTGCCGAGCCATTCCAAGGCGCGAATGGCTTGCCCGGCAGCCGGCTTTGCCGGAAACAGCATCCATTCTGGCGCATGCTTCACCTCAACGGTTTGTGCGCCGAGCTTAAGCTCCCGGTCAGGACCAGACGTCAGATAGACGAGTTTCGTTGGCACCTGGGTCGTAAGACCAAGTGCGTTTGCAGCTGCTGCCCCGTGCGGGACGATTGTTTCGGCACGCGTGGCAGCGAGCGCTTGGACGACTTTCTCCGCTTGCGGTGCGCGTACACCGAACCGGGTTTTGACCGGCAGGACGTAGAACCCATGAGCAAGGCGCATCAGCTCGTTGCGCTCAGAAAGCCTTTTCAGAGCTTGATCGACCGCTGCACGGCTCCCCAAATGCAAAGCATCCTTAGCACCAATCAAGGCGCCTTCGGGCAATGTTCGGGCATATTCCAGAATGCGCTCAGCTACGGTCTGCATGCCCCTCCTCCTATCTGTCAGAAATAGATAGTGATTTCTGACAGCCTGCAATACTTAGCATGCTTGCCAAGCAAAATCAGCAGGTTAGCTGCTAAATTCATCAAGCAGGTAGGTCGAAACACGCTGGATTTTGTTCCCGAGCGGGCTGATGGATCGCACGCCCGCACCCTAAGATAGTGTCATGAGGAATCCGTCACGCAAGCTAATTCACCGAGGTTCCGATGACCCGAATTGATCGTTACTCGCTGGCTGTCGTGCCGCTCGAACAGCTCTTCAATGAAGAGAGCCTGGACATTGCCATGGGTTTTATTTGGAGCCGAAACGGACGTTTCTATTTGGTCACGAATTGGCACGTCATCACATGCCGGCGATTTCCGACTGGCGAAAACTTGCATAGCCAAGGCGCGCGGCCGAACAGGTTGCGCGTCTTGTTCAATCTGGGATTTCAGCAATTTGGAAAGCAGGAGCACCTGATAACGATACGTGACGACGACTCTCGCCCTTGCTGGCTGATCCACCCGAACCGGAATGTCGATGTCGCTGTGAGGGGGCAGTTTTCCATGGCGCGCGACATGTTTCCTGCGCTCCCGCGGCATTACGGGTGTCTGGGCGCGCTCAGGGGCGTAACGAGTCTCCTACCACTCACTCCCGCAATCACGTTTCCGGGAACAATCGCGGAAACAGCACATCCAAGGCCTCAACCGGAAAGCGGAGCGATACCGCGCCCTTGGGCGTGTCTGATCCGAGCACGCCGTCGGCAAGCACGTCAGCAAGCACGCGACGCGCGGTGCGCTCAGGCAAACCCGTTATCCGGGCGACGTCACCACGCTCGAACTGCCCGCGAACCAGCGCCTCTTCGAGGAGGCGCTTTGCTTCTGGCTTGAGCGTGTCGCTGCGTTCGACATAGGTGTTTAAGCGCGAGCCTAGGTTATCAAGCTCAAACAGCCCGTCCATGAACTTCACCTGATCAAGACAGACCTGGAGAAACCATAGAACAAACTCGTTGAGCGCCTTCAGCGAAAGATTGCCCCGTCCGTCGAGGTCTCCCTGTCGTGACGAGTCCGCCATATCCATCATGCGCTTGTACTCGCTCGGCGATTTGAGGCCTCGGGCGAGGCCGCGCGAAATCGACCATAACCCGTGTGAACCGATGCCGGCCAGCTGGGCCATAGCGTGGCTCATCAAGCGGCTAACGCGGCCGTTTCCGTCAGGAAACGGATGGATGTAGTTGAAGCGGTGATGCGCCGCAGGGATCGCCATGATTCGGCCGGCTGTTTTCAGCGGCCTGAAGGCGTAGCGTTGCTCGAAATAGCGCATAAAGTCGTCAACACGCTCGCTAGATGGCGGAACGTGACGGCCTATCGCAACATCATGCTCAGGCTTCGACCGCCATTCGCCGGGCACCATCATAAAGGTCGTGTCGTTGCCGCGGATTTGGAGCATATCGCCCGGCGCCCCTCGATAGAATTCACGATGCAACCACTTGATAAACTCCACTGAGGCCGGCTCACCGAGCTCGCTGTCGGCGGTAAGGCGATCGATCTCCGTCTGCACGCGTACATGTGCCGCGGCCTCCAGCTGAAGGTTGCGACGGCCCTCGTCTTGGTCAAGCTCCCCCTCGAGCGCGCGAGCAATGTCCTTTGGCCGCGTGTTATGGCCCTCGATGAGGTTGCTGTAGTAGGTGTTCATCAGCCGCACCAAGTTGGCAAGGTTCGCAGCTGTGCGCTGATGAAGCCCGACACCGAGCCTGGCCGAGGCTGCCGACAGGTCGGCAACCACATCCGCGATGGCCTCGGACGTTTCCTCAAGCCGCGCCGGCTCAATGCGCTGGGGTGTTTCTATCGCCATTGGCCGATCTTATCGCAAATTAACTAGCTGATTTTACGCATGAATTTCCAAATTACAACCGAATTTGGCCCATTTATTGGCCGATCTCCGATTGCGCTTTCGTGACCGCTGGAACTTTCATTCAAGGCATTGACTTTAAAGCATATTTTAGACCTTTAACGTTTCGATTGGCCGGTATTTTGGCCGGTCCTGCGATCTCTACATGAAAGGTTCTTCATAGGCAGTCCTCTCACCCAACGGCCCTCCTCGCTGGCCGGTACATACATATGCCTCGCCGCCCACTACGAAAAATACCAGTCCCGACGTACTGGGATGTTTATAATCTTCGCGCGACATATTCGGCAAACTCGCGCGCCGTGACGTGCGGATAGCGGCCATGACGGCGAGTGCTGCGCTGCGGCGTTCCTACCCGAGTTCGTGCATCGGCCACGGTCTTGGGCAAACGCCTGCGTGGCGCTGACCGATGACGGTAAGGAGGCCAAGTAAAGCGCTGCCGCAGACATCACGTTCGCCGATTTGAAGCGAGCCGGCGTCCGCTGGGGCCGCACTTGGGTCGATGCCCGCGTTACTGTCGTTCGAACCACTGTTGCTCCCCCGAGCGGTTACTCGCGCCCAGAAGAACACGTCGTCGAGGTAGTTCAACGGCAATATCTCGGAGAGTGTCACCCGGTCTCCGGGCTTCAATTGGACGCGCGCGGGCGAGTAGTAGGCGGATCCAGACTCGACGACCGGACAATCGGATCGGAGGTTGACTGCGATATCCGGGGAAAGCCTCGTGCCCATCAAGAATCCACGCTTATCTGCGTCGAGGAGTATCTGCAGAGTACTCAATCCGAAAGGCATGTCGGGCGTATTTTTGGCGAGCCGAGCCGAACGTTTTCCGAGAAAGACGCACCCTGAAACCGCGATTTCGATAGCATCTACGGCCGTGCTCGTCGGCCTGGTTCCGCCGAGCTCGGCCATGCTCGGAATGGCTTTTCGCGCGATCGGTGACGCGGTCGGACCGCTGAGGATCGATGCGAAGCGCGTCACCGGAATTGCGATGCCTTGCGTCGCGCTGCCCGGCTGGTTGGTCGCTTCGATCATAAGTCCGATCACCCGGCCATCCGAATCCAGCACCGGCGAACCGCTGTCCGATCGGACGTAGTCGCCGGACAAAGTTATCTTGTCGGCGGTCTCATCGAGAACGCGCGCGGCCTGGGCCGTCGCTTTCGCACTCTCCTCGCGCAACTAATCTGCTAGCCTAGTGCTTTGCAGTGAGTCTCGGACGACGATGGGGAATTACTATGGTCTACGCAAGGTGCAACTGTGGTGCAGTCATGCTCTCGCTCCCGGAAGAACCGTCCAAGATAGTCGTTGCTTGTCACTGCATCGACTGTCAACGTCGAACAGGTGCGCCGTTCGGCGTGGGAGCATATTACCCCGCGGAGGTTGTTACCGTCTCAGGAACTTCAAAAGAGTTCGCACATGCCGCTGCAAGCGGCGGGGAAATGCATAACTATTTTTGTCCGCAGTGCGGATCAACGGTCTATTGGAAAGTCACCAGCTTGCCTTCGATGATCGGTGTTGCAGTCGGCGCGATGGCAAATCCAAAGTACCCAGCTCCCGGCATATCGGTTTTTGAGAAATCGAAACACGACTGGGTTCAAATTGAGGGTGCCGTAAAGCACTTTCGGGAAAACTACCACCCGGAAAATTCAGGCTGAAATCTCGCCCCGCGCCGACGAGGTGATTGACGCGTCGAACTTGCGGTCCGAGGTCGGCCACCGCCTGCTTAAACCAATCTTCGAGCAGACGAGGGTCGGATTCGATCCACTTGCCTTCCCGAAGAGCGAGCCGGAGTTCGTCCTGATTGAGGCGCTCGTATATCTCGTCATCGAGCGTCTCTGCATCAAGAAACAGCGCGCTGTCAGCCCGCTTGGTCAATGCGGCGTCCTCGGCCAGCCGAACGAACTCCTGATCCGGGATCGCGTACAGCGGAAGGTCGATGTAAGCTTTGCTGTCGAGGACGACGCGGACGCATTTTTTGGCTCGTCTATCCAACGTCCATTTTCGTTTTTCGCAGAGCGGCGCAAGGACCGTCTCGACCAACCGGTAGTAACCTGCGGCCGCGATCACGGGGTTTCCCGTCTTGGCGAGAAACGAGACCGGAAGGTAAACGCCATCGTCGTAATCAATCTGCTGCGGCGGATGTGCCGGATCATTGAGCGTGCGATACGCGGGCGAGGCACTACCCTGCATACGGAACTTCAGACGCAATCGAGGTTCGGTCGCGCCCTTCCGAACGGCAGTCGTTTCCATAACCAAACTACGATCCGCGAAGCGTTGCCAATCCGAAAATCCAGCCTTAAGCGTCTCTCGGATCTCGTCACGTGCCTTGCGGAGCTTTCCCTCGCGCGGCTCCGGTACCGTGAGCCGGGCGAGATAGTCGTTCTCGGTCGCCGCGTCAGTGAATGCGCGATGCAAGTTGAGTAGAGCCATTATCACCCCCAAATCGAGCGGAATATCAACAAAATGTGGTGGGCTGCTGCCCAGACACGAGAGGTGACGTGAACAAATAGGGTCCCGCCGGAACGCGCCTTCTTTCCCAGTTAAAAATGCGAGAGGATTCGGTCTTCCGGTGGGCAAGCCGTGGTTTGTAACAAAACTTCAAAAAAATATAAGTGATTTCAATACGATCTGGCAGAGAGAGTGGGACTCACCCCCTTTCGGGGTCGCGGACCCCTTGTTTACAAGCCTAACCTTCATTTTCAGGGGTTCTTGTACGGCCGGTCCCACACCGAGGTGCTCCACCATGTCGAATTTCAAGATGCCCAAGCCGATCAAGCGACCGACCTCCGAGAACTACTGGATCCGCAAGAAGGTGCCCCTGGTCGGCAAGACCGAGCTCTGGGCCACTCTGGGGACCAAGGACGAACGCCAGGGCCAACATCAAGATCGGCGCCGTCAACGTGGCCATCGAGGCTCAATGGGCCCGCCTGCGTGACGGGGCTGCCCGGGCGGCGAACTCGACCGAGGTAAGTGGCGACCCGCGCCAAGCTCAAGAAGCCTCTGTTCTACGATCCGGAACGTCGTCGCGGCGGAACGGTCAGGGCATCCTCAATTCCACAAGCTCGCGGAGCGGATCGGCGAATGGGTTCACGGTCCCGGAATCAACATACCCTACGACGTGAAGCCCAACCACGGCTGGCGCCATCTGTTCAAGAGCGTGGCGAGGCACGTCAAGATGGACCGCGAGGTCGAAGGCTTCATCACCGGCCACCGTCCCAAGGACTCGAACGCGGGCAACGACTACGGAGACTGCTGGATCGAGACGATAGCGGCCGAGATCGAGAAGTACCCGCGCTACGACATCGCCGCTCTTGATCATCCCCCGGTGCCGCACAAGCGCCGCGGGCGGACCAACTTCGACGTCGCGATCGCGAAGGTGGCGAAGGAAGGGCGCAAGGCAGCACGCGCGAGCCGGAACTCTGGTGCTGGCTAGGCGACAGAGGAGAGCGGGTGGATGGGGCAAGCGGAATTCGCTTCCCAATTTCCGGATTTCTCCGGGCAGGAGTAGCGGATAGTGAAGGAACTGGGGTAAAAACGACCTGTGATGTCGCAAAGCTGTCCACCTTCGCCGGAGTACCCGCCGATCAAGACCGCCGATCTCTACCTCATCGGATGCGGAATCCTGCCTGCGCGAGACGTCACTTTGGAAGCGCTCTCGATCCTGCGTCAGGTGGTCTCATATACGACGCTGCCAAGCCCCAATCTCCGGTCGTTTCTCGAAAGCAACGGGCTTGATTTCGTCAACATCGAGCACCTCTACGAAAAAGGGAAAGAGCGAGCGAAGATTTACGCAGATGTCGCCGCCCATATTTTCGAAAAGGCGACCAGGGAGCGTCCGGTCGCGTATTTGACCTACGGGCATCCGATGTATCTCGACGAGCCCGTTCGTTTGATGATAGCCGGCGCACCGGCAAGAGGTCTGCGGACGCACGTCGTACCAGGTGTCTCATTCGTCGATTCCATCATCGCACGATTGCCGCTTGTGGTCGGCCCGGCCGGCTTCCAGGTCATCTCGGCCGATCCCTTGGTCGAAGGCACAGCCTCGATCAATCCGTGGCGATCGACCCTCGTCGCGCAAATCGGCAGCTTTCGGATCCCCACCGCAGACGGCGAGCAGGCATTGGCTCCCGCATTGCTGGCACCATTGATGGAGCGGCTGCTCGAGCAGTATCCCGCCGACCACCGCATAACTTTTTGCGACCTCGATGAGAGCGGCGCGGAGCCGCTGTTTCTGACCGTTCCGCTTTGCGCTTGGAGCCTGGCGGCGGATGGGGTAAATTACGCGACGACAATCTACATTCCGCCGATCGACCCCGCCAATGGCGGTCGCGAGAACGGCTTTTGAAACGGGACGTTTGCCATGACTACCGGCCCACTTGAGCGCGTGCTCGCCAGAGCGAAGGAGTTGCTGCTGACGGCGCCCGACGATTGCGCCCGTGAAATCAGAGCAATGCCGGAATTCACACAGCTGTCATCAGCCGAGCGGTCGGCTGTCGCGCAGTTGCCCGTGCGCGAGATCGCCGGTTTCCTGGCGACCGCCGATATCAGGCGTGTGGCGTCACGGAAGGCTGCGCAGGCTTGACGCAGACAGGTGAGCCCGAACAGGACTCACCCCCGCCGTACCGCGAAGTCTACGCGGCGGCGATTATGCCGTTCTTGTACCAACCCAATATTCATGAGTTTGGGGGATGCGGGAGCACGAAGCACTTCACGCGAGTAAAGTCTGAAAAAAAGACGGCCAAGGCAGCGACGTCCCCCCAGCAGACGCCCGAAGCGGCGACACCAAGCTGGGTCAAGGCATTCGGCAAAGCTAGAGACAACATCTACAAGGCGCAACCGGCTTGGCGCGAGGTCACTCAGTTCAGCATCGAGGTGCCGATCGAAAAATTCGACCTCTATAAACAAGAGCTTGAAGAGAAGCCTGATAGAGAGGAGGCTAAAAAGCCGCGGAAATTTCCGATTGAGAATCCTCGCTTCAGGGCGATCGTTTCACTCTTCCCTGGGACGGGCGTCGGCACGATCGCCTTCTGGCTGAAAATCGGGTCAATCCATGCGTGCGATGCTTTGCAAGCGGTTGACCTCTTCAAGCTGACCGACCCCGCTGCGGCTTTCGGCTGTCTGAAGGTGGCTCACAGGTCGACCCCCTTTGAGCAGGTCTCGGACCTTGCAAAATTTTACCTGCAGATGTTCCGGGAAGAATCTCCGGCCTTATTCACCGAGCCCCCCGAGCGTCCTGCGGTTCATCCCGAGCTGCGACGATGGAACGAGACCTATAGGCAAGTCTTGGAACGTGCCCGAGCCTACTGGGCCAGATTTCAAGAGAAGTATCCGGATCTTTCGCGCGACTTCAAGGAACCAAGTCAAGAGGGTGATGAACAAGACCCGTCTTTCTCCTATCCTTTCTTGTACGTTTCCTCCGTCGCGGACACGAGAAATGCGGCCGACCTCAAAGAGGGGAAAACAGGGCAGGAGATCGTTTCGATCAACAACCGCTACCGCCTCTTGGACCAAACCATTGCGGCCTCCGAGGTCGAACAGGCGTTCGAGGCCAATCTACTACAATACGACTATGGGGTGATCCTGGTCTCGCGTGCGAGCACGGTCGAAATCCATGCGGAGATGCCGTTCTCAAGGCCGAAGGCCGGGCAGACGGTGCAAGACTCGATTCTCGACGACCTCTTCCAGTTGATGCTCCTCGCCGAGGTCCCGGTCATGCAGTTGTTTTCGCTGCAGCACGTGAATTTACGACTAGGGAGCGATCTCGAGAACGTTCGGACCGAGTTGCATCCTAGGACTTGGCGTAACCCGCTCGCTGTAGCCTTAATTTCGCTGGTGGCTCTCTTTGTTGCAGTAGTCATCATTTACGCATCTGTGCGGGCATCGTGGCCGCTAACACTTTTGAGATGGCCAGCGAGGCTTTTGGAAGTTTGCGCTTCCATCCTCTTCTGGCTGTCGATCTCGGTGGTCGCTTTCAGCTTAGCAGAACCGCTTTGGCAGAATTTGCTGCAAAAGCGGAAGTTCATGAACTTGATCAGCCGCTTCGGCACTGTGTGGGTAGCCGGTGAAGTGATCTACGGTCGATTCAACGATGCCTACCAAAGCGCGTTTCCGATCGCCCAACTGACGAAGAGTTACGAACAGAAGCAGGCGACACTCGATTCGCTGCTTGAGTCCGGGTTCCGTCTATTCGTTACGGTCGTAGGCCTGCTGGTCGGGCTGTTCACTGCGCTTGTTCGATGAGCACAAAGGCGCCGGTCTCGTCTCAGCGAATCCTCCTCGCCGACGATGGCACAGAAAGCATCTTCTCGGCGCCGGAACGACCAAGCTCGCTTACAAAGCCGCACGCCTGATCGCCTGGGCAGACGACACTGGAGGCTCTTGCGGAGCAAGGGGTCGACCGCGCGCTCGACCTCGGTCCGGGACACGCGCTGGCCCAGATGATGCAGAGCACATTCCCCTCGATCCGATGTTATGCTTCCGACGGATTCCACAGCATCAATGGTCTGCGCGACTGGATCGCCTTCAGGAAAGCGATCTCGTCCTCGGACGCTGTCTCGCAGACGTCGATGTACCCAGGATTTGGACCGACCGTCGCTGCCGTCGCTCCCGCGATAGCCGCGCCTCTTGAGTAAATCCTTGAGATCGAACGGGGATTGCTCCGCCCACACCCGCAGCGTCGGCTTGCGGGCGGTCCCGAGCAGGAGCGCGAGAGCAGGCTCTCCTGTTGTCGGCAGGTCGATCGAGAGGATTTCCAATAAAGCGTGGCAATCGTCGACCGCGCGATGCGCATGGTGGAAGAGGCCGGCACCGTTCAACAGGTAGCCGAGACGCGACCCCTCGAAGCCATGCTTCCGCCAGTCGACCTCGGTAGCCGAGCATCCCCAAGCCTTCGTCTCGAAGACCGGCCAACAGCGCGCCGCCATCTCTGCTGCGAATTGCGCCAGCCACGGCAGATCATACCGCGGTTTCATGAAGAGCGGCGATTTGCCTGTCAATCGGCCTGCAAATTTGACCCCTCATCGGCGTCCAATTTTGACCCCTTCGTGCGGCGGGCTTTGCTGGTAGCGCTCGTCTCGTCGGAGCTGGCCGGGATAGCGGAGGCGAGACGAGCGCGGTGGCGTGATCGTCGTCTCGGCTCTTGAACCGCCAGCTATCGTTGCCGGTTTCGACAATGTCGCAGTGATGGGTCAATCGGTCGAGCAGCGCGGTGGTCATTTTGGCGTCGCCGAACACGCTCGGCCATTCGCCGAAGGCGAGATTGGTGGTCACGATGACGGAGGCGCGCTCATGGAGCCGGCTGACGAGGTGGAAGAGAAGCTGGCCACCGGACTGGGCGAAGGGCAAATAGCCGAGTTCATCCAGCACGATGAAGTCCATCCGGGTCAGATGCTCGGCGAGCCGTCCTTGCCGTCCGTTGCGGGTCTCGGTCTCGAGGCGATTGACGAGGTCGACGACGTTGAAGAAGCGGCCACGGGCACCGGATCGGATGCAGCTTCTGGCGATGGCAATGGCCAGGTGGGTCTTGCCTGTGCCGGTGCCGCCAACCAGCAAGACGTTGCGTTGTTGGGCGATGAAGCCGCCGCCAGCGAGATCATTGACGAGAGTCTGATTGATCGGCGTGCCGTCGAACTGGAAGTCGGCGATGTCCTTGGCCAACGGCAGCTTGGCAATGGTGAGCTGGTATTTGATCGACCTGGCTTGCTTCTCGTTGATCTCGGCGTTGAGCAGGTCGCCGACAATGCGCTGAGGTTCGTGCTGGCGCTTGACGGCAGTTGCCATGATCTCGTCGAAGGCAGCCTTCATGCCGTAGAGCTTGAGTTCGCCCATGAGGTCGAAGATTTGGGTTCGTTCCATCAGATGGTCCTCCGGAGGTTGTCGTAGCGGGCACAATCGGCGATCGGCGCATGACGGAGCGTCAGTGCGGCCGGCGTCATGATGTTGGCCGGTGGGGCGGGTTCACGTTGACGGGCCAAGATATTGAGCACGACATCGGCGGAATGGACGCTGTGACTGAGCGCTTCGGCACAGGCCGCTTCCACCGCGGGCAGACCGTCAGTCAGCACCGCGTTGAGGATGTCGATCATTTGCCGATTGCCATCGTCCGTGCTGGCAAGTTTGCGCCGGATCCGCTCGATCGCGGCCGGCAGCACCCAGTCTTTGAAGGGAGCACCGTTGCGCAAGGCGCCGGGTTTGCGGGCGAGCACCGGCACGTAATGCCAGGGGTCGTAGACGGTATCGCCGCGGCCAAAGGATCGCGGGTGCTCGGCAACGATGCGTCCATCCTGACGGATCACGATGCGATCGGCATAGGCTTGAACCTCGACCGGCCGTCCGACTGCGCTGGCTGCGACCGAGTACTTGTTGTTGTCGAAGCGCACCAGGCAGGTCTTCGAGACCGATGCCGTCACCGCATGGAAGCCGTCGAAGCGGCCAGCATAGGGAACGAGTTTGGGGCGTTCGGCTTCGAACACTTCCCAGATCGTCTGATCGACCAGCTCCGGATGGCGATGAGCCTTGGCGTAGGCGATGCATTTGTCGAGCAGCCAGGCGTTTAACTCGTCGAGGTTTTTGAACCGCAGCCGCGGCGTGAAGAAGCGTTCCCTGACCAGCCCGACCTGGTTCTCGACCTGCCCCTTCTCCCAGCCCGACGCTGGCGTGCAGGCGACCGGATCGACCAGATAGTGGCTGCACATCTGCAGGAAGCGGCGATTATAGAGACGCCCTTTACCGACGAAGATCGTCTCTACGGCGGTCTTCATGTTGTCATAGATGCCGCGGGTGCAGGTGCCTTTGAACAGCGCGAACGAACGGTCGTGGGCGTCGAACACCATCTCCTGCGTCTCCCGCGGATAGGCCCGCACGAACAGCATGCGGCTGTGACAGAGCCGAACATGGGCGGCCTTCACCATCACCGTGGTGCCGCTCAGCAAGACCACCTCGTGGCTCCAGTCGAACTGGTAAGCTTCGCCTGGGGCAAAACTCAGCGGGACATAAGCGGCTGCGGTCGATTGCCCGCGTTCCTTGCTCCAGCGCCTGGCGTAACGCCGCACCGCATCGTAACCGCCGTCGTAGCCGCGGCGGCGCAGCTCTTCGAAGATCCGGATCAACGTCAGCTGTTCACGAGCCGGTTTGGCCGCGTTCGCCGCCAGCAATCCGTCAAGCTCTACTGCCCATCGGCCCAGCTTTGGCCGCGGCTGCACCTGCCGCTCGTACTCGAAGGAGGTCTCTCCCGACCTCAGCACCTTCCGGACCGTGTTCCGCGACACCTTCAGGTCACGGGCGATCTCCTTGATCGTCTTGCCCTTGATGAAGTGCTCGCGCCGGATCCGGGCAATCGTCTCCACGATCAGCATCCCCCACCACCTGCTTCGTTCCAAAGCAGGCAGCGCAACAGACCAATCTGTAGGGGGTCAATTTTGGACGCCGATCCCCCGGCTTAGGGGGTCAATATTGCAGGCCGAATGACAGTTTGAGGCCAAGCTTGATCACCTTGCACCGAAGAGCGACACGGCGAAGGCTTTGCGTTACGCGCTGCGTCATTGGAACGGCCTGGCGCTCTACCTTGATGACGGGCGCATCGAATTGGACACGAATGCTGTCGAGCGTGCGATGCGGCCGATCAAGCTCAACGCCAAGAACTCCCTTTTTGCCGGTTGCGACGAAGGTGCCGAGAATTGGGCATTGCTGGCTTCGCTCATTGAGACCTGTAAGCTCAATGGCGTCAGTGCCGAGCACTGGCTCGCTGACGTTCTCGCCAAGCTCGTCAATGGTTGGCCTGCGGCGCGGTTGGACGAACTGCTTCCCTGGGCGTCGACCTATACGATGCATACACTTGATCCGAGGCTGGCGGCATGAACCTGAACACGACCGCGGTCCGGATCAAGGTGACCCTCAAGGATGTGAAGCCGGCGGTGATGCGTCGCCTCGTCGTACCCGTCACCTTGCGCCTTGATCGGTTGCATCTGACGCTTCAGGAGGCATTCGGCTGGACGAACGGTCACCTCTTCGAGTTCTTCGCTGGCGATGTTCATTGGGGAATTCCTGATCCCCACAACGATTACGGCCACCAGCCCATGGATGCGAGCAAAGCGCGCCTCTGCGACATCGTTCGCGAGACCGGCGCCAAGACGATCCACTATCTCTATGACTTCGGCGACAGCTGGGACCATGTGATCAAGCTCGAAAAATGGTTCGAGAACACCACGACGGAGGGACTTCCCTTCTTGCTCGAGGCCGCCGGTCGTTGTCCTCCGGAAGACGTAGGCGGTGCGCCGGGTTATGCCGAATACCTCGAAGCCATCAGAGACCCCGCCCATCCGGACCACGAACATATGCGCCTCTGGGGCCCGGGGCGGTTCGATCCCAACGTCGTCGACCGGAAGGCGCTCGAAGCCGCCGTCAACGCGTTGTCCGACATATGGAAACCGCGGCGGCGCGCTACGCGAACAAAATAGGCGTCAAGCGCCATTCAAAAGGGCCGCAGAGCTACACTTACCATGAATCCGAAGGTAATGCTGTTCGACGAGGTCCTGCCGCGCTCGATCCGGAAACAAAGAAGGAGGATCTGGTCACCATTCGCGATCTCGCCGCAGAAGGCATGACCTGCATTCTCGACACCTACGAGATGGGCTTCGCTCGCGAAGTGGCGGATCATGGCTACTGCACCGATGGCGGCGTCATCGTCAAGCACGGTGCACCAAGTTCGATCTTGGGTACGCCACGCGAAGAACGGACCCGGGTATTTCTCGATAAAGTACTGGGTTGATCTAACCGCCGCAGTATGAAGATTCAGGAAACGCCGGTGGCGTGAAGGAAAGTACGCTTTCCGCGCCAGCAATAGGAGCGCTCACCGACTCCTACGGCGCTGCACCATGAGCGCCTTCTTGGTGTTAGAGATATGTGCTTCGAGAAGATCGACGGCCTTTTCAACGTTCCCGGCGCGGCAAGCTTTTAAGATATCCACATGCTCTTCTTGCGGCGTTTTCTTGCCTGACGCCATAGAGACTTGTGCCCGGACGAACAAGCTCACCTGCCCGTAGTTGCCTTCGATAAGAGACAGCAATCTAGGTAGATTACAGGGGATATAGAGGGTTTCGTGAAACTTCCAGTTCATCTCCGCCCATTGAGCGGGGTCGCTTTTCTTGTCGTATTCCACGAGAATACGTTTGGCCTCATCAAAATCACTCTGAATCATATTAGGAATGGCTAGACGCAACGCGCGGCACTCCAGCGCAATGCGAATTTCCATCAATTCGATCACCTCGGCCGAAGTGAATGAGACTACCTTGGCGCCCCGATTGTTTAGGAGCGTGACCAGACCCTCCGCCTCGAGGTGTCGCAAGGCCTCCCTTACCGGAATGCGGCTCGTTCCGAATTTGTCCGCCAATTCCTCTTGGCGAAGCTGCTCGCCGGGGGCGAATGTCCCAGCAAGAATGTCAGCCCGGAGAAGCTTTCTCACCGTCTCAGTCGCCGAAGGCCTTTGTTGATTGTCCAGTTCTGTCACAAACTTCGCCTCAAATGTATCCTCTTTGCCGAAATTATATACAAAAGGAGGACGAAAGCAATTCGCTCACCCGAACATCAAGCGTTTCTGGGCCTTCCGACCTCCGTTGTTCTCCCTAAATACCCACCACCAGCAGATGTTGATTCTGACAGATTGTATTGACTACTCATCCAGAAGGCTATCGACTTCCGACCACTGCACAGTTTCGAGTTTCATCAGCATATTCCAAAGATCCCTGGCTTTCGGCTTTCCAACAGAAAGCGCTGCACACGTTTCGAATTTTCGTCGGAGCCTTTCAGGCGGAGCCGGATATTGATGGTTGCCGACCGCCACGCTTTGCCGCTTGAGATGGATCTTCCCCGACTTGTGAACCGCTTCGATTTCGGTAAAGGCGGCTCCTTTGGTATAGACCTTTTCGAACTGCTCCTTGGTTGACAGGTCGGGATGAACATAGGCATTGACTTTGCCCATGCGGCCGCGGATCTCATTTCCGGCAACGGACTGGTCGGAAAAACTCCCAAGCGTTACGTCGCCATGCGCCAATGCCGCCGCTATGCAATACGGGATGCTGAACCTCGCCTGCAGTGCATCTTTCGGATCGTTGTATCGCATTAAATTCAAAGCATGGTAGCTGACGCCCACATTGATGACCTCGAGGTCGTCCGCCACGATTTCGCCACTCGCAATACCCTCCGTTACAAGATCCAGGGCCGGATGTACAAGCGAGCATGTCGGATAAAGCTTGGGGTTATTGCGGATGAGTTCGAGGGATAGGCCAAGATCGCGGATTGCTTCGTCCGCGTTCAGCTTTTCTGGATCTGTAAAGAGATCGAAAAACCCCTCGTGCCCCTCGATCGCATTAGGGCTTGATCGCATTCCGGCCTTAGCAAGTTTGGCGGCAAGGACGCCGTTCTGCGCTGCGAATCCTGCATGTAGCGGTTTGGTCATGTATCCGAAGTTTTGACGTAATCCAGATGCAAGCGAGGCTGCAATTCCGAAGGCTTCTAGCATGAGCTTGCCATCAAGCCCCAACAGGTTTCCGGCGGCAGCGGCAGCTCCGAATGTCCCGAGCGAGGAAGTTGTGTGCCAGCCACGACCATTGTGTTCATAGGTTACGGCGATGCCGAGACGGCCTTCCATCTCGACACCGGCCGCATAGGCCGCAATGATATCTGCACCCGAAGCTGCCAGTTCGTCTGCGAGCGCAAGGATAGCGGGCAATACTGGGGCGGATGGATGCCCCACCATCGCATAATTACCGTCGTCGAAGTCATGCGCATGAGCCATAGCGCCATTGGCCAGAGCAGCATTTCGAGCTGTCGTTCGCAGCGCAGTATTCCAGACACGTGCCTTTCCTGGTTCTTCGGCGAAGAACCCGCCCATGACTCCCGCAACTTCCTCAGCTTTCGCCGCTAGGGCAACAGACAACGTGTCGGCAATGCCCCTCTTTGCGGCCTCGACGGCGGCAGCGGACATTGATTCGAACTTCAGCTCCGCGCAGAAGTCAGCAAGGATGCGGCCGACTTCCGGTCGCTGCTTTTGAGAGTCTGACGCTCTTTTCGCGTTCATTTTGCTTCCTTTTGCTTATCTATCGATTATGCCGACCAGACGTTTTTGTCCGGCCAATTCGGTTCGAGCTCGATTGGCATAGGTCCGCCATTTTTCAAATCGCGCCTTCGGTGCGCGGCAGCGCGATCCGGCCGCTTACGCATCCAGTTCGGCGAGAATTCGCCGTACACTTTCGAACCTCCCAATCGTCTTGCGATCCCAAATCTAACTTTTTCTTAGTTCGACACTCCGTCGATACGCAGCGCTGGTTGCAGCGCGTACTATCTTGGGAAGGGCCCCCTCACGCTCCATTTCGATCACGCCAGCCTCAGTGGTCCCTCCCGGACTTATGACGGCTCGCTTGAGCTCGGAAGGCGAGCGCGGATCAGCTGCTAACATCGCCGCCGAACCCAACATCGTCTGCGCAACGAGCAACTGAGCGAATTCTGTATCAAAATCCAGCCTCGCCAGCCGCTTGCGCCGCTGCTCAGCAAAAGCGAAAATATAGCGAGGCGCGCAGGCGTAGAACGGCATAGCCTTGTCAATCAATGCCGCGTCCACCACCCATTCAAATTTGCCGACTGGCGCGAAGACTTGCTCTACGGCCGTTTTTGCCGAGATTGGAAACGTCTGCCCGGTTACGCCGAGGCTCGTCCCTTGACCAACAAACGCAGGAAGGTTGGGCATAACGCGCGCCACTCTCGCACTGCCGCATACCTCCATTAATCGCCCAAGCGGCATGCCGGCCATAACCGAAAGAACCGGACTCTCGGCCAGCAAGCGTCGATGTCCATCAGAGAAAGTTGCAACATTCTGCGGCTTCACCGCCAATACGAGCAGATCGTAGCCTGATGATGAACTCGGAGCGTCCGGCAAGATTGATACGCCTTGAAGACCACGCACAGCGTCTTCCACTCGGCCGACATCCGGATCAACCAAGATCAATTTTAAATTAGGTAGTGCTTGGCGTACTCCTCGGATAAGAGCCGAACCCATATTTCCCCCGCCGAAGAACAGCAGTCGAGTGGACTCCTTCATCACCACCATTTCCCTATCCTGCTGGTCCAACTTTGAGATCAGGTTGCATCTGCACCGGCACGGAATTCCTCGTACATTGCCGTGCCACGCACGCCGACGAATCTGAATGGCTCGGGCGGCAGCCATCCGGGACGGCCGAGCGGTCCAGTCACCGTTTCTTGTGCGACTTTGCCGGCGACTAGTTCGGCAAGACGGCGCCCCAATGCGGTACCTTTCGCGACACCAGAGCCGTTATAGCCGGCACTTATAAAAAGCCCCTGCTCCAGCTCTCCCCAAAATGGAGCGCCTCCACGCGTGACGTCGGTAACTCCGCCCCATACGTATTCGAAGTCGATATCCGCAAGATGCGGATAACGACGGCGAAACCGATCGAGCAATCTTCGTCGGATTACGCTCTCCTTGAGCTCGGCCTCATAGGAATAGAGGCTGCGGATCATACAGCGTCCGTCGGAAAGTCTACGAAGGGTGCTACCACCGGCCCGTTGGGCCGACGTCATGCCCCATTCCGGAAGACTACCGAGCAGACGTGCCCTGTTGCCCAGCCTTTCCGTCACGCCCACATAAGTAAATAAGGAAACCAACCGATCTTTGCCGTATCCCAGCAGCTTAACAAAGGCATTGTTGGCCAGGATGACGTTCCGCGCGGATATCCGCGCCTGCGGACAAGTCAAGTGCCAACGCTCACCTACTTTTTCGATGTTGCTGACAGTGGTTCCTTCATGAAAGACAATGTCAGAAGGTAGATGATCTGCCAGACCGCGCACGAGCGCAGCCGGCTGAAATAGATGTGTAGACTCGGATCGAATGGCCAACCGATAAAAGCATGTGCCGGTTAGCTCTTCCAAAGCATCTTGTTTGTAAACCGGAAGCGTGCGGCCCTGTGTCGATGCGCTCTCGCTCATTCTCAACAGAGCCGCAGCGGCTCGCTCGCTTACAGCGGCCTTGAACGAACCGACCTGTCGAAGCCCGCAATCGATCCCGTACCGGGCCACGAGGTCTTTCAGCCAAGCCAAACCCTCGGCATCAAATACGGCTATGACGTTCTGTTTGCTTAGAGCATCGGCTGAGGCGTCAGCTCTGCTGGCCGATGCCATACTCACCGTTGGCAGATCGCTGCCAGAAAAGCCGGAATTCCGACCTGAAGCATTCTCGCCAACTGTTCCGCCGTCAATGATGAGAATATCAGTTTCGGGTTCCAGCTCTTTGAGCCTTCTTGCAACAGCGAGCCCAGTGAAACCTGCGCCTACAACGGCATGATCGACGCTCAGCTTTCCGTTGAGGGCGGGCCGGCAAATGCGAGGCGGTAGCATCGCGTTCCAACCGCTTCGCATCTGATACGTGCTTGCGCGATACATATCCGTTCTACTGTGCGAAAGCCGGCTGGCGTTTGACGCTCGACAGCCGGTTGAAAGTAAAAGGAGAAGGATCGACGATAGGTTTTTCGGAAGTAACCAGATCAGCCGTCAGATGCCCGGCCGCAGGACCAATCCCAAAGCCGTGACCGGAGTACCCGCTACTGATAAAAAATCCCGGAATGGTGTCCACTGCCCCAATGACCGGCTTTGTATCGGGCATGACATCGATCAGGCCGGCCCAGGTTGCGGCAACTCTCATATTGGCGAATACGGGAAACTCGCGACTGATATTACGCTGCGCCTGACGAAGATCGTATAGTGATGGCACGGGATCCAGGACACGTGTCTGTTCAAAAGGCGTTTGTTCATCCATGCGCCAGCGCGATTTCTGAAACAGCTCCGCAAGCGTGCGCCGCCCCAGACGCAGCCGTACATTGTTTCCACCAGTCAAAATCATCGGCAAATAGTCGACGAGATAGCGGAAACTGTCGGGCACGATTTCCGTTCGATTCCACGCGCCGTAACCTATGGTGAACCCTCCATCGTGCCGAGTGCGGATCGAAAAATCGGGGCCCTTGATCGACGTTTTTGGAGCCCCTTCCAACGGGTACGCTCGGACAAGGCTCGACATTGTCTTGAGTTGCGGCAACCGCAAACCCATATTGTTACAAAAGAGCGAAGACCAAACTCCGCCCGCCAAAACAACTGCTTCGCAAGATACTGGCCCGAGCTCCGTCACAACGCCACAAATGCGTCCCGCCCGGGTTTCAATTCCTCTCACAGCGCATGACACGACAATCTGCGCGCCGAGCGCCCTCGCCGCGCTTGCGTACGCAGCAGCTGCCAATGATGGCTCCGCCCTGCCGTCATTGGGAGAATACAGGCCGCAAGCCCACGGTCTTGACGCGCCAGGCAGCAAGGCTCGCAATTCAGCCCCTGAAACGATGCGAGCAACGATATCGTCGGGACAGGTGTTGGCGAGCCAGCTTTCACAAGCTTCTGCTTCCTCGTCGCGCTTGAATACCGTCAAAATACCCGTCTGTTTAAAGCCGACACTTTGGCCTAGCTGCCGCTCCAGATCGTTCCAGATTCGCAAACTTTCCCGGATCAACGGCATTTCTTGAGCGTCGCGCTTTTGAGCGCGAACCCAACCCTGGTTGCGTCCGGATTGCTCTGCTCCGATAAGTCCCTTCTCGCAAAGCAAGGTTGGAACCCCTCGCTTGGCCAGGTAGTAAGCAGTTGAACTGCCGATAATTCCGCCCCCTATCACGATCACTTTGGTTGAAGCGGGCAGTTGGGACATGACGAACCAGCAAAAAGTCAGGGCGAGAGACTTGGTGCATACTTAACTTAGCTATTGGATACAATCAACCAACTTCTGCGTCGAAAGGTGAGAGGGCGCTTGGATCGTACTCAAGATCAAAGCATTGCTTCGGGTTTTGGCGGAAAATCGCTTCGCGTGGGAACAATCCGGCTATCAATCAGGCGATGCACACGACGCAGATCCTTAGGCCCCCGATGTAGACTGCGAAGCGACGCCAAGTTGTCAGCGTCTGCCCGTACACGGCGGCCATGATGACGCAGATATTCGATCCACGTTGGCGAGTAGTAGCTTTCAACCCAGACGAGTGGCCGTTCAATGTCTCGTAACAAGGCCCAACGACGGGCCCAGTCACGCAAACGGATACGACGCCGTTCTCGCATCAGCTCAAGAAAGCGAAGAGTATCCTCGTGGGCAATTTCATACTCTATTAAGACCAAGACCGGCCCCGAATCCGGCTTGATCTCGACCATAGGCTCGGGCGCTTGGAATGGTCCGATGGGATCGAGATCATCGCCGGACAACGCGTGAAGCGGATATTGAAAGCCCAAGACCGCTCCGATCATCATTACGGTCCCTGCCGCCACGAAGGCGATCGAAAGACCGTGTGAACCTGCAACTTCGCCCCAAAGCCAGGATACAAGGGCCATCCCGCCGAAAGTCGCGGTCTGATAGAAGGAGAGCGCTCTTCCAACCACCCACCGTGGCGTGACAGTTGCACGGTGACGTTGAATAAGGACAATGAAATGACCCAACAGGCACCGGCGACAAGTAGTGCGATGCAGCTAAGGGGCATCGAAGTTGAAGCGCCCAACAAGATGAGCGCGAGCGCAAAATTCGCGAAAGTTGCGCGAATGACAACCTCGTTATTGAACTTGCGGACAATGGCAGCGTTTGCCAAGCCGCCGCCGATCGCACCGAAGCCAAAAGTGCCCAACATCATGCCGTAGGTTAGTGCCGTTCCCTTCAACGTGTCTCGTGCAACCAACGGAAGCAGAGCCAAAACGACGACACCGGCCAAGTTGAAGATCGCCGTTCGTAGGAGAACTCTCAAAAGATGGGGAGACACCCTGATGTAACGAAGGCCGGCACCAATCGCTGCTCCCACATGCTCGGGGGGAGCTCCGGCTTTGGATAGTGCGGCTTCCAATGCAAGAGCGCGCCTATCAGCGGCAGTGTGAGAAGAACATTCGCAGCGAACGCCGCGGCGGACCCTGCCACTACGACGACCAATCCGCCCGAGGCAGGGCCAACGCTGCGCATCATGTTGAAGCTGAGCCCATTCAAACCGACCGCGCCGGCAACATCTTCCTTTGAGATGACATCGCCTATCGAGGCTTGCCACGCGGGATTGTACAGCGCGTTGCCACAACCGATTAGAAATGTAAGGGCGAGAAGAAGCCAAGGATCCAGAACATTGAAGCAGATAGAAGTCGCGAGAACCGCGGATACTAACACCATGCCACCTTGTGCCATGATCAATATGCGACGACGACTATAATTATCCGCCAGCGCACCCGCTATCATCGAGAAGATCATCACGGGAAGGGAATTCATTGTCTGAACCAGCGCCACCATGGCCTGCGAACCCATCATAGTGGCCATGACCCAGCTGGCGCCCACCGACTGCACAAGCGTCCCGAGATTCGACATCATCGTCGCGATCCAGAGCGATCGAAACGCCTTTTGCTTTAATGGAGACAGAAACAGGGGAACCGGCACAATTGTCTCGGTGATGCTTTTGGCAACACTTGTCGCCTTCGCGATATCAAGATCGCTAGTCCTCCGCCAAACTGAGAACGCGCGCCCAATTGCGCGCATCGACCGACAGCATTCCGCTTTCATGCACCGCTTGGCGACGCCGATAGCGGTTATCGGCCGGCATGCGAGTTGATCCTGCGTGTTTCAATTCCGCTATTAGCCTCTCCAACTGTCCCTGGAACGAAGCATTCCCGCCAGCACCGGGATCAAGGGCCAAAATGAATTGCCCGGCATTCGAGGTCTTCGCCCCAGGAAAGTTGGAAGAACAATCTTCAAATCCGAAGGTGCCGCCGGAGAGTGCCGCCACCAGAACCTCGGCCATAAAGGCAAGCGACGCTCCTTTTGCTCCGCCGAACGGCAGGAGCGCCCCCCCGTCCAGTATCGCCGCCGGATCAGTAGTTACGTCTCCGTCCCTGTTAATTCCGACCCCTGAAGGAACGGGTCTACCAGCGGCAGCGTGCAGCAGGATGTCGCCGTGCGACATGATGCTCGAAGCTTGGTCCCACACCAAAGGCGGCGCGTTTGTCCTTGGACAGGCAAATGCGATCGGATTGGTGCCGAGCGTCTTTCGCTTACCCTGCCAAACAGCCATATGGCTGCGACTGTTCACCATCGCAATTGAGATCAGACCGGCGCGCGCCAGGGGTTCCACGTCCTGCCACAAAGCACCAAAATGATGCGAATTGCGGACAAACATCGTCGCGACACCTTGGCTCCGAGCCATACCAGCAAGACGGTTCGAGAAGGCGCGCGTTGCTTGTTGAGCAAACCCGTTGTCAGCCTCAACCGCCAAACAGCCGGGCCGCGTCTGCTCGCAAGCCGGTTTAGCTGCAGTATTAATCCAGCCGCTGGATATGCTTGAGACATAGCCGGGCAAGCGATGGATCCCGTGGCTTCTACTGCCGTCGATTTCGGCGCCGGCAACCGTTTCGGCAATGATTCGTGCGATGGGTTCCGACAGTCCCGCTCTGCGCAAGGCCGAAGCTAATTTGGGTTCGAGGATCTCTAGCGGGATCTGAATTTCGTCGTCCGCTACGGTCAAGTGACGCTCCGCGATGAACGCTGTTCTATTCGACAAGCTCTGTCAGTGGCGTCACTTGTCCACCGCCTCTCTCAATCGTGTCGCGCAAAGTCTTGGCAATCTCGACCGAGCCAGGCGTATCTGAATGAACCAGAATGCTTTTCGCATCCAACTTGATTCGTTTTCCCGTGATAGCTGTCACCGTGCCGTCATTCAAGAACTGGCTTGCTCTCGCGGCGATTTGATCGAGATCGTTGATGACTGCTCCCTGCTTCTTTCGCGAAACGAGCGAGCCGTCTTCCTCGTAGGCCCGGTCGGCATAAATTCGTCCAACAGTCCGCAACCCGATCTTCCGCGCGTAAGCTTGCCAAGGGCTGCCGGGTTCTCCCGGCACGATGATGTCGGGATCATAGGCTTTGAAAGCATCGAAGATGAGCTGAAGATATTCCGGTGTTTCGCGCGACATCATGCCAAAGACGCCATGCGTACCGGCATGTGTCACCTTATAACCTTCAGCCTTGGCGATCGCCGAGAGAGCGCCCAACTGGTAAAGTGCGTGTTTCCGCATATCGTGGGGATCAATCTTCATCGGAACACGACCGAAGCCTAGTAGATCGGGCAGGCCGACATGCGCTCCTAGCGCCACTCCCCGCGCTCTCGCCTGCGCCGCCATGTCGGTCATGATGACCGCATCACCCGCGTGAAAACCGCAGGCCACATTCGCGGACGAAATCAGCGCCATCAGAGCGGCGTCATCGCAAAGCCGCCAACGCCCGAACCCTTCTCCGATGTCAGAATTGATATCGATTTTCATCGTTCGCCATCCCTGCCTCGGTTTCTCGCGAAATGCGCGCTGGTACGCCGCCGTTGTCGGCCGTCGCTATCAGGCAACCCAGCCTGTCCAAATATTTCACGATCTCAGATAGAGCCTTACGCGCTTCGGTTACCGAACATTCCACGAAACGGAACACGCTGCCTGGCCGCGCTTGGGCGACGCGCCAGAGATCGGCTTCTATGACGTAACCAATTTTCGGATAGCCACCCGCAGAGTTGCCGTCGACCAATTGCACGATAGGGCGCCCGCCTGGGGGCACCTGGATCACCCCGGGCGTGATCGGACATGATCGCATTTCTCCGGGGTCGGTACGCATCAGTTCGGCGCCATCCAATCGATAGCCCATTCTATTGCTCTGAGCGGAGACCCTCCAGGGATCACGCCAGAACGTTTGCTGCGACCTAGATGTGAAATCATCATATTCTCCGGCACGAACGACGCGGAGAACAATATCGTCCTGCTCCGCTAATGCGTGAAGTCCGCGTTCGAGAACGTTGTCGGGCGGCAAGACGGAGAGTTCGGGTTGCGGCTGCGCACTCTTTTTCAGAGCGCCTAGCTTGTCGCCTACGCGAAGCATGCGCCCTTCCAGGCCACCAACGCGTTGCCTGAAATAGGTGCTGCGGGATCCCAGCACCTCGGGAACGTCGATGCCTCCGGGCACACAAAGATAGGCTCTAAGCCCCATACGTGCCGGTCCAATCGCCAGCTCGTCGCCCGGCGCAACCGCGAAACGCGACCATGGTGCGACTTGACGTTGGTTGAGAACGGCCTGACAATCGGCCCCACACAGTGCAACCATGATTTGCTGATTGAACAGCAACCGCATGGGACCCATCTGGACCTCAATTCCGGCGGCCTCAGTGGAATTTCCAAGCAAGATGTTGCCCACCGATAGAGCGACCCGGTCGGCCGCTCCCGTTCGGGCAATTCCATGGTGACGTTGCCCTATCCGCCCCAAATCCTGCACAGAATTCAAGGGAAGCGTTTGAAGCACTTCGATCATGTCTCAACCCGTTCGATTCGGAAACGAATGCAGTCTCCCAGGTCAAGAACGTTGGGCGGCGTTTTGCTGAAGTCGAACGGTATGGGCGATGCCGGTGCATGTCCGAGTGCGTACCAGCCGCTTGGAACGAGCGAAGGCTCCTCCCCCGGCTTCAACGGCGGTCCAAGAGACGTCTGCGCTCCCGCCATGCTCAAATTTGGACCATTGGGTACCATTTGAGGTTCAGGCCGGCGTGGCAGGTGCAGCCGTCTATCCAGTCCGAAGAGAAAGCCGAAGCCTGGACCCGTTCCAGGCGCAAAGACAGTGTAATTGCCTGCCGAATGCAATTCAGCCACCCTGCTCGGCGATACTCCGAGACGATCGGCAACTTCGCGCAGGTGCCGACCTGCAGCTCCCCCGTAAACGATCCCGATTTCGAGTGTGCGGCCATTACCGGACCAAGCGGTCGTTCCATTCCATTCCGCCAAAAATCTCATCGCCAAAGGCTCGGTGTCCGTTGTCAAAGGGTCGACAACGATTAAGAGGCTGTTCAATCCCACCTGCGCGTCAGTCACCTCTTGCCAATTCCGGACCGTTCTATCCAACGCCCAAATGCGTTGCTGCGTTTGCAACGAAAGTGGCCCTTCGGCATCGAGCAGCAGAGCCGAAGCACCGCAGTGACTGACCCTCGGTGCATCAAGAACCACTAGCTTTGCGCACATGCCCGTACTTTGTCCGTCACTGCAGCTCTTCAAGGCCCAATAGAATTGGTGTACCGACCCGGTTCAGCCTGTCCAAATGTTGGAAACGTGTCAAAATAAGATCCGACCTGGCGGAATCGAACATTCCATCAGTACACGCCCGATATTTCCGCTCCAGATGTTCCCAACTGACGGGGTCGCTGCTCGAGCCGATATAATTGGATTTGCGCCGTTTAAAGAGACTCCCGTCTCGCCGCATGACATCAACTTCGGTAAAGGCTTTTCCGGCTCTGTAGAGCGGCTCGAAAAGCTCTGGCGTGCTCTGGTCTGGATGAACATAAGGTTCAACCGACTCCATTATCTTGCGCGTCGCGGGATCCTTGAGCGCATCGGGAGTGAAATCGGCTAGCGTGACGTCGCCTTTTCGCAGTGCCACAGCCACGCAATAGCTGTAGCTAAATTTTGCCTGTAAGTGACTTTCAGGCCGATCATAACGCATGATGTTAAGCGTTTGATAGCTGGTGCCGCAACGCACCGAGGTTATATCTGCCAGATCAAGCTCTTTATTTCGGAGGCCTTCGACAAGCACGTCGAGAGCCGGGAGCACCATCGCGCAAACCGGATATAGCTTGACGTTGATGCGCATCACTTCAAAGGGGGCTCCCATGTCGCGCATTGCGTCTTCAAAACAGATCACACTCAAGTCACCGAATAGGTGCATGAAACCTTCATGACCCTCGATGGCAGTCGGGCTTGCGTCGATGCCAGCCAGAGCCAGCTTTGCGGCCATTACGCCGTTCTCGGCAGCACGGCCGGCGTGGACGGGCTTGGTCGACGTTCCAAAGTTCTGACGGATGCCACAAGCCATCGAGGCGGCGATCCCCAACGCATCTCTGGTCTGCTGCGCGTCCAAACCCAACAGCTTTGCCGATGCAGCCGTCGCTGCGAAGGTTCCGAAAGTCGACGTCGTATGCCAACCGTTGGCATTATGTTGGTAGGTCATCGCCCGCGCAATCTTGGCGCCGACTTCCATCCCAGCCACATACGCGGTGATCAGTTGTTCGCCCGAAACGTTGCGCTCGTCGGCCAGCGCAAGAAGCGCCGGAACCATGCCAGTGGATGGATGGCCAAGCATAGTCGCGTTGCCGTCATCGAAATCGTGCACATGAGCTGCCACACCATTGAGAAAAGCCGCCGTTCTCGCCGTCGTGCGCAAGGAAGTGCCGATAACCAGCGATTTGCCGGGTTCATCGACCAAAGCTTGACGCGCCCTGCTTGCGGCCGCCTCGCCTGCGCCCGCAAGCGTCACAGACAACGTGTCTGCGAAAGCGCGCTTGGTCGTCTCCACCGCCTCTGTCGGGATGTCGGAAAAGCGCAGTTTCGTAACCCAATCAGCAAGGAAGGCGGTCACGGGTGGACGTGATCGCGTCGCCTCGGCGGCACTGGAAGTGATCTCGTTCATATTATGATACTTCGAATTTGGTTCAGCGTAAGGCTAGAACCGCGGAGCGGATCGCTGCCACGGCGGTACGCAAGTCGTCGTCCGACGACGCGATGGAGATACGGAAGTAAGGAGAAAGGCCATAGGCCGCGCCTTGTACAACTGCGATGTCGGCCTCGGCCAGTAAGTAATCGCACAGAACGCTATCAGACGAGATTCGGCCGCCTGCCGGCGTCGTTTTCCCAATCAGATCGGTACAGCTCACAAAGATATAGAACCCTCCCTCAGGGCGCTCGGCGGAAAGACCTGGAATTGCCTTGATGATCGGTAAGACAAAATCTCGCCGCCGGTGGAACACAGCTACGCGCTGGGCTAAGAAATCTTGTGGCCCTTCGAGTGCGGCCAGAGCAGCAGCCTGCGCGATTGAACATGCGCCACCCGTCGCTTGCGACAAGACTCGAGTAATGTCCCTGATCAGCCAATCCGGCCCGGCGCAATAGCCGATACGCCAACCCGTCATGGCGTATGCTTTGGAAACGCCGTTGACCGTCAGGATGCGCTCCCGCAAATCGGGCGCAATCTGCGCCAAGGTGTAAAACGGCCGCCCATCAAACCGAATGTGCTCATAGATGTCATCTGACAAAGCAAGGACGTTAGGATGGCGACGCAATATTTCGGCGAAGGAAAGCAATTCCGCCTTTGAGTAAATTGATCCCGACGGATTGTTTGGCGAATTCAAAAGAAGCCAACGCGTCCGAGGTGTGATGGCCGCCTGTAGTTGTCCAGGCTGCATCTTGAAGTCACTTTCGACGCCGCACGCGACTATCACCGGCTGTCCGCCGGCGAGCCGCACCATGTCTGGCATCGGCACCCAATAGGGTGCAGGTATAATGACCTCGTCGCCGTCGTTTAAGGTTGCGGCGAAGGCATTATATATACTTGGTTTCGCGCCCGGAGCGACCACGATCTGATTGACTCCGTATTCCAAGTCGTTGTCGCGTCTCAGCTTGCGCGAGATGGCCTCGCGCAGCTGAATGGTACCCGTATTGATGGTATAGCGGGTTTCTCCAGCTCGGATCGCCGCAATTGCCGCTTCCTGAACGTGCTCTGGCGTATCGAAGTCAGGTTCGCCCTGTGCAAGGCTGATAACGCGCTTGCCTGAGGCCACTCTCAACTTTGCTTTTTGAGCCATGCTCTCGGAGACATCGACCTGAATCTTGCCAACCCGCTTCGATCTGCTTCGTGTATTCAAATTAGTCACCGCTTCCTAGTCCGTGAGAACGACGCCAGGCTTTCGACCCGTCTGCGCGCGGGCTCGGCTGTCGCAGCCTCTTATTTGATGAGCCAAGCGTTGAACATTTCATTCGACTTGGACAAGTTTTCACCCCAGAAGCTGACATCGAGGGGCACGAGCTGCTTAAAGTTGTCAGGCTGCGTCGGGATCAAATACAAGATCTTGGGGTCGATATATTGGTAGGCGCTGATCGAAGCCGTTCCGTTCAGGACGCGCGCTGCACGCGCGGCTTGTCGCTTCGGATCAAGAGTGAATTCGATGAGCTTCTGAACCATCGCCACCTTCGGATTCCCTTTCGGAATCGACCAGCCATATGCGGTGTAATAGCCTTGATTCCATAGGATCTTAAGATCCTCTCCTTGCACGATAAGCTCCGCTGCCCGGTTGACATAGGTCGCGGTAATGTCGATTTCGCCGCTGTGTAACAGCTGCGCGCTCTGCGGCGCCGTCGTCCACCACATAGCGATCCGCGGTTTGATTTGATCGAGCTTCTTGAATGCCCGAATCCAACCGGCATCTGTTTTCAGTTCGTTTATGATGGCCTGGCCGGGCTTGACGCCGTCGGCGCGCAATGCCCACTCGATGTTGTCCCGGCCGCTGTTGCGGAGGGACCGCACGCCAGGGATCGCTTTGTCCCACATGTCCGCAACGCAAGTCAGATCTTTCCCGGTCGCGGAGGTCCGATAAACCGTTGAATAGGCTGATATCGAGTCGGGCACAAAACCGGCGAGGTTCCTCAGCTCCACCGGAAGGTCGTCATACAGGTGTTTTGGAAGGGTGATCTTTTCAACCAAATCCAAAGCCAAATATCGAACTGCTTCGTCCATGCCTGCGCCAATGCAAGCATCGAAGATATAATTCTTCGTGTCGACCATCGACTGCATCTGGGGCAGCGGCTGCGCGGCTCGCACCACGGGAACGACCGTGATGCCGGTAGCCTCCGTGAAAGGAGTGTAAAAGAGCTCCTTATAAATCTGAGATACGGAGCCACCAGCATCTGCAATGTAGAGAGTTTCGCCCGCTGCCGAAGCGCGACCCATGATCGCGGGTGCTGCTAACGTTGCGCCCGCCAGCATTGTGGTCTTAGTAAACTTTCTTCTGTTCATTTCTGGCCTTCCGTTAGCGACTTACGCCGACCGCGGATTTCATCGAATGTCGTCGGAGGCAATCATCCCGGGGCGTTCAAAGGGATGGTCGTTGCCGATAGTGCCGATCATCATTCGTCATTTCACAAGCCACTGATTGAACAGCTCATTCGATTTCGTGAGATTCTCTCCCCAAAAAGCCACGTCCAACGGGACCATCTGCTTGAAATTATCTGGTTGCGTCGGGACGTACTCGAGCACCTTCTTGTCGATAAATTCGAAGGCACTTTTCGAGGCGCTTCCTTGCATCAACTCGGAAGCAAGCGCGGCTTGACGCTTCGGATCCAATGAGAACTCGATGAGCTTCTGCACCAAATGGACCTTTGGATTGCCTTTTGGGATGACGTACCCATAGGCAGTGTAATAACCTTCGTTCCAAAGCACTTTGAGGTTCTCACCTTGCCGGATCAGCGTTGCAGCCCGGTTCGCATACGTCGCTGTAATATCGATCTCCTGAGCTTGCAGAAGCTGAGCGCTTTGTGGGGCCGTACTCCACCAAGTCAGGATTTTCGGTTTGATCTCATCCAATTTTCGAAATGCGCGCTCCCACCCGGCTTTTGTTTTCAGCTCATTGATAATGGCCGGTCCCGCGGGAACGCCATCCGCTCGAAGCGCCCATTCTATGTTGTCGCGACCGCCAGTACGCAGCGAGCGAACTCCCGGAATGGACATGTCCCAAATATCGGCAACTCGTTTCAGATCCCGTTTTGTCGCTAACGGCCGATATACCGTCGCAAACGCTGCAACGGAGTCCGGATAGAAGCCCGGAACATTTCTGATGGAGTCAGGAAGGTCGTCATATATTGACCTCGGCAACTCAATTCGTTCGCTGAGCCCCTCAGCATCGTAGCGGACACCTTCATCGAGACCGGCGGCCCCATGCACATCGAACGTATAGTTCTGCGTTTCCACCATGGTCTTCATCTGAGCCAGCGCTTGGGCTGGCCGAACGACCGGAACGACATCAATTCCCGTGCTTGCAGTAAAGGGCGTATAGATAACCTTCTTGTAGGACTCGGTGTACGCACCGCCCGCATCCGCAACATAGAGGGTCTCACCGGCCGCCGATGCGCGTCCGACGATGGCGGGTAGTGGGAAAGTCGCGCCGGATAGCGCAGCTATCTTGACGAATTGCCTTCTATTCATTGTTGGCCTCCTCACTAACCATTGCCTCGAACTGACGGCTCTAATGTCGGCCCATCCAACCGATGCAAGCGCTACACGCGTCTGGACGTCCCGCCAACGGAATTGGCTATGAGCATAAATCCGAGAATTAACGCCAGGAGTAGCGTCGACACTGCTGCCAACTCCGGTGACGCCCCGTACACTGCCTGTTGGTATAGCTGCTTCGGAAGCGTGGTGAAGCTGCCTCCCGTGACAAACAGAGAAATCGTCACTTCGTCAAACGACTGGATGAATGCGAAAAGAAACGCGCCATAAACTCCAGGCTTGATGATCGGCAGCATGATATATCGGAAGGTCTTGAATTTTGACGCGCCCATCGTCCATGCGGCATAGTCCAACGAACGATTGTAATTTTTGAGCACGGCCATCAGTGACATCGTGGCATAGGGCAGCGCAAACACCATATGCCCCATGATCAATCCGACCCATGTGCCAATCAGCCCGAAGCGGGCATAAGCGTAGAACAGCGCGACCGCCGTGATGATATGAGGCAGAAAAATCGGAATGGTCAGCAGCAGAATTATCAGGAACTTTGCCCTCGTCTTTTGACGAACGAGAAATAGTGCCGCCGGAATAGCGATGGCAATGGCCATCAAGCTGGTGATGGCGGCGATGCCAACCGATCGCCAGAAAGCCAATACCCAGATTGGTGAGCTAAGGACCGACGTGTACCATCGGAGTGAGAAACCCTGGGGCGGCCAGCCGAACAGAAGGCTGTTAGAGAATGAAATCGGAACGATACAGAAGATCGGAAGTATCAAGAACAACGCAATTGCCAGCGAAACCATCGACAGAATGGGTCTACTCACCCTTTGCCTGAGCTTCACCGTCCGTCCCGTCAGTTTTTCGGCGACCAATCCGAAGCTGGCGGTAATCCATGAAATTCCGTTGATTAGTTTCATTCCGCCACGGCGGAGCATTCGGTTCAGTCTCGACGGATGCTGGTCGCCCTCTTCTCCGGTCAGAATGTGCATTCCAACCACCCGATCAAACAGAAAGAAGGAAATAAGTGTTGCCAGCAACAGCATGGCGGATATCGCCGCAGCGAAGTTCCAGTGCAACACCTCGGTAACTTGTTCGATGATCAATTGAGCGATCATCGTTTCCCGAGGACTCCCGAGCAGCTGCGGCGTGATGAAAAACCCAAGAGCACTCACAAAGATCAAGATACCGCCGGCCGCCACTCCCGGTAACGACAGAGGAAAATAGACCCGCCAAAAACCATGGGAGGGGCGGGCACCCAGCGTGCTCGCCGCTTTTTCCAAGTTCGGCTCGATGCCCTCCATTACGGAGTACATCGTAATAATCGCCAAAGGCAAAAGCGAGCTGCTCAGGCCGATCATCACGCCGTTCCAGTTGTAGAGGAAGGCGATCGAATGATCGAGCCAGCTCAACTTCAAGCCGGTTACGTTGATCAAACCGCGGCGACCGAAGATAATAATCAGTGACAGATTGCGGATCAGAAAGCTAGTCCAAAGCGGCACCAGAACGGACGTCAGGATTGCTGCTCGAACCCCTGCATTTGCTTTGGAGAGTGCATATGCAACGGGGTAACCGAGCGTCAGGCAGATCCCGGTGGCCCAAGCAGCGGTTTGAATCGTTCGCACGAGCACGCTAACGTATAGATTGGTCTTAAATACTCGCGAAAAATTCTCTAGCGTCAGCGCACCGTGAGCGTCAAAGAGGCTGAGAACAAGAATTCCGCCGACAGGCAGTACAAATACGACGGATAGAAACGTCAGCAGCGGTGCTATCTGAAGAAACGGCCAGCGCGCTAGCAATTCGCTCAGAGGTAGGCGCCGATCTGATCGCGGCCATGATCCCGGGATGGTCGTCCGATCTGTCACGTTCCTACATCCTTTATTTCTACCGACCGGGAGGCGGCCCAGCTCAAGATGCAACGTTGACCGTTCTCGATATCGTGAGGAGCCTGTGCATTCAGAACAAGGGCTGAAAGGACGCGATCGGACGCCGACTTGAAGAAGTACCGGGTTGTCGGCCCAATATTGATGCGCTCAATAAACGTCGCTTCGGTCCGGTGGTGCGCGGGAACGACGTCGGCGTTGACGCGAACGTATTCAGGTCGAACCATCAGTCGCGTTCCCGCCTGCATGGGCGTCACGTTGCCGCTTGCATCGCTCACTTCGCCAGCCGCCATGATATTGGACTGTCCGATGAAGTTAGCGGCGAAGACCGTCGAGGGGCGATCGTAAATTTCGTTCGGTGGTGCCAGTTGCTCGATCTCGCCACCGTTCATCAGACAGATCCGATCTGACATGGCCAACGCTTCTTCTTGGTCGTGGGTCACGTAGATGATGGTCGTCTTTAATCGCTTATGCAGATGCTTGATTTCGATCTGCATCTGCTCGCGCAAGTTCTTATCCAGCGCGCCCAAAGGTTCGTCCATCAGTACGATCGACGGCCGGTAGACCATTGCGCGTGCGAGAGCCACGCGTTGTTGCTGACCACCCGATAGCTCCTTGGGCACACGCTCGGCAACGTGAGGTAAGCTGATGATCTCCAACATCGACTTTACCCGGTCGCGTATATCAGCCTCCGGCATCTTCCGCATGCGCAGCGGAAATGCGAGGTTTTCCGCGATACTCAAATGAGGAAACAAGGCATAGTTCTGAAAGACCATGCCAATATCCCGATAAAACGCGGGCTCGTTGGTAGCTCGACGACCGTTGATGTAGATCTCGCCGGAGTTTGGAGGGGTTAGTCCGGCGATCATGGTTAGGAGCGTCGTCTTTCCGGAGCCAGAAGGGCCCAATAGAGTCAGAAATTCTCCTTCGGCCACATCGAGAGACGTCGGCTTCAAAGCGTCGAACGCACCGTACCGTTTCGAGAGGTTTTCGATCTTGAGCTTCATTCGTATGCCCGCTCTAACGATGCGCAGGAACTGAGTTGCGGGGCGGTCCCGCCAGGAATGAAATGCTGCGTACAATCGTGTAGTTCAACAACCCCTCAGCCCCACCCTCACGCGCATACCCCGAGTCCTTTGTTCCCCCAAAAGGCGTCTCCGGCAGCGATGACGTGAAGTGATTGATCGCAAGGTTTCCGACCTGCATGTGGTCGGCGATGTAGCCGGCGTAGTCAGCCGAATGAGTCATCGCGTAACCCGCAAGCCCATAGGGCAGTTCGTTGGCGCGCTTGATCGCGTCTGGCAGCGAAGTAACCGAATTTACGAGTGCGACTGGGCCAAACGGTTCTTCCTTCATAATACGCGCATCCGCGGGCACGTCGGCCAATACCGTAAGAGGCCAATAGTAGCCGTTATTCTTGATGCGCTCCCCACCGGCAACAAGCCTGGCACCTTTCGCGATCGCCTCGCTGACGAGTTCCTGTATCGCAGCAAGGCGCCGTGAATTGGCTACGGGCCCCATCTGCGTGGCCGGATCGAGGCCATTGCCGACCTCAATTTTTCGAGCCGCCTCGCCCATGTTGTTGACAAACTCTCCATAAATGGAGTCGTGGACGAACCAGCGTGTCGGTGATGTACAGATTTGGCCCGAGTTGCTGGCTTTAGCGGCAACCGACCTGCTCGCTGAATCGAGCGGATCGACATCGTCACAAATTATGACCGGCGCATGCCCGCCCAATTCCATAATGCAGGGCTTCATATGCATTCCGGCTTGCGCGGCAAGTCCCTTGCCAACTGGAACGGAGCCAGTAAACGCAACCAGTCTGATTGACGGGTGTCCTATCAAATAGCGCGAGATATCTGCGGGAATGCCGAATACCAAATTCAACACGCCATCTGGCAGTCCGGCTTTCACAAAGGCTTCCGCCAGATGCACGGCAGCCGCCGGTGTTTCCTCAGAAGCTTTCAGGACGAGACTGCAGCCTGCCGATAGCGCACCGCCAACCTTCCGGGCGACTGAACTTAAGGGATAGTTCCAAGGACTAAAGGCCGCTACAGGGCCAATCGGATAGAGTTGCACGGTGTTTCGATACCCGGGCTCGGACGGAATGGTCCTGCCGTAAAGTCGGCGTCCTTCTTCCGCATCCCATTCCAACACCTGACATGCCCGCCGAACTTCGGTCTGCGCGTCGCGTAGCGGCTTGCCTTGCTCCAGAGTGATATCGCGGGCCACCACATCGGCATTCGCACGCAGGTTCGCCGCGGCTTGACGAATTATCTCGGATCGCCGGGCCGCTGAGGTCAGTGACCAAACGTTGAAGCCGTTCGTTGCAGCATCGACGGCAGCGGCAAGATCGGCCTCCCTTGCCATAGGAACGATCCCCAGCACGGCTTCGTTTGCGGGGTTCAATATCGGAGCGCCGTTACGTTCGATCCATTTTCCACCGATAAACAGCCTTATTGGGGTGTGCCCAGTCATCGGGTCACTCCGAGGAATTTTCGTGTGTCGGCCACCACTTTTGCCGGACTACGCTTACGCCACGGCGCGCGCTGACCTGGCGGACGGTTTTCGATTTCTGGGTGGATCTTATTCCAGACGAAGACGGGCCCGTCCTTCGCCAGGATTTCTGGCAGGGCGGCAGTATATGTGGCTAGATCATCGAAAAAATAAGTGCGATTGATGCCACATCCGCGAGCCACAAGGTCATAAGCAACGTTCTTCGCGTTCGGTACGGGCTGTCCACCAGTTGTGGCATAGCATTCGTTGTCCATCAAGAAGTAGTAGTAGTTTCGAGGCGCCTTTTCGGCGATCGTTGTCAAGATGCTGAGGTTCATTAGTAGATCGCCCTCAGAATCGAAAACGACTACCGGCTTCTCAGGTTGGGCCAATGCGAGCCCAAAACTAAAGCCGGCATGACCGCCCATGGAAGGATCACCGACTGGAAGGTCCGCACCTCCTTCGCTGATGTCCAACCAATATTGACCCGAGCGACCCGAGACGACGAGCGCATTCCTGCGATGAGGTGCGAAAGCGTGGACAAGATCTTTTGTGTAAATCATCGACCCGCGCCTCAATTAAAACCGTGAAATTCGTCGGCGATCAGTACGACGACTGGGCGCTGAGTTAGTTCAGACTCGGTGAAAGCGAGCGAGATGCGATCGGCGTCCGCATTACTTTCCACCATGTAGAACTTGATTCCGAAAGCGAGCAGGAAGCGTTCTGTATATTCGGCCGCGCTATCGTGATTGACGCCGTGCCGCGTGTAACCGCGGTAACCAACCAAGAAGACGACCGGAACGTTCAGATTGAGCAGCCAGCCGCGCATGGAATCTCCCGATTCCATCATGCCGGTATTCTGCACCAACACGATCGGCTTTGCTCCTCCTGCGAAAAGTCCGGCCGCTATTGAGCAGGCATGCCCTTCGCGGGCGACGCCGACCAAGCTCAGCGATTGCTCCTCCTGCATTTTCAAGAACAGCCAGTTCGTCTCGCTATCTGGCAGCCAAACAACATGCGACACGCCGTTTTGCTTCATTTGCGCAACGACCGATTCGGGACTCAGTGCCGCGGCTTGCTCGTCACTCATCATCGTCCTCTTTTCGCCGGCCGCCATGGGAGCGAGGGCCCGCGGCCCAATTTGTATCCGAGACGTTAATTTAGGATACGATTAAAGGGCCTCCGGCACATTCGTGTCAACCTGAATGTGACGAAATCGTAATTTCCGAATGGAATCCTCATTTTCAGAAAGCCACGAACAATGCCCGAAACTCGGCAAGCCCCCCAAAAGGGCTCGGTCTGCGACAAGTCATTGGGGGGATCGCGAACGGTTTCATATGTATCCGGGAGGGATTGCTACGGCGCCCCCTCGTTCGCGGTCAAACGCTTGCGCAATCCGGAAGGCCGTTGCATCACCAAAACGGCGGACGGTAATTTGCAGACCTACCGGCATAAGGGCTGCGAGCCCCATGGGTATCGATATAGCGGCCAAGTCCATTAGATTGGCTATACGGGCGAGGAGACCAAAAGGTGCGGTTTGCTCGTGCGCCCCCTCGATCTCTGGAGTCACGATCGGAGCCGAGGGCAAGAGAAACGCTGCTGCGCCTTCCAGATAACGATCGAATTCCACCTGCATTTCGCGGCGGGTTGTAAGCAGGCCGAAATAGTCCCTCGCGCTGATGCCACTGCTTTTGCGCATTCGCTGCGCTATCAAACGATCAACTCGACTGTCGAGCCCCTCGATGTATTGCGATAGCCCATTCCAGCCTTCGGTCCCCGTGATACCGGATGCGTGAGCCGCATATTCTTCGTGACTCCGAGGCATGGGACGCACATCTATGTGAGCGCCTAGTCTCTTGAGGTCGCCCAGTGCCTTATGGAAAAGGTCCATAATTCGGGGGTCGACGAATTTGAGCTGAGAGTCAGTTGGCGCTCGCAAGATCAAGCCCTCGACGCCAGCCGTTAACTCGCCAAGAGGATTTATGCGCCCAATTCCGTAGGTCGAGGGATCCTGGGGATCCCGCCCTTGCAAGGCATCGAGTACCAACGCGGCATCCCGGATGCTGCGGGCCAACGGACCCACAGTGTCAAATGTCGGCGCCAATGGAAAGACGCCGCCCCGGCCGACCAAGCCGAGCGTACTCTTGTGGCCAACAATTCCACAAAGCGATGCGGGGGTACGAATTGAGCCGCCGGTATCGGTCCCGAGCGCAACCGGCACGAGCCCCGCCGCGACCGCGACTCCCGATCCGCTGGATGATCCGCCGGGTACTCTCGCAACCGAGGTATCCCAGGGATTCACCGGCGTACCGCAGACGGGATTGCACCCCCAACCACCAAAAGCGAATTCAACGGTGTGCGTTTTCCCGATGAGAACCATTCCTCGATCGAGGAGGCGCTGAACAGCGTGGGCTGTGTTCTCCGCAGGGGTCGATGCGGTCGCAAGCGATCCGGCCCGGGTCGGTCTCCCCTTGACATCAAATAGATCTTTGACCGCGAAAGGTATCCCGTCCAGCATATGCAAAGCGTTGCCGCCCGCACGCCGTGCATCGGCGGTCTTGGCAGCTACGCGAGCCGAATCCGCGTAGATTGCGACGAAGGCATGGAGCTGCGGGTCGAACTTCGCAATCCGCGCCAGAAAACGCTCCGTGATCTCGAGCGACGTGACCTGCTTGGTGGCCAATGCGCGCGAAAGCTCCCCGATCGTAGCGAACGCGACGTCACCAAGGGGCAATGTATGGCTGTCACTCATCGGAGTTCCCAACTAGTCCAACGCTAGGCGCGTATCTCTCAAGCAATGCATCAATCGGTCGGGCGCAGACATCAAAGCAGCCCCGCGCCCACCGAGCCCAGATCAGGGATCAACGAAGGATCCGTGAACCTGTCCATTGTGAAGACAGCCGATCCGGGCAACGGCTTATCCGCAACCCATGCGGCCGTTTGCTCTCCGACAGCGCAAGCCATCATCGTGCCAAAGCCGGAAAGACCGACGCACATATAGGAGCCTTCCGGTCCCATGGGCCCGACCAGCGGCCAATTGTCGTGGGTCCGCGTATACCAGCCGCTATAATGATGCAGACCGCGCGTCAGCCGTCCGATATAGGTCCTGAGTCCGGGGTTGAGCCTCGAAGCCCCTCGAAGCACAATTTCGGGAAAGCGGTCGTCCAGCGGAACGTCCCAGGTCGCGTTTACCTGCGCCCTCTCGTTGTAGGCCCATCCGAGCCGTAGCCAGCTGCCGCCGTCTCCTCCGTCGGGACGGCAATGAATTGCGCCGGTCATTGGTTGTGTGAGCCAGGCAGTGTCTGCACTGGCCCGAAGCAGGCTAGCTTCTTCTTCCGTCCAATTGATCATTTGATCATCGAGGTCGATCGAAAACGGCATGTCCCGAGGAATGACCTTGTGAACATCCTCGAAGGCGATTTTCTGCTGCATCACATTGAATAGGGGCAACTCGACGTCGAGCATGGCGGCAATGTCGTTCGCAAAGGGACCCGCACAGTTAATTAGCTTGACCGCTCGGAGAGTCTTAGAGGTCCCCTCGTCCTTAAAAGCGATAGTAAACCCGCCTTCTCGCTCCGCCTTAATGCCGTCGACCATGCCCTGCATGCGGTGCGCGCCGACGCTGCCCGTGTATTCCAGCATGAAGGCTCCCATCTGCTGCCCCGAAATGTCGCCGGCTTGGCGTACATGCAGGATTGTTCGCAGGTCGCGATCATAATTGGGAAACAGCGATTGGATCAGCTCGGGATTGCGAAGCAGATCGAAGCCTCGTGGCGCCAGCGTCCAGTCAGCGTCTGCGGGTCGTTGATAACTGCGGCTCGTGGTACCCTCATGGATCCGTACCTGCTCATCGAATTCCGCACCCAAGCTGAAGCGCAATCCCTCGATCAGCTCGGAGGCATCTGTCTTTCGCGACGCCAAGACATATCCGCGTCGAGTCATGTTCAGCCGATTGCCCGACTCTCGCGCGATGTCTTCCATGAGCTGGATGGAACGATCAGAGAGACGAACCATCAGTGGATGGGTCCACCAATTTCGATAATTCTCGCCAGACTGAGCGGACGTGAAGGCCATCGGAGGGCCTTGGTCGATGAGCGCGATATCAGTGATGCCGTGGTGTTTGGCCAGATAGTAGGCGACCGCGATACCAATCGTACCGGACCCGATGATAGCGACCTCGGCGCTTTTCACGCTCGCCATATTTTGCATCCCTTCTATTGTTTTTGGATACATTTTATATTGCCACACCGCAACTGATTTCGCATCGCCGATCGCGTTTTACGGAAGGGTTCCAAAGCGCCGTTTCGAGGTCACACGGTCCGTGGCGCGTGGCGCCTCAAGGAGAACGGCCTCGCGGTCACATCGGAAGGTCTTGGAAGGCAAAGCTCCCAAATCCCACAGGCAGGGGAAAGCGTTGAAACTATATGATGCCGCGCTCGGGCAGAGGGGCGTCGTCGATCAGTCGCTGCCAACCGAAACGAGTTAAATCCAGCGTTTCGTATCGTCCCTTCAGGATAAGTTCGGAAATCGCCAGACCACAGCCGGGCGCATGCATCAGGCCGTGACCTGAGAAGCCCGCCAGCATGTGGAAATTGCCCAGACCATCGGCCCCCGGCCCGATGATGACATTGCCGTCGAAGTCGTTCTGATCATAGAGACCCGGCAAAGTTGAACGGCATTTCGTCCGTTCGAACTGCGGGAAACGGTGCGCCAATGCTGGCCACACAACTGATTCGAAATAGTCGTAGTCGACCTCGAAATTATAGCCCCGCGGTTCCGCGAGCGTCGGAACACCGCCTGAATAGCCGGCGCCTTCGGGACGGAAAGCTAATCTTTCGGGGTCTTTGAGGTAAGGCAGCGGCTCGATGGGTTCTTGCGTTTCGAAGTAATGTTCGAAACGCCGCAGCGGGGTGATTGGAACATCGAACCCCAGTTGCTTGCAGATTTCCTTTGCCCACGCTCCTGCGCAATTGATGAATTGATCCGCTTCAATCTGAGCGCCGGATGCCACTCGGGCATGCGTTACAGCATGAGCGGCGCGGTCCATCCCCACCACATCGTCGGCAAGATATTTGACGCCGAGAGATTGCGATTTCTTACGAAAACCCATCAGCACACTATGCGGATCCAGCCAGCCGTCATCGGGAGAATGGACGCCGGCGCCAAGGTCCGAAACGTTCATCGAAGGGAATTTCTCTTTCAGACCGTCCGGCGTCAGCCATACGACATTGCAACCTTGATCTCGTTGAGCGTCGTAATTTTGACGCAACATCCCCGTCGCACTAAGGGGCACGATGAAGAGGTAGCCATTTTTCTTAAAGCCGATCTCGGCATCCACGCCTTCGATCGCCATCGTCTTCGGAAATGACTCAAAGAAGGGGATTGAGAAATTTGAAAGCTGGATATTCTCGGAAAGCGCGAAAAGACGTCGGACGCCACCAGACGCCCGTGGCGTCGAGGCTATCGCATAGGTCGGATCGCGCTCTATCACTATGACATCTGAAGCCGGCGCCATGAGCTTGAGAAAATAGGCAGCCGCGGAACCGATGGCTCCGCCCCCAATAATTGCGACATCATATTTCATTTTCCTACCTGCCCGAGTAGAGTAGATGGTGTGATACTATGCCAACGCCGTGCGCCGATGCCGTTCGTAGATGCCGCCTACTCCACGTCTACCGGAAGGATCTCGAACAAGGGCGCGCCGTAACTAACCGCGGCGCCTTCTTCGATAAGAATTGTGACCAACCGCCCCCGCTGCGGCGTTCTGATCGGGATTAGAATCAAATCATCCTGTAGGTAGCCGAGGATATCATCCGAGTTTAAAGACGAGCCCATCGGCACCGCCGCTGAAGCCGCCGCGGGATGCCTTGGTAAGAATCTTCCCGGCCCAACCGCGCGAACAACAATATTTGCCGTAGCCGGCGGCGCCGCTCGCACCTTCTCGTCGGTCGTCGCCGCAAGCTCAATGTTTATAAACTCGCCGCCTTCCTCATATTCCAGCCGGATCAAGCCATGGCGCCTCATGATGGCAGTCAATTGCGGAATGTAATCGCAAAGACCCGTCATGATGCCACCGCAGAAGTGGCTCTCTTCAGCCTCAGCCCAGCGGCCAACCAATTCTTCAGAAACCGGATGTCCGCGCTGCCGGCTTTGAACGCTTCAATGGCACCGCAGGCGCGCTCCATTCTAACGGCTATTTCCCCACGGTTGGCGATCAGCACCTTGTCAAACATTTGCTCACTCGAGAACGAGAAGAGTGTCACCCGCGCAAACCACCTGGCCGTCGTCGGGTAGGATTGCTCGCACCGTCCCCGCTCTGTCAGCTTCGACACGGAACAGTGTTTTCATGGACTCTACGACAGCAACGATCTGCCCCTTGGTGATTGTCTGCCCTACTTCAACCGCAGGAGAACCACCCTGGACATCCGAGCGATAAAACACTCCGTCGGTCAAAGCTCGTATCTTATGACCTTCTTGATTCGAACCGAGACTGTCAGCTTTTTGCAGTGACAGCGGCGCGCTGGTGAAAGCGGATGTCACTTCAGCGGCGGCGATCAGCAGCAGCCGAATGTCCCCTCTTTTCAGCTCAATCTTCTGCAAATTGAGCTCAGCCGCCTTCCGGCAAAAAACTTCGATCTGCTTCAGGTCCATGAAGGCCGCGGTCTCCCGAAGAACGAACTAATCGGCAACCGAAGACGGGGCTGACAGCATCAAACTGCGCCGGGCCGTTTGCGCCGATCGCGAGACAATGAGCACGACGCCCATAACAGTCAAGCACAATGTATTCTATTGCGGCCCTTTTGGATACATCATCATGTTGCGATAGATGCTGGCCGGACATATCGACCACCCAATGTTACTCAAGGATGGCATTCACGGCTTCATCAAGAGCTTTAGCGGCGCGTTCGCGAACACAACGCAGCTTTTCCTGCTGCTCCGCATCTCTGGTCTGGCTCTCGCGAGCGAGCTTTATCTGCGCGCACACATTGGCGGGCGCCGGGCTGCCGTAAGTCGAACGTCGGCCAACGAAAGCGAGTGGACTAAGGCTTTCCCGAAACAGTTGGGGGTCAAGGCTTGGTGCAGGAAAACCGAGCTGATTTGCTGCTGCATCCAAGTCGGCACTTGTCACCGTGTTTGGCATCATTCCGCAATTGAAACAGTGCGCCACGAATCCGGCGACCAATTCATGCGCTTTACGCCACCCCAACGCAGTCTCGCGCGCTATGGCCGCAGCAAGGTCCGTTGCGGTGCACCAGTTGGCACCCGCCAAATAGCTCATTCTCGCGACATCAAAGCGCACATCGCCCACAAGGCGCGACAGAGTATCCAGTCGTGCGGGAATCATTTCACCAATGGCCTTGAGCTGACTGTCCGTATTGACCCGCTCCATGGTGGTAAAACCAGTAGGTCCGCGTTCGGACATGCTTACAGCCAGGAAGGCCGATGATGCTTGCGTCGCCAAACTCTTGATGTCCTCCAGCCCATCAGGATTTTTCTTCTGCGGCATGATCGAGCTAGTACCACACAGATAATCCGGCAATTCGACATAGCCATATTCAAATGTCGACCATAACTGCAGATCATCGGCCAAGCGAGCGAGCGAATGCGTTAAACCTGCCATGAGACCGGCATATTCGATCTCCATGTCGTGGCTGATGATCGCATCGAAAGTGTTGGGCAAGGGCCCATCGAAGCCGAGGAGCTCTGACGAGCGCCGACGATCGATCGGAAAATCGCTCCCAGTCATGATGGCAGCGCCAGCAGGCGACTGATTGATGCGAGCATGAGCTTCTTGATATCGCTGCTGATGCCGGGCTGCGACCAGTTCAAACATCAGAGCCCAATGCGCCAGTGTTGTTGGCTGGGCGTGCTGGCCATGCGTGTTGCCCGCCATGACGGTCTCGATGTGTTTCGACGCCAATTCTATGAGAGAATGGCGCAGCTTCATCATGCCATCCAAGGCTGAACAGATCTGAGCCGCAAACGCCCTCCTTCGAGAAACGGCATTCAGATCTCCCGAACTGCGCCCGGTGGCGATCTGCCCACCAATTTCACTGCCATAAAGCTTTGTTAGATATCGTTCGCCCGCGTGCAGGCCCGAGTTCATCTTAGAATGAACATTTAGAACACCTTCTGCCTCCATCTGTCGCAGGCCGGCTAGAAGTTGCTGTCCGATTTTACGCTTAATTGCGCCCCCTTCGGTTAGCGCAACTAGATGGGCCTTGTCGAACGCATGAATATGCGGAGCCGTTATCGCATCGAACCGAGACTTGTAGTTGTCAAGATAATCTAGAGGAACTTGCTTCAAACGCGCTCCGGGGTTGGCGGCGCTGCGATAAGTTTGCGGAGCGTGGGTTTCCATTTAAGGATCTGCCTTAGCTTCGGGCCCGAACGAGCCGGTTTGCCGGCCACCGACACAACCAAGCAAGCCTGATGTATGCATATTAATTATACTGTATCCAGTCGCGCTGCCTGTCAATAACATGACACTGGGCGTGGCCGATAGCCTCCGGCGAAGCGGACGAAAAATCGATGGCGAGGTGGCCGCTGAGGTGACGGGTCAGAAGACAAATGGCTTGAGACGAGTTGTGCTGCGTGTTCACTTCAGTCATTGTCATTGATGCCAAGCTGCTTCTCGACTGCCGCCAGCAGAATTGAGATTGCAATTGCCTCAGCTGCAATCCGCACGTCTTCCAACGATGCAAAACTTGGCGCAATGCGGATATTGCTGTCCTTGGGATCATGCCCGTTTGGAAAAGTCGATCCTGCTGCAGTGAGAGAGATTCCCGCGTCGCCCGCCAGCCTGACAGCTCGTTGCGCTGCGCCTGCAATAGTATCGACGCTGATGAAATAACCGCCCTCAGGCCGAGTCCAGACGGCAGCACCTTTGCCTGCGAGACGTCTTTCGAACGCTTGGAGCACTGCGGAAAACTTGGGAGCAAGAATAGCGCGGTGTCTTTTCATGTGTCGTGTCACGCCCCCTGCGTCCTTGAGGAAACGCGCGTGACGAAGTTGATTAAGCTTGTCTTGACCAGCTCCACGCCGCTTGGCGCAGTCAAGAAACCAACGAACGTTCGCGGGAGAAGCTGCGAAGAAGCCGATACCGGCTGTGGCGAAGGTAATCTTTGAGGTAGACCAGAACATAAGCGGTCGATCCGCATTCCCGGCGGCCGCGCAAGCAGGCAAGATCCGTTTAGCTGGCTTGCTGTTATCGGCTAAGTGATGGACGACATACGCATCGTCCCAGAAGAGCCGAAAATCTGTGGCCGCAGCCTCCATCGCAGCCAGTCGATCAATTGCTTCATCGGACCATATTTCGCCCGTCGGATTGGCATAAGTCGGCACGCACCACATGCCCTTCACACGTGGATCCCGCACATGATGCTCCACCACCTTCATGTCTGGCCCCTTGGGCGTGACAGGGACCGGAATCAGATCGATGCCATACTCGATGCACATGTTATGATGCAGTTCATAACCAGGCACGGGGCTAAGGAACGCGATTCTTCCCTGTTTCATCCAAGGGGTCGCAATTGCTGTCACACCCTTTAGAAGAGCCCACACAATTACATCATGCATGATCGCAAGGCTGGAGTTACCTCCTACCACGACTTGCTCCACTGGAACGTCTAGGATGGGAGCGAATATGCGGCGGAGTTCGACAAGTCCCTTCGGATCGCCCCCGTAATTTCGTGCATCGTCCCCAGCTTCCGTGATCCAATCATCGGGTTTCGGTAGCGAAAGCAGTTCGTTCGACAGATCGAGCTGCTCTTCTCCCGGGCGCCCGCGCGCGATGTTCAGCTTCAATTTGCGCGCGCGAATAGCATCGTATTCCGCCCTCACGTGGCGGAGCATCTGCTGAAGTTCGTCGGCGCTCATCTCGGCAAGCCGCATCATGATCCTCTCTCGCACCTGGCGAAGATGAGGCCTGTGGGACGATCCGATCCCGAGGTCTTGCATCATCGCACGTACGGCTTAGCTCTTCGCACTAATGCCATTTCGACGCCTGAGCCGATCTACTGCTCGCCTCTTGGCCATCATCGCGTGGTCTCATCCAGTTGCAGGCGAAACCCAGATCGCGCGTCACCACCAACATGGTCACGCGCTTGTTCCTCCGCATGGTCCATCCGTCGCCTCAGGCCAAAACGCAGCACTTCTGGTCGTGGCGGAGACACGGAGTTTCGGGAAGCACCCAGTTGCTCCAGCCGGCCCACAGCCGCCGCATCTTGCCGGAATTCCACCTGGAGGATTCGATCTCAGAAGCTCGGCAAAGCTGTTGATTATACACTTGACGGTGTTTGGATACGAAAATAGCGTCTGGTAGTCAAGCAGCGCTGGCGACCGCGAAGCGGAATGCCAGACTTGCGCGCCAACAGCAAGAAACCCGGAGAAGGTTGGCGATGGCAGCTCCCGTAACACGGCAACTCACAAAAATCTGCGCCTCACGGCGGCACCTTCGTCGCACTGCCCAAGCAGCTTTGGGAAGAAGCGATTTACCGCGCGACCCCTTCTCTTGCCGCGGTCTCCGCTTGGCTTCTGCTGGTCGTGCGCTCTGTGATGCTTATCGCTCACGTGACCGCAACGAGAGCCAACGCGACAGTGGTAAGGGCAATCAGGAATTCTAGGAACGCCATGAACAGAAGGACGTTTTTAAAATGGACGGCGCGCGCAACTGCCTCGTTGGCCGCGCCCACAGTCTGGAGTCCGGCGCACAGACATTATACGTTGCGGATACCGGAGGAGCGATGACTGAAGTCAATCGTGAGCTTCTCTATGGGCCATTTGAGAAAGCCACAGGAATCCAGGTCGTCCCCGTAATCCGTAGCGCTAGTCCGACCACCCAGATCAAATCGATGGTAGAGACCAAGAACTACATGTGGGACTGTGTTTTCGGGGCCGGCGCCGATGAGTCGCTGCAGTGGCAGCAGGCGGATTTGCTAGAACCGCTCAACGTGAGTGGCGAATTCGTCGATCAGATTCCCGAGGAGATGCGGCACAATCCAAGCTTTATGCCAGATATATCTCTGCCATTGCTCTGGTATGCCTTCCCTCTGCCACCAAGAAGGAGCTGACGTCTTTCGCCGACATGTGGGACTTTTCGATCCCAGGAGCTCGTTCACTTCGCAATGGCGGCCGCGACGACAGCGAAGTTGCCTTGCGGGCTGACGGGGTGCCCGGAGGCGAGGAGATCTACAAGGTTCTTGAGACTGACGACGGCTGGAAGCGCGCCTTCAACAAACTCGACAAGATCAGAAGATAGTGACTTGGTGGACGACTCCGCCACAAGGCGCTCAGCTGTTCCACAGTGGCGAGATCGATATTATGCCAACTTTTTCGAACCGGGCCTATCAATTGATCGCGCAAGGGGATGGGCTGGCGATTTGCTGGAATCAGGCATTTTACAACTCTTATGGCTGGGTCATCCCGAAAGGTAATCCCAAAGCCGAGCTGACTCGACGTCTCATCGTTTTCTCGCTGGAACCAGAGAGTCAGGCAGCTCGTTGCGCCAAGATCGGTGCCGGACCGTCTAATGTGAACGCATATCAGTTTATGAGCAAAGACGTCAGTCGATAATGTCCACCTATCCTGACAATCTGAAGCAAATGGTGCCGGTCGACAACGAATCTTGGAGCAAGAACCTTGCCGAAGGCGAGGAACGATTCAGGCAGTGGATACTCCAGTGAGCTGGCGTAACTTCGGAGCAGGCTCTTACAGGCCGGCAGTGCCGAAGGGCGTCAGAAGAGTGACCATGGTTCAGAAGGCATGGACGCAGCTACCCTGGCTTGGACCCTCCACAATCATCGGAGAAAAAGCATCCCTTTCCCCCGCAAACAGCTGAGGCGAGCATGTCACTACCATTAGTATATGTATTGACGACTGGCGGCACGATCGCGGGCAAGGGCGACTCGTCGGTTCGCCCTGCCGACTACGAGGTCGGTCTTCTTACCGGCAATGACCTCGTTCAGGCCATCCCCGAACTCGCTCAGTTAGCGGACACACGGGTCATCGAGATTGCGAACATTGGCAGTCAAGACATTTCGTTCGGTCATTGGAAAAAGTTAGCTGAGACTGCAAACGGTCTTCTCAGTTCTAAAGAAGAGAACATTGCGGGCATTGTGGTTACCCACGGAACCGATACCCTGGAGGAGACAGCCTACTTTCTGAATTTAACGATGAAATCGGACAAGCCGGTGGTCCTGGTCGGATCGCAGCGTCCCCCAACTGCAATGAGTACGGATGGACCCTACAATCTCTACAGTGCAGTTCGCGTTGCCATTCAGCCAGAGGCGGCAGGCAAGGGAACTCTGGTGGTCATGAACGAGCAGATCAACGCTGCTCGCGAGGTTGTCAAGACCAGCACCTTCCGGCTAGAGGCCTTTAAGTCGGGAGACTTTGGCCTTCTAGGCTATGTCGATACGGATAGGATTGTTTTCTATCGGGCACCTGTCCGTCGTCATGGCAACAACTCTGAATTTGATATCAAGAACATCAACGAGTTGCCGACGGTGCATATTGTTTACTCCTACGCCGATGCACCGGGAACACCGATCCGGGATGCTCTCGCTTCGGGCGCGAAAGGAGTTGTCATTGCCGGCGCGGGTGCCGGGACCCTATCCCAAAATGAGAAGGCGGCCGTCGCGGCTTATCGTAAGACAGGTGGTGAAGCCATCATCATGCGTTCCAGCCGCACTGAACGGGCGCGTCATTGAACGCGACCACTACCTAGAGCTTGGCGTCCTCAACGCAGACAATTTAAGTCCGCAAAAGGCTCGCATCCTCCTTGCGTTGGCCCTAACCAGGACCAACAAGCCGCATGAGATAAAGCGAATCTTCTCCGAGTATTGACCGACATGGACGAGTGCGCATGTCCTAGATGGCTACCTTGTCCCTCTGCGACGCGCCAGTGCGCTCATCGGATGAAGGGGACGGGTGGTGCATCATTCATGAGGGTGCTGAGACGTTCCTTGAAGCAGGCAACGTCGCACGGCACTTCTGGCGGTCATCTCAACGACCAGCATTCCCGACCACCCGCTTCATTCCAAGCCGACGGCGCAACAGCCCAATATTAGGAGGCATCCGCGCATGCTTCGCATCCCAAACGGCTTTCTCGCCATCCCAAATCCTGGGCGAGAGGCATCCCCGGCGACGGGGGTCTTTCTGTTGTGGCTTCGCGAGGTCCTGGCCGAGAGTTCTTTGGCCGCAGTCGAAAATCGCTGAAAGACCCGACCCGCCGGCTGGTCCGCCTGGTCAATATGGCGATATCTGCATAATGCGCATGGCCAAGGGCTTTGAGAAGATTACTGATTGACTCGATGCAGTCATTGACAACAAGCGCGCCGAACGACCCGAACAATTGACTTTGGGTGCTACCGTTGCGCGGAAACCAGAAGCATCATCGGTCGCTCCAACTCTTCTTCCAGCTCTGGCGTTTGTGTGATCTGCTCGGGGGACGGGGCAAACTCTTCGACGGCTAAGATCCGGAAGCCAGCACGGATCAAGGTGTTAAGCGTCGTGCCGATGGTCCGGTGATATTTGATTACGCCTTTCGCAAACCAGTCAGTCTGGCGCTCACCCTCGATCGAATAGCAATTGACTGGCCAAGTCTTGCGCCCGTCCTCGTCGGCGATCCAATGCGGATGGACCGCTGCCATAAAGATCGGATGCTCGATGGTGAATACGATATGCCCGCCGGGCGTGAGCGCTTGGTGGACCATGCGCGCGAGACGGCTGAAGTCCCTGATATAGTGAAAGGTGAGTGCACTATAAGCGAGATCGAAGGCTGCCGGCGGCAACTCCACTGTCTCCAGGTCTGCAATCCGGTATTTAATTTCTGGATCGTTGGTATCCGCCTTTGCCCGGCTGATCATGTTTTCGGAGAGGTCCAGGCCGAGCACCGAGTTTGCGCCTTGCTTGCGCATCCAGCGCGACGTCCAACCAAGGCCGCACCCCAAATCGAGGACGCGCTTGCCGAAAATCGCTGGCAAAATCGCGCGTATGGAGGGCCATTCAGGCGCACCGTCCAGACCGCGAATTTGTCTCGGAAGCTGGCTGTAACCGGCGAAGAAATCGGGATTGTCGTAGATATTCTGTGCCATGGTGTTCTCTTGTCCGGCGTAATGGGATTCGGATCATACGACAGACCGAGATTCCTTTTGTTCCCCTTTCGTCGCGTTTACGGCGCGAATTGGTTTCAACCAATTCTCACTATTTGGGGCAGTGGCGGCGGCGAGCTTCCCCTTGAACCCAGCGATGCGGGGCTCAATCTAGACCTAGGGGATGCAGCCGACACTCTGCACGCCCAAAGCGGCTGGAAGAAACGTCGGATGATGCCGGGATTATTGGGCGTCAAAAAGAACAGAGCGACTTGGAGACTCTAGACCCCATCCCGGACGCTCTATTGCCCGTCGCCAATGAGGTTTGGCAAAAGCAAAATCTGTCTCGCCTTCTCATTGCTGACTTTGTCGCCCCGGAAACGGGAGAGGTCTGCCTTACGTAAATGACGCGGTTCAAACGCTTCCAACCATTCTGCCGCCTGACATCACTCCGGAGTATTACCGTCGTCTCCAAGGGCCGCTCAACAGGAACTATCAGGACAACCGAGGCACGGCTCGTATTACTCTTCATAGCGCAAGTGTTACTCAGTAAGGCTCTAGGTAAGCCGCTTGGAAAGAGAGCTCTGGTGGGCATCACCAAAGGACCGGGTATCTCAACAGAGCGCCGTCAATTCAGATGAAGCTTGCTTTGGACTACGTGGTCATAGAGCGCTTTCGTGGAGCGGCCTGGAAGTCGCCGCCCCGTTCGCTTTCGGCTTCGCAATTCAGCGATGGCCCCCCTGACATCGCAATGCGGGACTGAGGCCGGCGTTCGGATCCGAATTGCAGTTCTCCATGGATCATTGGACTCTCGGCAGAGACTTCGCGAAATCGAGCACCCGTCCGCTTACGCTGGTATCCACCGTATTGTACGAGCTGAATTGAGAGATATGCCCATGGCCCAACAACCGGAGTAGCAGGGGGCAATGGGACGCCCGCAGCGCCAAGGTGGCGAATAGTTCTCCGGCTTGCACCTGCATCGGAACCGGATCGTATTCCGCGTAGGTGATCAAGGTCGGCACGTCCGGGGCATCTATCAGACGGGTCGTCGACATCTCCAAATATCGGGCAGTCTCCTCGCCGAAATAGGCCTGATTGCGCAGGTCGGGAGAAGGTATACCGAAAGCCGCAGCCGCGACGCGTTCGAGAGCGACGTTGTAAGACCCGGACTGCAGAACCACGCCGGCCGCTCGGAGAGGTCGCCCCTTGTGGAAGGTGGAGACGAAGGAAGCGAGAGCGACGTGCGCGGCTCCCGCCGATTCTCCGAGCAGACATATTCGTCTCGGATCTCCTCCATGATCTTGCGCATTCTCCTGGGCCCACCTCAAGGCAGCAATCACGTCGCGTGCCCCAGACGGCCACTTGCATTCCGGGGCAAGGCCATAGTTCGCGATGAAGGCCGTGACCCCGTTGCGGGCAAAGAAGTAACCCACATTGCTCCTATCGGACTTGTCGCCGCGACTGTAGCCGCCACCGTGGAAGAACAGCACCACAGGCACCGAACCCGATGTCGCAACCGGCCGATAGACGTCCAACGACTGCCTGGTCCCGTTTCCGTAGCGGATGTTGGGAATGACGTCGACTCCGTCGGTCGGCTGGTGAGCCAGGATGTCTGCGTAGATCCGCGCGGTTCCGGGCGGATCTATCACCGGCCCCAAGGCTCTTATTCTTTCTGCTATCTCGTTCGGCGGCGAAGACATCCAGCGATTGTTTTCGAATGGAGCGGTCATGCCTCCCCCTTTGCCCTTTCATCCAAAGTCCAGCCTCCGAACCTCTGCCGGCAGGCGTACGTCAGCACGCCAGCTATCAGGACGCCGAATACGAGAGGCAACGCGGCGGTTTCGAAGAAAGCGGTACCGGAGAGTTGCTTGGACATCAGGAAGCCTCCGAACAGAGGGCCTCCGATCGCTCCGAGGCGGCCGATCGCCATTCCCCACCCGACGCAGTTCGACCGGATGGTGGTTGGATATAACATTCCGAAAGCCGAGTTGATCGCGGATTGGGTACCGGCAACGCATATGCCGGTCACAAGAACCAACCACGGCAGGACTCCGCGATCGACGAACGGCTGGCCGATGAGCGCCATCGAGGGGATCGCGACGATGTAGAAAGCGACGATGACGAGAAAACCATAGCGATTGAACCCCACCGTAAGCATGAAGCTTCCGATCAATCCTCCGAGACCGAACAGGGTCGCCGTGAGCGCGGCGGCTTCGGGTGAAAGTCCGATGTCACGCAAGACCGTCGGAGCCCAGCTCGCCATCAGAAGGGTCGTGAACAAATTGACCACCGCGAGTAGCCAGAGGAGCGGTGTGATGATGTGCATGCCGTTTCGAAGCGGCACGAGCGGGGACAAGGCTCCCCTCGAGCCCGTGGACTTCAAGGCGAAAACCGCGTCGTCCGGAAGGTGGCCCCTCGGGTCGAGAGCCCTGGCGATCCTGAGAAGCTCCGCTCGCTTCGATGGAACGAGCGACAGGTACTTGATGGACTCGGGCAGTACGAAAACGAGCACCGTCGCCAGCACCACCGGAGCGGCGCCTCCTATATGGAAAAGTACTTCCCAGCCGTAGCGGGAGACCAGATACGCGGCGACGAGGCCGGGTACTATGCCTCCGATCTGCACGCCGAGCTGTACGACTATGAGGAAGGCACCGCGGACGCGGCGTGGAATGAACTCCGATACGAGCGCGGTCGCGTTAGGGATGATCCCGGCAAGGCCGACTCCCGCGACGAAACGAAGAGCGCAGAACTGCGCGACGGAAGCGGCCAGCACGGTCGAGCACGTGGCTAGGCCGAAAAGCAATGTCGACAGAACGATCAGAGGCTTCCTGCCAAAACGGTCGCCGAGATAGCCGGCTATCGGAGTGCCGATCAGCATTCCGACCAGGCTGGAGCTCAGGATGACGCCCATCGCGCTCCGATCGAAGTTCAATATCTTGATGATCTCGGGGGCGGCATAGCCCATTACGACAAGATCGAAACCATCTGCGATCGTGACCAGCAGTGGCCAAAGCACGACATTGAGGTGGAAGGCGCCGATCGATCGGCCTTCCACGAATTCGTCCAAGTCGATCCTGCGGCCGTCCGGTCGGCTATCGACCGGAGCGGACCCATCGAACGGAACGACGACTTGTCCTCCGATTCCCATATTCCCTCCCGCTTTTTCGTTCGTTTTGGTTCGTCAAGCTCCGCGCACCCGGTCGATCACAGCCGTCGGATCCTCCGGTGGAGCGTTTCCGTGCCATGCGATGTGCTGGTCGGGCCTGACCAGAACGAGTTTGGATTGGTAGGGCTGGCCAGGAGCGGGACAACGGACCACCGACAGCGGGAGCCTCCGCAGCTTCGCGGCCTCGAGCAACGCCTCGAGAGGTTCTCCGCTTTCGAAATCGACAAGGGTGTAGTCTCGACCCAACAGATCGTAGAAGCCGCGTCCGGGCGACGGCCAGAAGTGGGGCGAACGCGCTCCCGGAAAGTCGGCGGGCTTGTAGTTGCTCCATGTGTCCGGAGGCGCGGCAGTGCCATTGGCACAAACGATGGGGGAGGATTCGTACCGCTCGCCCAACTGCAGTCCGGACGTGTCGTATTCGTCGAGATCGTCTACGACCACGAAATCCCCGAACGTCTTCCGGGCACGCGCACCGGCCTCGCCTTCATCCTCGATGGTCGGCGGGATCAGCCACTTGCCTTTCCGTTTCGAGCAGTGGATGCCGATCTTCGAGTTCCTCAAACCGATGGATCTCCGCTCGGCCTCGTACGAATCCAGGAGGTTGGGACCGGCCCACCCCGAGTATGCTGCCGCAAGCTTCCAAGTCAGGTTCAGGACATCTCCGATGCCCGTGTTCATGCCGAAGCCACCTAGAGGTGTGTAGAGGTGCGCCGCGTCGCCAACGAGGAAAGCGGGACCTGCCCGGTATGCCGCGGCAACCAAAGACAAACCGCCGGTCCACGGCCCCTCCGCGAGGATTTCGTACGGAAGGTCTTTGCCGAATATCGACCGCATCACCTCGTCGCTGCGGACCTGCTCCCAGCCGAGGCCTTCCGGAACCTGATAATGAATGATCCAGCGCTCGCGGCCGTCCTGGGCAAAAACGAACGCGCGGAGGTCGTGATTTATGATCCAGGTGATGGTCGCCGGCGCACGCCTGCTCTCCTCCAGCAGAGTCGGGGCCCGAACGAAATACGTGATCATGGTGCCGGAGACGAACGCATTGTCGATGCGCCCGTCGTCGCCCGCCATGGAAATGTTGAAGTGACGACGAACCGGACTCCGAGCCCCATCGGCACCGATGACGTACCGAGACCGGATTCGTTTGCGCACTCCCGTGCGCACGTCTTCGACCGTTGCGATCGGAGCGCCGTCCTCCCCACCGAGCGCGACCAGGCGTGTACCGAAGCGCACGTCGACCGACTCCGAGGCCTCGGCATGTCGGCGCAGCAGCGGCTCCAGAAAGAGCTGGGAGATGGACAGGCCGGACTCCGGTCCGAGCTGCCCTTCACTAAGGCGCGTCTTCAGCAGATCGATGTTACCGAATTCGTGGCCGCAGAAGCGCGTGACGAAGGCTACGCGCGGATGCATTTTGGCAAGCGGCGCCGCCGCGCGAACTTCCTCCGCCAGTCCGAGACGACGGAAATGCTCCATAGTGCGTGCATTCACGAAATTGCAGCGGGGCTGGGTCGCCGTCTCGAGGTTTTCCGTAATCAGAATGCAAGGTACCCCCCTCTGCGCGAGATCGATCGCGGATGTCAGCCCGACGGGTCCTCCGCCTACGATAAGAACGAACGTTTCCTCGAAATCGCCTGTCATTTCCTCTCTCTTCGGCTTCTTGTTTGTTTTTAGGAACGCTGCCTAGCAAGGCGTTCGCGTCACGACACCGGGCTGGGCTTTTCCCTGCAACAGCAGTTGCTGCCGGCAGAGTTCGGCGGTCTCGCTGAAGTGTCGTGTCAGCAGGACGACCGCCTCGTCCGGACGGTGCGCGAGCACCGCGTCGGCGATCATCTTGTGGTCGGCGGTGCGGGCTCCGCCGACGTGTGCGGCGCGAGACATGAACCGATACCTGTCGGCGCTGTCGAACAACTGATCGCAATACGCCAGAATGCGCGGCGCGCGGCACGCGGAGAGAAGCGTGGCGTGGAAGACACGATGCGCGCGCTCCCATTCCGGGTCAACGGAAGCCGGCGTAAACGGAATGCGGGACAGCCGGTGCCATGAGAGCAGGACCTGCTCCTCCCACTCGGCCCCACCGTACTCGAACGATTTTCTGAGAGCGAACTCGTTGAGCACGATCCTGGTCTGCAAGAGGTCGTCCAAATCCTCGATGCTCAACGGCGCGACGGAAAAGCCGCGCTGGTCGGAATGCATGATGAGGCCGTCTTTGGCCGCCCGGGTCAGAGCCTCGCGCATCGGAGCTGCGCTGACCCCATAACGTTCGCACAGCGAGCGGATCTTCAGCTTTTGGCCGAAGGAAAACATCCCTCCGATCACGTCCATACGGAGCTTCTGGTAGGCGGCCGTTGCGAGCGTCTCTGATGCGTCCGACAAACTACCCCTCCTGAAATAGAAATTTCTTGCCTTGACGTATGATAATCTTTATTTAAGTCGGGCAAGTCAAATAATATATTGTTTGGAGCCGAAATGGACCTCGGTTTGGCGGCTAAACGGGCCCTCGTATGCGCGTCCTCTAAGGGGTTGGGTTTTGCATGCGCGACTTCGCTCGCCCGCGAGGGCTGCGAAATCACACTGAACGGCCGGGATGAGGAGCGCCTTCGCCTGGCCGCAAAGTCCATCGAGGCCCTCGCGGGTAAGCCAGTGGCGTTCGTCCAGGCGGACATCGCGGAAGAATCGGGTCGCCAAACGGTTATCGAGGCCTGTCCCGAACCCGACATCCTCATCAACAACAATCACGGGCCGGCGCCCGGAAATTTCCTCGAGTTCGGCCGCACGGAGTGGTTGGAGGCGATCGAGCAGAACATGCTCGCGCCCCTTCACTTCGTAAAAACCTTTCTTCCTGGAATGCGGGACCGGAAGTTCGGGCGGATCATCAATATCACGTCTGCCATGGTGAAGGCGCCGCATCCCAAGATGGAACTCTCGTCAGGCGCGCGCGCCGGGCTCACGGCGGCCTGCAAGTCGCTTGCCCGGCAATACGCCGCCTACAACGTCACCATCAACAACATGCTGCCCGAGCGCATCGATACCGATCGTCAGCGCTTCATGGCGGAAAGGATGATGTCGGAGCTGGGAATATCGCTTGAAGAGGCACGCACCAGGATCGCCGACTCGCTTCCGGCGAAGCGATTCGGAAAGCCAGAAGAATTCGGGGATGCCTGTGCCTACCTCTGCAGCGTACAGGCGGGCTTCATCACCGGCCAGAATCTTCAACTGGACGGCGGCTCCTACCCCGGCCTGATTTGAACGAAAACCAATACAAGGGAGGACTTGATGGCGATACCGCGACCCGTATTTCGTCCACCGTTCAACATGACCCGAGCAAGCCATGTCGTGCTCGCGGTGAAAGACCTGAAAGAGAGCAAGCGCTTCTACGTCGACGCGCTCGGATTCGTAGTCAGCAGCGAAGACGAAAACCGCCTCTACCTCCGAGGACTCGAAGAAGGTTGCCATCATTCCCTCGTTCTGGAACAGGGCGGCAAGCCGAGCGCGCAACACATTGGCTTTCGCGTTCTGACCGAAGAGGATTTGGATGCTGCAGAAGCTTTCTTCCGGGATCTAGGTCATCGTCCGACCTGGGTCGAGGTACCTCATCAGGCTCGTACGCTGCGTGTTTCCGACGCCGCGGGTGTTCCTCTCGATATTTGCGCCTCCATGGAAACGAGGCCTCGTCTGATCTTGCAATCCAGCCGTTTTAGCGGCGCCTGTCCGCAGCGGCTCGACCATTTTCAGATTTTGACACCACACGTGGACCGGGCGCTCGAATTCTACACTCGTCTCGGATTCAGACTGTCGGAGTACATTACGCAGGACGGATCGGAAGAACCGAGCTTCGTTTTCCTGCAGAGAAAGGGCAATCCGCACGACATAGTGTTCGCCCCAGGTCCGGGCCCAGGACCTCTCCTTCATCACGCCGCCTTCACCATCCCGGAGACCTACCATCTCATGTTCATCTGCGATCTGCTCGCCGAGATGGGCTTCGGTAGGTCGGTGGAGTACGGCCCGGCGCGCCATTTCGCTCCCGGATATGCCCGCTTCGTTTATCTCCGCGACCCGGACGGACACCGCATCGAACTGTTCAACACTCACTACCAGACGATCGACATCGAGGACGAACCGCTCAAATGGGAGATGGCGAAGGTATTGGCCGGTGGATGGGGCCCCCCTCCTCCCCAATCGTGGATGACCGAGGCAGCTCCGTTCGGCGCGGCAGAATAGTCCGGCCAAACTGGCTGCGGCAGAGGGCCACCGGCTATTCCGAATAGTACCTCTAGAAGAGGCGCACCCGGGTGGAATTCAGGACTGAAAAGCTAGAGCGACGCGAGGTTAACCATCAGCGCGCCGACTGCCTGCGTCGGGAGCTCGGTGATCAACTTGGAGCCCTAGCCTTCAAAGGGTGTATCCGACGTGCTATATAATGATACACGGCAACGGCTAGAGGATCCGGATGGCTTTCCATATTAAGAATCCTGATACTGACGCGCTGGCCCGCAGGATCGCGGCGCTCAAGAAGATCGGCCTCACCGAGGCCGTGCATACGGCGCTCACCCATGAGCTGGAGCGTGAGCAGGGTAAGCCTACCTTGGTCGACTTGGGCGTACAGTTCTGTCGCGATCTCCGGGCCAGGGGCAATCCGCAAAAAAGTAGGCCGGCAGACAAGGTGTTTCGCGACGGCCTTTACGAAGTTGACTGATGTTTATCGATGCCTCGGCGTTGACCGCGATGTCGATCGATGAAGACGAAGCGCGGGAGCTGTTGACGCGCCTTCAACAAGCGGCCGCGCGTTGACACTCGCCGCTGGCAGTGTGGGAGGCGGTGATCGCCGTAGCCCGAATACTTGGTCTTCCAATCTCGGACGCTAGCGAAGCAGTCGAGAGCTATCTGGCGCTAATGGAAATCAAGATGGTGCAAGTGCCGCCCGAAACGGCCCGGATCGCGCTCGACGCCTTTGACCGTTAAGGCAAGGGCCGACACCCAGCACGGCTGAATTTCGGGACTGTTTTGCTTATGCATGCGCCTGCCATTTAGGAGAGCCTTTGATGTTCAAAGGCACCGATTTTCCGCAGACTAATATTGAAGCTGCATGATGCCGTCCGCGCAGGAGTGCTCACGGCAAGTGTAGGCCAGGACGAGAGCTACAAATCCCGGTCAACGACCGGCCAGTGACTGGAAAGGGCAGGTGGCTTTCCGAAGAACGCGGGCAGTCTCATCTTCTTCCCGAAGAGTGGTGCATTGACTTCCAGAGCGGACGCGCCACCCTAGACTCCGTCGAGACAGAACTGTTGCAGCTCTCCCGAGTTTCCAACTCGTTCACCTCCGCGGTGGCTCATAAATATGCGCAAAACGCCTGTCGGAATACACATTCGACGCAACCATGGATGCCATCATGGAGCTCGACATGCTCACGACGGCGTTTGTCGTAGCCTATGTGCGTCTGCATCAGGGCGGAAACGGCAGCGGATTCGATCGCCATAACCTTCCTTAAACGTTTCACAAAGTTCATGATGAAATCATCGAGATGCGCAACAAGATTCGCGCATAAAGACAGCCACCTTCACGAACTCATGGGGCTCGATTTTTATGGCGAACGCTTCTTTCTTAAATGCGGCGGAGAGGATGAAGGAGGCTGCATCCGACAAGTCCGCATTGCACGATGACGTCGACCGAGGAGAGCAAAGTGAGGAATTCAAGCGCATCACCGGCGCAGCTAGTGAACGATCGGAACGACCATGCTCGGCGCTGCCGCCGAGCATCTGAGGACCGAGGTCAAATTGACCGGCATTTAGGGCAACCGGGTGCAACGCTGCCATGTCCAAGCGGCACGCCGCCTATTCGCTGGATAGTTTCGATTGTCGCACGGTCGAACGACGCCTCCTATGTCGCGACGCCGGCGGTTGTAACCGCGACACGGATTTATCACGGTAAGCGCCTTGAAGGATCAGCTCGGTTTCCCGCGGGCACCCGTGTTGGAGCGCCGATGGCGTGGCGGCCTTCCCCGATCCCGTGTTCCTGCCGACTCCGCGCTCATTTGCGGAGCACACCTACCGACATGCCAACAGGCGGCCATTTCGCAGCGATGGGAGAGCCAAAGCTGATGCTGGCCGACTTGCGAGCTATCAACGGCAGAGTCTTGGGAGAGCGCTGCTAAAGTCGGAACTCTCGCTTTCCGAAGCGCGGCGCATCACGCTTGCGGCCCAGGGCTTCAATATCCCTCGTCGCGGCGGAGCCACCAGAGCGGCGCGGCTACAACGAGCGATCAAGCGGCTCTGCCTGCTTCAAGGGGCCCATTGGTTCAGCGTTGTTTGCTCGTCCACCTGCGGCAGAGACATCGTCGATGTCCTATCTCTTGCGACGCCGCCTTCGACAATTCGCGGACAGCTATAAGCATGACCTCACTGGAAGCCCACCGAAGGCATGCCATTCACCACCAGAGGGCCAACATCGACCTTGGTTGACATGAGAACGATCTCGGCAACTGGGATCTTTCCGTCACCGATGTCGCACAGCGCCAGCGTGCGAGCCACATTTCCGAGACAAATTGCTTGACCTAATGCGCGAGCGCGCTATCCGCGATAGTTGCTTCGTGTCGGCGGCGGCTGCTACGGAGCACCACGCATATTCTCGCAAAGAAGCATCAGAACCCCGCCTTTCCGATCGCATCAGCAAACGAACGATCGACGATCTCCGCCGCAACCAGCTTCTGCTTGATGAGGCCCCAGCGGAAATACAGATCAATCGTGCCCTGCTCGTCCGCAACCACGCCGTCGTCGATCGGCGCGATCCGGATTTTTGCGCGCGAGAGCCAGTTCTGCGGTACTGATGTCGGGATGTTCATCCACTTGCCCCAGGTCGCGGCATAGCTGTCGATATTGTTCAGCGACCACGCGCGCGCCGCGGTGAGGCGACGGATGAAGTCGTTGAGCTCGGTGCGCTTGTCCCTGATGGCATCGGATCGCGCCACCTGGAAGCTGAGGCCCGGCGTCAGGCCTTCCGAGGTGATGATGCGGCGCGATTTGAACAGCACCTCTTCCTGGCTGACGTACGGCTCCCAGGTCGACCAAGCATCGACCGAACCTTGCGTGTAGGCGATTTTGGCATCGGACGGCGCCAGGAATGCGATCTGCACGTCACCGGCACTCCAGCCGTTCTTTTCGAGCGCGGCCAGGATCAGCTGATGCCCGATCGAGCCACGGCCGGTCGCGATCTTTTTACCGCGCAGGTCGGCGAAGGTCTTGATCGCCGAGCTCTCGGGCACGAGGATCGCGAGCCCCTCGCGCGTCTGCCGGATCGCGGCGATCGCCTTGACGGGCGCGCCGGAGGCGGCGGCGAAAGTGAAGGGCGCGTCTCCGACCAGCCCGGTCTCGATCGCGCCGGCGCTGAGCGCTTCCAGCAGCGGCGCCGCGGCCGGAAACTCCTTCCATTCGATCTTGTAGGGAACGTCGTTGAGCAGGCCCGCGGCTTCCATCACCGCCCGCGCATTGCCCTTCTGGTCACCGACGCGCAGCGTCGTCTGCGCGCTGGCGAGACCGGCGCCCGCAAGGGCGAGCGCCAAAGCAGCGATGAGCCGGATCATTCCGCCGCGATGCCCCGTTGCTGGTCGCGTGTCGCGATCAGCTTGCGCGTCAGCGGGATCAGCTCGCGGCCGTAGTCGATGGCATCGGGCAGCGGATCGAAGCCGCGGATCAGGAAATGGCTGACGCCAAGATCATAATAATCGGCGAAGACCTCGGCGACCTGCTCGGGCGTGCCGACCAGCGCGGTGGTGTTGCTGTTGGCGCCGGTGAGCTTTGCGATCTCGGTCCACAGCCGCTTGTCAATGCGCGCGCCCTGGTCAGCCAGCGCCAGGAGCCGCTTGGCGCCGTCGGTGGCGTGGTTTGGCCGGCGATAGCCGGTCTGGTCCTGGAGCGCAGTTGCGCGTTCGAGGATGTGCTCCGCCTTCTGCCAGGCCTTCTCCTCGGTCTCAGCGAGGATCGGCCGCACCGACAGGCTGAAGCGCGGACTCGGCCGCCCGTGTTTCGCAGCCGCTGCGCGCACCCGCGCCGTGACGTCGCGCACCTGCGCATAGGACTCGCCCCAGAGCGCAAACGTGTCGGCATACTTGCCCGAGACCTCGATCGCGGCATCCGAGCCGCCGCCGACGAAGGTGTAGATGCCGCCCTTCTGCAGCGGCTTCACCTGGGAGAAACCGTTCTCGACGGTGTAATATTTGCCGCTGTAGTTGAACGGCTTTTCGCTGGTCCATTCCAGCCTGACCACGTCGAGGAATTCGCTGGTGCGGGCGTAGCGTTCGTCCTTGTCGTCGAAGGTGTTGCCGTCCTGACGCAGCTCGGCGGCATTGCCGCCGGTGATGACGTGCAGCGAGACGCGGCCGCCATAGAGCTGGTCGAGCGTGGCGAGCTGGCGCGCCAGCAACGTCGGCGCGGTGAAGCCCGGCCGCTGCGCAATCATCACCTTGAGCTGTTTGGTGATGGTCAGCACATGCTGGGCAACTTGCAGCGCATCCGGCGTGGTGGAATGAAACGCGAGCAGCGCGCGGTCGAAACCGGCAAGCTCATGTGCTTTTGCCACCGTCTCGATATAAGCGGGATCGAGGATCGGTCCCTGGCGCACGATGGTCTCGGAAGCATTGCTGTTGGCGATAAAGCCGATGAACTCGACCGACATGATAATCTCCCTGTTGTTTTCGGAAAGGCTAGAGGCCCAATGCGGCGCGGCCGAGGCCGGTGCGCGTGGCATCGTCCTGCGGCGTGTGCACGCGCCCGCACAGGACATCGCGATAATGCCGCTCCAGCGGATTGCTGCGGGATAGGCCGTGATTGCCGGTCAGCGACAGCGCGTCCTCGACCGCGGCGACCGCATTGTTGGTGACCGTCAGCTTGATGACGTTGGATTCGCCGTTGGAGAGATCGACGCCGTCGTCGAAGTCGCGGGCGAAGGTGTCGAGCAGCCGAGCATTAACCGCGAGCCTGGCCTCGATCGCACCGAGGATTTCCTGCGCGCGCGGCAGCGTGGCAAGCGGCGCGCCGAGGCTGGCGGGCACGCGCTGCTTCAGGAACTGGACGAACCAGTCGCGCGCCGCACGGGCAATACCATCATAGATCGCGGCGACGAAGACGGTGTGGACGGTCGCCTGCGCGACGTCGGGGGCGCGCCAGTCGGCGGGCTTGCGGACATCGACCTCGGCGTCGAGCGGGATCACGACGTCGTCGAAAATGACGTCATGGCTGCCGCTGGCGCGCAGGCCGTGATGGTCCCAGGTCTCGACGATCCGCGTTCCCGGCAGGCCTGCCGGCACCAGGAACTGGCCCACCCGCGGCTCGGCTTCGTCGGTCCGCGCCCATACCAGATACCATTTCAGGATCGGCGCGCCGGTCGAGTAGATCTTGTGGCCAGAGAGCCGCCAGCCGGTCTCGGTGCGGCGGGCCACTGTCGCCGGCAGGCCGCCCCGCGCGGGCGAGCCGAGTTCGGGCTCGACCCGGAGCGCATTGATGAGCGCGAGGCCCTCGACGCTTTCGCGCGCAAGCTTGCGCGACAGCCGCGCCGGCCAGGTCGGGCTGCGCGCCATCACCAAATGATTGATGTAGTGCATCGACAGCACCAGCGCGGTCGACGGATCGGCCTTGCCGATGATGCCGAGCACACGCGCGGCATATCGTGCGCCCGCGCCGGCCCCGCCGAGAGCCGCCGACACCGTCAGTGACAGCAGGCCGGCTTCGGAGAGCTCGCGAAAGTTCTGGAAGGGAAAGCTGGCGGCGCGGTCGTGCTCGGCTGCGCGCACGGCAAAGCCCGGCGCAAGCGCCTCGGCGCGCGCGATATAGTCGGGTTCGCCATGCGCCACCCGTCCCTGAGCGATAGAAGTCACCATGTTGCATCCAATCCCAGCAGGCCAAGAATCTGGCGGCGCAGGTCCGCAAGATATGGATCGCCGCGATGGCGCGGATAGGGACGGTCGACGCGGATGTCGGCCTTCACGCGCGCCGGACGCTCGCTGAAGACGATGACGCGGTTGGCGAGCACCAGCGCCTCCTCGGCATCATGCGTGACGAGGAGCGTGGTAAAGCCCTTGCGCTGCCACAACGAGACCAGCTCGGCCTGCATGGTGATGCGGGTCAGCGAGTCGAGCTTGCCGAGCGGCTCATCCAAAATCAGGATCTTGGGATCGTTCACCAGCGCCCGCGCCAGCGCCACGCGCTGCGCCATGCCGCCGGAGAGCTGGTGCGGATAGGCATTGCGGAACGACGACAGTCCGACGAGATCGAGCGCATCATCGACACGCTGCCGCTGGCTCTTCAGAATGCCCTGGGCTTCGAGGCCCAGGGCGACGTTGTCCCAGACCGACCGCCAGGGAAACAGGGTCGGATCCTGGAACACGACGACGCGTGACGGATGCGGCCTGACGATGCGGACTTCGTCCTCGCGCAGACTTCCCGCCTTGGGCTTGTCGAGCCCTGCCACCAGCCGCAGCAAGGTCGACTTGCCGCAGCCGGAAGGCCCCAGCAGCGCGACGAACTCGCCGGGCTCGACGGCGATGCTGACATCGCTCAGCACCGGCAGCGCGGCGCCGTCGATGTCGAAGGCATGGCCGACCTGCTCGATGTCGAGCGCGGCACCGGCGGCCGGATGCACGATTGCCTCTACCATTTCACGGTCCCCTTCTGCCAGACCAGCAGACGGTCGCGGATCGCAAACAGCAGCGTGATCGCGCCGGAGCAGAGCAGCGACATCACGATCAGCGCCGCATACATGTTGGCATAGGCAGCCCAGCCCTGCGCCCATTGCAGGTACCAGCCGAGACCGGCCTTTACGCCGATCATCTCGGCGACGACGAGCACGGCAAAGGAGGCGCCGAGCCCCATGAACAGCCCAACGAAGACGTGCGGCAGCGCGGCAGGGATCGCGACCTTCAGCACCAGGAAGGACGGTTTTTCCCCGAGCGTCCGCGCGACATCGTAATAAGCACTGCTGACACTCGCGACGCCCGACCATGTCAGCACCGTGACGGGAAAACCGGTCGCGAGCGCGATCAGAAAGGTCGACGCGCTCCAGCTCGAGGGGAAGGTGAAGAACGCGATCGGCAGCCAGGCGGTTGCCGGCAGCGGCCCGATGAAGCGCAGCACCGGGTGCACCCAATAGCCGACCGCGCGCGACCAGCCGATCGACACCCCCGTCAGGAAGCCGACCGCAGCGCCAATGATGTAGCCGCCGAGCTGCAGCTTGACCGAGGCGAACAGGCTGTCGAGCAGCTTCGGCAGATCGTCGGTATAGACCTCGATGATCGCCTGCGGCGGCGGGAAGAACGGCAGCGGCAGCCAGGCAAACTTGGCGGTCGCGACCTCCCACAGCGTCAGGAACGCGCCGAGCGCGATGAGCCAGGGCGCGCGCTGGCGCAGCGCCCTGCCCGCCGTGCCCAGATAGTCGGCGCCGACGGTCCCGAACAACACGACCGCGGCAATGACGAGCGCCGCGATGCCGAGCGAATGGGTGCGCGACCAGTCGCCGACATCCTCCCACCACAGGCAGGAGAGGCCGAAGGCAATCCACGCGATGCTGGCGAAAACCCCGGCGCCGGACTCGCGCACCCAGCTGGCAAACGCCGTCGTGGTCCGCGGCGCGCCGGAGGCGAGCCCGTCAGACAGAGAATACGTCGACATAGATGCGCTCCGCGAATTTGGTCGTATCGGTGCTCTGCTTGAAGACCTGCACGCTCTTGAGATCGTCGGCGTAAGCCTTCAGTTCGCGCTTGAGCACCTCACCGGTCGGATGATGATGGTGGGTGTGGTAGCGCACCATGCCCTCGATATCGGCGAGCGTTGCGGCCTTCGGTGCGTAGGGCTGGAATGACTTTGCCGCGACGGCCGGATTCTGCGAGGTGAACATGGCGGCGTCGAGCAGCGCCTGAGTGATCGCACGCGCGACCTGGGGTTCTTCGCGAACCAGCGAGCCGCGCAGGCCGACGATGCAGCAGCTCTTGTCGCGATAGTCGCCATCGAGGTTGGAGGCGACCTCCCTGTACTGGGTGTCCTTGAGCCAGAGATAGGCAAGCGGGTCGGACGACAGGAAAGCCTGCACCTCGCCCTTCTGGACCGCAACATCGAGCAGATTGCCGGGATAGGCGCGCCAGTCGACGTCCTTGTTAGGATCAATGCCGAGTTTTGCCAACTGGATCGAGAAGAAGTTCTTGTCGGGACCAGCGAGATCGCCGACCGCACCGATCTTGCCCTTGAGATCGGCAAGCTTGTTCACGCCGGAATCGGCGCGGCTCAGCACGCGCATGCAGCCGCCATGGGTGCCGGCGGCGATCTTGACGTCAAAGCCCTGCTCGAGCGGTTTCAGCCAGCGCAGCGCCATGCCGAGACCGGCATCGCTCTTTCCGGTCGCGATGGCCTCGAGCAACTGGTCGGTCGAACCGGAATAGTTGACGAGCTCGACATCGAGATTCTGCTTCTGGAAGAAGCCGTGCTCGATCGCAACAGGCAGCGGCGCAAGGCACACCGCGCCGGCATTCCACGAGAGCTTTAGCTTGCGCGGGGCTCCCGTGAGCACAGGACCGTCCGCGGCCGTGCGGCATAGCGGGAATTCCGAGAAGTCTATGCCAGGCGCGGGCGCCTGCGGCACAAACGCCTGTGCGCCCAGGGCGCCGAACGGGGCCGCAAAGGCCGCCGCCAGTCCCGCCTGAAGCAAATGACGCCGGTCGAGGCTCGATCCGTTGCGCTTAATGTCGTTTCCCATCAGCCCCACTCCTGAGTTGGCACGCTCCGCCATCGGCACAACTGTTCGCGTTGCGGATGTTCCTGAGGGAGCTGCGTAGAGAGAATATTTTTCGCGGGTCGCTTCCTGCGTCCACGTTGATGCGATGTGCAAATCATGCGGCGCGGGTACCGCATCGTCAATGAAATGGAATTTCGAATCTGGCGCGATGCGAAGTCATTCTCTCCATCGGCACACGCAACAACGATGAAACGATTTTCGCTGACGCATCGGCTCCCAGGCAGCTTCACGACTCTGCGAGAGGATCACTGTCACCCAGTCTGAGGCATGCGCACGCCGCTTTTCTGAAAAGCACACATTCATTGAAATGTCCTTGCTCATCGCGCGCGCAATACGGTTGGCCATTTCATTGACTGCGTATCACGCGGTCATAGACTTGATCGTCTCGCCGCATCACGCGCCCACGTGTCGTAACAGGCAAGCAACAAGACAGATCACATGAGCATCAACTCTTCGGACCATTCGATCACGCACCGCCTGGCGGCCTCTCTGTTCGCCGCGGTCGTCACCTTGTCGACGGCAGCCGCGTCGTTCGCGGCCGATACAGTCGTGCTGCGCGTCGGCGACCAGAAAGGCGGTAAACGCTCGCTACTCGAGATCTCGGGTTATGCGAAGGACCTGCCTTACAAGATCGAATGGTCGGAATTCCCGGCGGCAGCTCCCATTCTGGAAGCGCTCAACGCCGGCGCGCTCGACGTCGGCTACACGGGCGATCTGTCTTTCCTCTCCGTCTATGCAGCGGGCGCGCCGATCAAGGCGATCGGCGGCACGCGGTCGGATGCCAAGACGCAGGCGATCCTGGTTCGTCAGGATTCACCGATCAAGTCGGCCGCCGACCTCAAGGGCAAGCGCCTCGCTGGTACGCGCGGCGGCTGGGGCCAGTTCCTGATCGATGCAACCCTGGAGAAGGCGCAGATCAAGCTGGACGAGGCGACCTTCGCGCCTCTCGGCCCTGTCGATGCCAAGGTGGCACTGGTGGCGGGGTCAGTCGACGCCTGGGCGGTGTGGGAGCCCTATGTCTCATTCGCGACGTTGAAGGACAAGGCGCGCGTCATCGCCGACGGCGACGGCCTGACGCCGACCATCACCTTCATCGTCGCCTCCGACAATGCCATCGCCACCAAGCGCGCCGCGGTTCAGGACCTCGTGCAACGGCTGAACAAGGCACGGCTGTGGTCGCTGGACCATATTGCGGAATACGCCAGGAGCACGGCCGAGCTGACCAAGCTGCCGGAGGACGTGCTGATCTCGGCCTACACCGCGCAGCGCACCAGCCCGATTGTGATCGACGAGGGCGTGGTGAAAGAGGTGCAGGAAGCCTCCGACCGCTCGACCCGCTACGGCATCCTGCCGAAGACGCTCGACGTCAGCAAAGCCGTCGACCGCAGCTTCACGGCTGCTGCGGCGGGATCGAATTAGGTTGGCTCAGGTGGCGGCCGTCCGGACGAACATCACCACCGATTCGCTTGAACGCGGGCGCAAAGACGCAGTGTTCGAGCTATCGGGACCTTGAGAAGGGCTCCAACTTCATCTCGATGTTCCGACTTCAAACCAGGATAAGGTAGCTTGACGTAGAGAGCGGAAAGCCTTCCTGATGAGCCTCGATCACGGCGAAGGTACGCTATTGTTGTACTATGGAATACTGCAATTCTCGGAATAGATTCGAAATACCTTCGGATTACTTTGACATACTTTAATTGGAGATTTTCTCCAGATCAGACCGCTTGCCGCACGTCGCAGCCGGCTCCAAGCGAAAGTGCCGCTGTACGTAACCACGACGGGTCTTGCGCTTGAACCAGGACTCAAGCGCCTCTGCACGTGCCCATCGAACAGATCGAGCCGCCGTTGGCCGTGCCCACCGAGGCGGCCCCATTCGCGCACCAATGCTGTATCGCCAAACAGCGTCGGCTCGATCGTCAGCACGTAGAACTTTGCGGGCTTATTGCACGGTGAGTTCGGACATGCGCCAGAATCGCAATTCCCGAATCAACCGTCCAATTAAATAAGTGAATCGACCAGGGCCGACGATTCAGAAATTTCATAACGGCATTTGTGGCAATCGCTGCTGAGCTCGCGATAGGTGACCGAGGCGAAGCCCGCAAGCTCCGGGCCTGTCGGACTTCAACGAAAACGGCGAACGCACCGCGAAACAGCGCCGCGGGTACGACAGGCACGATTTTCTGAACTGCCCCGGGCAAGCGCTGGATCAAGATCATGGCGCCCCTACTCTTCATCTACATCACTGAATATCTCGATCAACGCTCCGGAGATCTTCGGCGAAGATTTGAAAGTTTCGCTTCGCCGCGGGGAGGCCGCTGGTCCTCATCCTCGTAGATCATCTCGTCCATCCGGCGCAAAGCCGTTGACAACGCCGCTTGCAACGCGTCATCGTCCCAAAAATACTTTGCGGCGGCCTCGAGAGAATCGCGAAAGTCACGATACATTCCTGCCTGATCGCTCGAGCTGTAACTTCTTCGCGTGCGACCGACCGACGCACCAAGGTCGGCAAGCCATTCCCATTTCACGTCGGCGCAGAGCCGTTCGAATTCGTCAGAAGGCAACAGTGATCGCACACGTCCATCCTGGAAAATCGACTCGTCGAAGCATTCCAGCGTATTCCCGTATCTCCCTCATCAGGTTTCAATGTCCTCTTCGGACAAAGGACGATTTGTTTGAATCGGGCAAGCAAGCGGATGTTATTGCCGTCAGCCATCGGAATATGCAGGGGAACTACCAAATCTCTGGGCGCGCCTCGACGAAAGTGCGCAGAAATCTTCATCACAGCGCTCGGCTAGGAAGTAATGAAGGACGCTATTGATCGGCACGTCCAATAGTACCTTCTGCGCTCTATGGCGTTCTGACGCATCGACATCGCTGCGACGTCCGCAAAACACGTACGCCAGCAGTCGCTCGGATTTGGCTCCGGGCAGGTATATCTCGACGAGGTCGGGGCCTCCCGCGACGAATAGGCATCCGCGATCGTCGGATGACGAAAGGTCCACCTGTCGCCTTCCTCGTGCTCGGCTATAGCAAGGTCATCCAGCGCGCCAAGAGACGATATCGCCGCGATCATCGATTTGCCGGAAGCCGGATCCCGCGAAGCAAGACGAACCGGTGATCCAGCAGCGCTTCCACGCTCCGTCTATGCGCGTCCGTGGTCGCGAAGCAGCGCAGATTTGTCGCCCATCGCGCCGAGTAGATGTCATGCCTGAAGATAGGCTCCGCCGTCGATGAATTGTCGGAGATGCGTGAGGTTGTAGATTCGCGGAATTAGCATCCTCGGGGACGGGCGGCTCCGAAGCTGGGCCGCGACCCAGTCGCCTCCAAACACGCGACAACGCTGCACACCGGCCTTTTCGAAAGCCTGCAGATGCTTGCCTCGGCAGCTCCCGAAACCCCGGCGTTCGTAATGAAGATGTAATCGCCTGCGCGCCCCCTGGGCAGCGAGCTCCTTGGCATTGCCCGGCTGTCGCGCGCCATGGAAAACTGCCCCCTCAGTTCCGGATGGCGTTTGACACCCGGCTTCTTGGTGAGGTGCGACAGAGATAGACGGGCGGCGGCATTTCCGAAATGCTTGATCTGGATCGTGCACTTTCCGGCGCGGGGCGGCCTCGCCTCCTTCCCAAGCGCCGGGAAATGCTCGTCCGACCGCCATCGTGGGAGGCCAAAAAGTTCTGTATCGGGGACTTCAAATCTTCCGCCACGATGGCGAGGCACAAATCTTGGAATGCCTCCCGTCCGATACGAGGCAAATCGTCGATCGTACCTAAGTGGATAGGGCAGAGGGAACCCGGCCGCGCCTTCGCAAGTCTCTGGCGCATCACTACGTAGTAGTCAAATATGATATATTGAAGCAGATAACATTTCATATATGATGAATTATAGACCAAGCGCTGTGTCGCTCTGATCATGGACGAAGGCGGCTTCGTAGTCGCGCGATTGGGCACGGCCGACCCCTGCCCGTCGGAAAGTTTCCCGCCATCCATCGGACACGCGTTGAGCTGTATCTCGGATGATCTTTCGCGCGTTGGCGTCGGTGATTTCGAAAAACTCGCAGGCCTCGAGGGCGAGCTTGATTGATCGGTCGTGCGTGCCACCTTCCATGATCGCCGTCTCGAGATGCGGGTTGCGATCGGGCGCCGGGTTCACATCGAACATCGGCGACAGACGCCACCGTCCCGAACCGACGTACAGGAAGCCATGGTTCTTCAGATGATCATCCTTGTTCGAAACAAGGATAGTGAAGACCATCCGCCGATAGAGCTCCTCAAAATCGACTTGCGGATCCGGAGCTGACGTCCGCATGAAATCGACAATCTCCGTGTACGAACCGAGCTCTAAGCCTGTCTTCCCGAGCGCCGTTCGGGCGGAGATGTAGGGAATGCGGGCGCGGCCGCGTCGATCGAAACGCTGGACCAGCGCGACCGGAAATTTCGTGTCAGCGAGTTCCAGTCTGACCTCTGGAATGCGGATGCCGCACATCCTGGCAAGGTTCAGCGTCGCGACCTCGACCTGTTCGATCGGGTGCTGATCGTGGACGGAAGTGAACTTGGCAAGCCAGAGAACGTCGCCGTCACGAACGTTGGCTTTGGGCCGAGCCCCGCCCGAGCCGCCGGCTCCGGCAAGAGCTTGCATGTCCGCAGGGGAAATCTCCTTGCCTTGTTCGTAGGCGCGGGCAATCGCCGTGATCGCCTCTAGATCAAGAAGACGCGGTACCGCTTCGTTGGCCTTACCGGTAATGATCTTCCCATGTTCATCGATGAAACGCAGAGCACCTTGCCGGCATGTATCGTCGGACAGTGTGAGATATTCGAATTCAGAGAGGCCATTGCCATAGGCACGTTCAAGCAGTCTGCGCCCCCAGCTGTCGGGCGCAGCATCGGAGAAGACGCCAGCAAGCGCCTCGCGCGAATTGCCAGACTGCGCCGACGCATGAAACGGCCCGCCCTCAAAGGGCATGTTCGGCTGCAATGCGAAAGCACGCGGATCCTTCGCCCAGGCCGGGTCATAGGTGAAGATCGAAAATTGACGAGGCCCGGTCTGCGTGAAGCGTAGTTCACCGACTCGCGTTAAGCCTTCGCCAAGGGCTACTTGGGCGTAGTATTCAGTCATCAGAAGGCCACGCCGTTCGGATCAACATCGTCCGGTTCGTTTTTCCCGTCCTTGTCGCCCTGCCTCTCCTGCTTGCGCAGCCTTGCAGCGTACGATCGACCGCGCTGCGGCAACCGCTCCGACGTCAACGCCAAACCCAGATCGTCTTTCCGTATATCGACGAGATCGGCGAGATTCTCGATAAGCCCGAGAGAGACGAGCACGTCCGCGAGCGTGCCTACGGCGACTCCCGGATCGCCTTTTTCCAGGCGTGCGATGGTGCTAGGCGACGTACCCGCGCGCGCAGCCAAGTCGGCCACAGCCACACGACGGCGCAGGCGAGCCGATCGAAGGTCGTGACCAAGACGTTCAAGCGCGGCATTGGATTTGGGCGAACTCATAATATCACCATATGTGGCGACTAACACTTGTTTATATGCCATATATGACGAATTGGTTTACTTGACAACAGCCTGAGCAGCTCCATTTGGGTCCGGAAGCCGGACATTTCTTCGACGCTCGACGAGACATCGCGCAGCTCTAGCTCGGCCCTGATCACCGGCGTGACCTCGATCCTGACCTGCGCGGCGCCTCTCTGGACGGTCAGCTTGATGACAATCTTTCACCGGCGCTGACGACTTCCGTCACCCGTGCTGCCGGCAATCCTTTCCTGATGGCCGCCGCCATGCGCTCCATCGCCGCATCGATCGGGGCCAGAGATTTGGGGCGCGGAACCACCGGCAGATAGGTGTGGTCGATATCCACCGACAGGCGCGGCATGTCGCGGTGGAAAGGATTGATGGCGGCGCCGTCCTCGAGCGCAAAAGTAGGCTCCGCCGCGACGAATATTTGCTAAATGTAAGCTACTCAAAGACGCCTGGGTCCGTCGACGATCTTGTGTGTGATGAGACCAAACAAGCGGAGTAGGCCGGCAAGCAATATCTCGTCAGATTGTCAGACGTCGCAGCTACCATCTCAAAAGAAGCGATGGTGACCGACCGGACGAAACGTTTCGAAGGTCAAATTGTGGCCGGCCCGAGGTAACATCGTTCACGCTGATTGTTCGGCGAGGTTAGATCACGATCCTATATCAAGGTGACGTGACGGGCCAGATCGATTGGCTTGCCGTTCGGTATGATGCTATTCTTTCCTTTAGGCCGACCTGCGAAGCGGACGCGATGAGCCTCAGCATGTCGAAGCCGTCACCCGTTTCTCCGCGAACGCTGCGAGCACTCGCTGCAGCCATCCAAATCGATTGATGCGTCGAACTATCTAGCCGACAGGCGCGAGCGGTCTCGCTAGACACTGCCCTTTCGATGTCTTCGTAGCCAATTTGTTTCATAGCCAAGCCGGATTCCAGCGCGGATTGCGCATCGACCGTCGCCCCTCCCATGATCCATTCCGCGGCCGTCGCGGCGCCGACGATCTCGGCGAGCCTTGAGGTACCCAAGACAAGGCCGAAATTCGCTCCCGGAAAGACGAACGACGACCCCGGTAGGATCCAACGGATGGCACAGGCGCAGAACAGGTCGGCCCCGGCTCCGATCGCTCGCCCTCGGGCTATTGCCAACGTCGGGAAAGGTGCATTCTTGATCGCCTGGAGACAATATTCGATACGGACGAATCTTGCCAATAGCGTATCGTCTGTTTCCTCCTGGAGTCGCGACAGATCAAAGCCAGTGCAGAAGTTGCGCCCACTCGACTCGACGATCATAAGCCTGGCGCACGATCTTCGTGCCTCCTCTACCTCGCGCGTGAGGGCCGCGATCAAACCTGGGTTCAAGGCGTTGCCTACTTCCGGTCGGTTCAGGCGCAATCGCACGACACCGTCGGCGCGACCGACGAAAAGGTCTTCCGTCCCACTCACTGCGCTGGCGCCCAGAGGTTGGGAGTGAGAGCATTGGAATAACCCGAGACAAACTCTTGGGTCTCACCGAGATCTTTGAAGACATGACGTCGGATTCTCCCGATATTCCCACCGTAGCAGTGGATACTAATGGACACGCGGTCATCGAACGCATTTCGCACTTGATGAATGTCGCCAACCGCTTCCGACACGATTTCCACGTCGCCTGGCTCCAGTCGCTCGGAACCACCGATCGGGTCCATCCCATAGGCCGTCCGGCCGTACCTCTGGTTGATCTCGGATCCTCGCAACATGCCGATGACACCCCACACGGAATGGTCATGGACCGGCGTCTGCTGGCCCGGTCCCCAAACGAAGCTCACGACCGAAAAGCGATCAAGAGGGTCTCCATATAGCAGATGTTGCTGATAGAATTTGGGATCGGACAGCGCCATCGTCTCAGGCAACCAGTCATCCGTTGACACAAGCTCGCTCATCGCCTTCCTGACGCGCGAAACGACTATGACTTCGTCCTGAACGTTTTCGACACAGCGTGTCACCTCGGCCACAAATGCAAGCAGCTTTTGGCTCACCTCAGTCCTCCGACCTTGTTGAAACTCGGTTGAGGTCCGGCTGCCTGCGGCTGTAGGCGTCACGGAACTCCTTTGTATGTTCACCCAGCAGGGGCGGTCGGCTCCGGATTTCAAAGCTTTCGCCGCCGAACTTCAGGGGCGATGCGAAAGTCTGCGTCGTTCGTCCACCCGGCAACTGGAGTTCTTTGATCCATCCCATGTGGCGCGTCTGAGGATCTCCAAGGGCCGCGTCGTAGCTATTAATCCTTGCATGAGGCACACGAGCCTTCGCGAAGGCTCCGATCCAGTAATCGACCGGCTGGGTTTCGAATACGGCCTCCAGCAGCTCCTTGAGGGAGTGCTGGTTCGAAGCCCTGTCAGCGGTGGTAAGGAAACGCCCATCGGTGACGAGATAGTCGCGTCCGACGACACGACAGACCTCGCGCCACAGTCCGTCGTTGCCAGCCGCAATCGCGAAGAAGCCGTCCGCCGCTCGATAAGCCTGGTAGGGCGCATTACGCGGGTGGGCGGATCCCAATCTGCGGGGGAGCAGACCAGTCCCGAAAAATTCACTTGTCTGTAACGCGGCTATACCCAACGTGCAGCCAAACATCGGAACGTCTATGTGAGCGCCGTTGCCCCCCGCCCGAACCCGCACCAGAGCGGAGGTCACGGCAAAAGCGGCGTATAGACCCGACGCAAAATCCGAGATCGGAACTCCGCATTTGACCGGCGCTCCATCGCTTTCGCCCGTTACGCTCATCACGCCAGCAGCGGCCTGAATGGTGAGATCAAACCCACCTTCGTCGGCTCGAGGTCCGGTTTGACCATATGCGGATATCGAGCAGTAGATAAGATCCGGCCTCTCCGCGGCGAATTGCGGATAACCGAGCCCCAAGCGCTCCATCACGCCGGGACGATTGTTCTCGATCAGCACGTCGGCATCGAGCACAAGCCGCCGCGCAATGTCATTGTCCTCATCATTCTTGAGATCCAGGACGATCGATTTCTTGTTGCGATTGAGTGAGGCAAAGTTCTCGCTAAATCCTTCTGTCAACGGCGGCCATTGGCGTAAGCCATCTCCATTTGGCGGTTCGACCTTGATGACGCTCGCTCCCATATCCGAGAGCAGCATGGACGCGAAAGGCCCCGCTGCCGTCGAGCAGAATTCGACTACGCTAACCTGATCCAGGGGAAGTGGCTTCGACGACATATTTTTTTCCGGTCGCAGTCGTTCTGCGCTGAATGGATCACGTGAGGCCGGATGCGTGGTCTTCCGGCCGCACTCACGCGAAGCTCGAAGTGCGGAAAGCGTGGTTTGCCTTTGCTCCGAATCGCAGCAAACCGGTGAACCGGGACAGATGCCCTTCGCTCTCGATATTGTTGATGGCCTCGAAGAGCCTATCGGAGGATACCTTGTCCAATCTAGATTTGCAGCAATCGTCGAATTTTGCTTTGCGGTCGTCGAGGCTAAACGGGTATTTGAGGGTACCGACCGGAAGATCCCGCGACCGTTCCAGCGACCGGCCATTCTTCAACTTGACGGTAATGACATGAGGACGCATTAGGTCGACGTTCTTCTGCTCCTCCGCAGGATCGTAGCAACTGACGGTTGTCAGTCCGAAAAGTCGACGGTATTTTTCCTGCTTGACGGATTGCGGCGTGAAGTGACTGAGCTTCGGAGCACCGTCGACAAGAGCCACGGCCATGCAATATTGCATAGAGAATCTAGCCTCCATTTCGGAGACTGGATTTGTGTACATCAGATTTCGCGAGTTACCGTATCCAATTAGCGTGTTGATGCTTTCGACCTCGTCGGCCTCGAACTTCTCTTGCGCCCTTAGCTCGAAGAACGCGTCTAGAACCCGGTGCGTCGAGGCGCAACACGGATAGCGTTTGAACATGAGACCGCGAGACTCCGCCGTCATCGGCGCGCCCAGTTTCTCGATGTTTTTTCCCCAGCCAGCCGGTCCTTTGCCGCCGAACAATTCGAGAAAGCCCATCCCTCCTTCAAGCGCATTCAGCCGTCCCTCGACGCCGGCCGCGGCCAATTGGGCCGCCTCGATGGCGTGCTGAGCGGCAAGCCCGGCGTGCAGAGGCTTTGCCATGCTGCCAAACTGGACCTTGCACCCAGACGCCATACTCGTCCCGAGGCTGAGCGCATGCGCGAAGCGCCTGGCATCCAGCTTGAGAAGCCGCGCGCAGGCGCCGGCGGCTCCGATGCACCCGATCGTCGAAGTGGAGTGCCAACCAAAATCGTAGTGGCTACGCATCACACCGCTGCCGACCGCGAATTGGAGCTCTAGACCGACCAAATAGGCATCGATTAATTCGGCGCCCGAGGATCCCGCTTGCTCGCCAAGCGCCATGAGGGCCGAGACGAGAACCGAACTGGCGTGATTGACGCCCGGAAGGAACGTATCGTCATAGTCCAATGCATGGCCGGCCGTTCCATTTGCGAGCGCCGCCAGCTGCGGCAACACGGCCTTCTCCTCTCCGACGACCGTGCCAGGACCGGCACTATCGGAGGCGTACACCATCTTGCGGACGTTAGAGGCGCCGAGATCGTTGGATCCCGCTATGATGCAGGCAATTACGTCTTCAACAGCGTGCCGAGCGACGTCTCGCGCTGCCCTTGAATGTTCGAAGGGCGCTTCGGACCCCCACTTTGCAAGATGCTCGATGACCGTCATTGAATATTCTCCTCTCTCGGTGTCCAGTTGTCGATTTCCTCTATTGCGGTTTCCAAGCGCGGGCCTGCGCCCGGAGCTCAGCGGGATCGAAACCGCCACAATCGTTCTTGAACCGTTGGTCCGCGTACTTTGATATTTCCATCCGCTCCGGAAGGATTCCGTTCTCGTACAGCTTGTCGACGGTGTGCTGAACGGTCGGCAGTTCCTGGTAGCCGATGATGCCACCGGCTCCTCTGTGGTTCACGACGTCGAGCTTGGCTCTCAGGATGACCTCGCCTTCCCGGACCGCTTCATCAAGTGGTTTGTTCGATGGGAGCTGGCCAGGATAGACCTTAAAGTGATTGCGCACGGTCCCTTCGATGTTTCCTTCGGCGAAGAAGAACGATTCGTAGAGCGCACGGCACAGGCCTGCGACCACCTTCGGATGCTTTTCGATTTCACTGCGGGTGACAACCATACCGACCATACCAACGAGATCGTTCAGCGGGGACGGCACGTCTCTCATCTTCACGCCGAGGAGATTTCCGATCACCGCGTTCGGGCTATCGAACCCCGCGAAAGCCTGGATCTTGCCGCTTTTCAAAGCGTCCGCCGCTGGTGCTCCGAGACCGACCGGCAGGAAGGTCACGTCCTTGTCGGGATCGAGGCCGGCTTCCTTGAGGATAGCCTTGCCATACGGATAGGCCGCCGTGCCAAAACTACCGACTCCAATAACTTTACCTTTCAGGTCTAAGGGACCCTTCACCGGACTATCGGGGGGCACAATCACCCGGAGAGAATTGCCGGGGTCGAACGAGACGATAACAAGGTTCGGGTCTTGACGGGCGAGCGGCAAGAAGGACGCTAACGCCACCAAAGTATAGAATGCATTGCCGTTGCTTACGGCCTGCACCGCAGCCGTCGCGCCAGCGGTAGGTTGAAACTTGACCGTCACCCCCGCGTACTTCTCCGGCAACTTCAAGGTGGGCTGGAGCGATGAGTAAGGCGCGGACCCGATGCTCAATGCTGTATCCGAGGATGCGAAGGTCACTTCCTTCAGACTCTCGGCTTGCGTCGCACCACAGACGAAGACGGACAGATTGGCTGCAACCGCCAAACAACCTACTAAACGCAAGGACTTCCTCCATTCAATCGTGCCGAAAGGCATTGCGTGCCCATACCTGCAATCAGCCCCACGCCATTGACTGAAGAGCTCGGGTCACCGTCCTGACGATGCTTCTAAGGCTTATGCCGATTGCGGCCGTGAGAGCGAGGACCGCATAAACGGCCGCTATGTCGCCCGTGAACGACTTTTGTTGAATGACCTGCCCCAGACCTGCGGCTCCGCCGACCAGTTCGGCAGCGATTGCTCCGAGCAAAGCCAGCACGATGGCCACATCGAGAGAAGGCACGATGAAAGCCATCGCGAAGGGCAGCCTCAATTTGCGAAGTTCTTGTAGCCGCGTCGCCTTCATCGATCGCAGCAGATCGATCATGTCCGAGTTCACTTCAGTGAATCCGGCAAGTGTAGCGGTGAATACCGGAAAGAAGGCGAGTAGAGCCGAAATGATGACCTTCGGTCCTATGCCGTATCCGAACCAGGCTATCAGCAAGGGAGCGATAGCGATCTTCGGGAACGTCTGAACAGCAATGACGTAGGGATAGCCGGCACGCCGCAGGAGCCCCGAATATGCGAACGTCGCCCCCAGAGTGATGGCGACGACCGTTCCAAACAGGAAGCCAAGTACGGTTTCGTTGAATGTCACGAGGATGTCGTTCAGGAAGCGTCCGCCGACCACGCCTTCGTAGAGCGCGCCCGCTACCAGAGCTGGGCTCGGGAGGATCAGAGCGGACACAAGTCGATATTGGGACGAGAGTTGCCAGATAGCGAGAAGCAGCAGCGCAATGCCGAGCGCTAGCAGTGCTGCTCCGAATTTTCGGCCCCCCTCTAGGATCGAGGGGACTGAGCCGATCTCGGATTCGCTTCTCACGGCCTGGCTGGACACTTGCATTCTCCGTTTACAACATCGAACGATAGGTCCCGAGTCACAAATGAAGCCTATCGAAGGCATCCCGGGCTCTCGCCACCTCCCGGAAAAATTCTTGCTTCTTCCGGAGTGAGGCGTCCCTCACAGCGGGAAAGCCCTGCGCTTCGATGATGCTGTCTAAGCGCCCGGGTCTTGGGGCCATCACTCCGATGCGATCAGACAGAAAGACCGCTTCGGATATGTTGTGCGTGACGAAGATGATGGTCTTTTGCGCGCTCTTTTGCAGACCCATCAGTTCATCGTTCAGGCGCTCACGCGTGAATTCGTCGAGCGCGCTGAAGGGCTCGTCCATGGCCAGGATTTCGGGATCTGTGATCAACGCCCGAGCTATCGCCGCTCGTTGTTGCATGCCGCCGGATAACTCGTCTGGCGAGCGATTTTTGAAAGCGGCAATTCCCATCATCTCAAGCAGGCGATCGGCCCGCGATCTCGCCTCTTGCATCGAGCATGATTTCGTCACCTCGACGGGAAGGAGAAGATTCTGAAGAACCGTTCGCCAGGGTAGAAGCGTGGACTTCTGGAAGACCATACCGATCCGTGAATCCGGTCCGGTCACTTGCGTGCCATTTATGAAAACGCCACCTGTCGTGGGGGTGGTGAGGCCGGCGATGATGCGGAGCAAGGTTGTCTTGCCGCATCCCGACGGTCCGATGAAGCTGAAGAACTCGCCCTTCCGGATCGTGAGGGAAAGCGGCTTGAGCGCCACGGTCTGTTCCGAAGCGCCGAGCGCGAAGATCTTCGATACATCGCGAACGTCGATGCCGGTAGCCGACGGCGCGGCGTCTTCGCTGCGTGCCGTCGGCACTTCGCGCCTCTTCGACTCAGCCGCCCGCACGAGCTGCATCCGCCAAAGCAGCCTTGAAACGGACGCGGCACACGGCCGGATCCAGAGTTCGCTTAAACTTCGGCGGATCGGTGGGCTTGACCCGCATCAAGATGAAGACGGCATCTTCAGATTCCCGCAGCAACTTGCTGCCTTTCGGTAGCTCGGCTGCTGTACCGATAGTCAGGGTGCGCCTGATGCCGGACCCGACGGCGATCTTCTCAAGGTCTACGCCCAAACTCGTATGGCTGCGCTGGTAGCCGGTTTCGCCGTAGTGACCGTTGTCGACACAAACGATTCTCAAGTTGGGAGGATTGCGGACGCCGATGGTGGCCAGGGACCCGACGTTCATCAGCAACTCTCCGTCACCGCAAAAGGCGATGACGGTACGATCGGGACGAGCGAGAGCGAGACCCAACCCCATCATCGTCGCCGCCCCCATGGCCCCTCCGAGACCATAGGCGGACGGACCATCGTTCACCAGCGAAGTCACATCGCGCGCGGTGCCAGCCAAGCCCGCGATGAACAGGAACTCCTTGTGACCTCCCACTAACGCTGGAACGGCCTCACGTCGATCAAGGACGTAGCGCTCGTCGAACTCCGGATTGCCAACATTTGCTTTCATGATCATGCCCCCTAGAACGCCTTCGCGCCGATGAGTTTTTGAGTGAGGAGGACCGCAACTGCCTCGCCGCCTTGGAAGGCCATCGTGATGGCAGCCGAGACGACAGGCACGACGTCCTCAGGCCGGTCTACACGCAGACATCGAACCGACATCGCTTCCAGGACCGGCTCGACGGCCCTCCCCATCGGCATCTGCCAGGGATTACCCTCGCCGAAATCTCCGCGCATACTCAGGAGCGTCAAGAAAGGGAAGCGTCCGCCCGCTATCAGGGAGAGAAGGTTGACGCAATTACCCGCGCCGCTGCTCTGCATAAGCAGCACGCCACGGGCGCCGCCCAACTCGGCACCCGCCATCATCGCGACACCTTCTTCTTCGGTTGTAAGCGCGATCGACTCGACCTCGGCATCTGCGAGCGACTCGTTGATGAGAACGGTGTGGCCGGCATCCGGGACGTAGGCAAACTGCGTGAAGTTGTTTCGTCGGAGCAGGTCGTACAACTCATATTGCCAGCCCGCCCGGGCGGCTTCCTTCGCCTTAACGCGGCTCTCTGCGTGCACAGCTGCTGACAATGAACGATCCTCCTTGTATCTCCGACCAACCCGGCAACCGGGACGACGTCGTAGTGATTGCTACGATCAGTGAGCCGGAGACGTCAAGGCGAGATCGACAGCCGGTCGCTTCCCGCGCTGCACCAAACCACGGCCGTCGCGACAAATTTACTCGAAGTCCCCGAAGCTTACGCGCAGGACAAGCCTCCTCTTTCATTTTGATCATACTTCCATAACAGCTGCTGTCGTTGCCCATGCTGCTACCTCGATCTATTGAGCTGCTTGTTGCGAACGCTCAAACGGAGGAGATGGAATGCAGCACTTCGAGATGGTGATCGGAGGAAAAAAGCGCGCGTCAAAGAGCCAACGGCGATTGGAAACACAGAACCCTTTTACATCAGAGACCTGGGCGACTGTCCCGCAAGCCGATGCTTCCGACGTGAACGACGCAGTCGACTCCGCACACAGGTCATTCGTCGAAGGACCTTGGCCTCGGCTGACCGGAAAGCAGCGAGGGGTTATTCTTCACCGGGTTGGAGATCTCGTGCTGAAGAACATCGAGAGCCTGGCGCGATGGGAGATCCGCGACAACGGAAAGACTATTTCCGAAATGCGGACCCAAATGCAGACGATGGCGCAGTGGTATCACTACTACGCCGGCCTTGCCGACAAGGTCCACAGCTCCGTTATCCCCGTCGATCCGGAGAATTATTTCAACTACACACGATACGAGCCGATCGGCGTCGTCGCCGCGATCACTCCGTGGAATTCGCCGTTGAGACTTCTTTCCTGGAAGATTGCCCCGGCCCTCGCCGCCGGCAACACGGTGGTCGTCAAGCCATCAGAATTCACATCCACATCGACACTGTTGTTCGTGGATCTGCTCGAAGAGGCTGGAGTGCCGCCCGGCGTCGTGAATGTTCTTACCGGCTACGGCTCCGAGATCGGACCCGCGCTGGTCCAGCACCCACTAGTCGCCAAGATCTCCTTCACTGGTGGTGTCGACGCCGGTCGCAAAGTCTACGAGCTCGCCGCTCGCCACCTCAAACCGGTAGCCCTGGAACTGGGCGGGAAATCGCCTAACATCATTTTCGAGGACGCCGATCTGGATGCTGCGGCAGCCGGTGCCGTCGGAGGTATTTTCTCCTCGACCGGGCAAACATGTGTCGCGGGCTCCCGCCTACTCGTTCAAGAGACGGTGCTTGAACAGATCCTTGAAAAGCTGGTCCGGCGTGGAAGCGGCATGCGGCTGGGCGACCCGTTGGATCCAGCGACCGACATCGGCCCTGTCGCGACGGAACAGCAATTCCGCAAGATACTTTCGATGATTGACACAGCCAGCTCGGAGGGCGCGCGGCTAGTGCTTGGCGGCAAGCGATCCCACGCCCCGGAATGCGGCAAGGGATGGTTCGTCGAACCGACGATCTATGCCGATGTGAAGAACACGATGACGATTTCCCAGCAGGAAGTCTTTGGTCCCGTTCTTTCTGTTATCGCGTTCAAGGATGAAGAGGATGCGATCCGCACGGCTAATGCGACCAACTTCGGCTTAGCCGGGGGATTCTGGACCAAGGACGTAAGTCGCGCTCACCGCGTCGCAGCCCGACTCCAGGCCGGAACGGTCTGGATCAACATGTATCGGAAGACTGATCCTGCCGTTCCCTTTGGTGGTTACAAGACATCCGGCTTGGGGCGTGAAAGTGGGATCGACGCGATGAAGGATTTCCTTCAGACGAAGAGCGTGTGGCTCCGATTGCAGTAGACATCCCGCTGCTATTTCGGGCCTGCGTGCTTGCACGCCCGCAAGTTCTCACGTGATCGCCGGCGCTGCGAGACAGCCGCGCGTCCTCCATCCGCTCGCGGGCGCTTAGTCGATTGCTCCCGGGCCGTCGCTTATTGATAAATCGGAGCCAAAATGAGCATCTATAGTGGGCCCGTCTTCGAGATGGCTTCACGACAGTTCACCGTGATTGCCGATCATCTGGCAATTCCCATCGACGAACGCAGCCGCTTGCTTCTTCCCAAGCGCGCCATCTCGGTTTCTTGCCCCATCCATTGTGATGACGGGTCGATCTCCGTATTCGAGGGCTATCGAGTCCAGCATCACCTTACACTCGGGCCGACCAAGGGAGGAACGCGCTTTGCCGCTAGTGTTGATATCGGCGAAGTCGCCGCCCTCGCGATTTGGATGAGCTGGAAATGCGCACTGGTCGGACTACCCTATGGCGGCGCGAAGGGCGGTATTCGTGTCGATCCAGCGAAGATTTCCCACCGAGAGCTTGAGGCGCTCTCGCGCCGCTATATGCAGGAGATGATTCCGTTCGTGGGTCCGCACGTCGACGTCATGGCTCCCGATATGGGCACCAACGAGCAAGTGATGGCGTGGTTCATGGACACGTATTCCATGTACCAGGGGCGTACCGTAACGGAGATCGTAACCGGCAAGCCTGTTGGCGCGGGAGGCACCTTAGGGCGTCGGGAGGCGACAGGACGCGGCGTCGCCCATCTGGCCAAACGAGTTTTGAAGGATCTGTCGATCGACTGGTCGACGGCGACCGCGGTGGTTCAAGGCTTCGGCAACGTCGGCTCGTACGCGGCACTGGAGTTGAGCAGGAGCGGCGTCAAGATAGTAGGTGTCGGCGACCACACGGGCGCATTTTACGACCGTGCAGGCCTCAACGTCACACAGTTGATCCGTCATGCGGCGAGGCACGGAAGTCTGTCTGATTATCACGAAGCGCCCCGTCTCGATCCAGCCGAGCTCCTGCAGCTTCCTTGCGACGTCCTTGTGCCAGCAGCCATGGAGCGGGTGATCGATGATCGCGTGGCGCGGGATCTGCGATGTCGCGTGCTTGCTGAGGGCGCCAACGGCCCGACCACTCCGGAGGCTGATCTGGTCCTAGAGAGGCGCCGCAACGAGATATTCCTCATACCGGATATTCTCTGTAACTCGGGCGGCGTGATCGTGAGTTATTTCGAGTGGCTTCAAGACCTCCAGCAATTGTTCTGGGAAGAAGAAGAGGTTATGCGGAGGGAATATCAGATCCTCGATCGCGCATTCAACGATATGGTTACCCGCGCCGCTCGTGACAACGTCTCTCATCGAACCGCCGCCATGGCCATAGGTGTCGAACGAGTGCGGGCAGCGAAAACGACCCGAGGGCTTTTCCCATAATAAGCTCACCATTCTTCGCTAACGGCGAGCGGCACTCTGCCCATCCTCATCTCACGAAAATGCCGAGACCTTTGAAGGCCTCGGCGAGTCAGGGAGGAAACGCCTCATGCGAGGCCGAGATCTAAAGCGCACGCGGCGAACTCTTTGTAAACTCGTTTCTGCCGAAAGCCGCCCTCGCGGTGGGCGAACACTGGCTGATTATGTCCGCAGGGGGCCGGCATCTCCGCCGATTTCGGCGAATCGAGACCTAGTAGACCTCGCTATGTCCGCTATTAGTCTCTGCACCAGATCTGATACGGGACGATCGACCGGGAGGCAGACCACAAGATTGCGTTGGGCCCAGTTATCCGACAACTCGACAGCCCGCGCTCCTGCGTCCTTCACCGAAGAAGAGATGACGCTTACTGGGACGACGGCAACGCCGGCGCCCGCAGCCACCATGCGGCAAACACTTTCAAACCCTCGCAAACGTATGCGGATGACCAGCTCTCGACCGAGCCTTCGCGCATGATCGGCGAGATATGTCTGAATGGATGCCTGCTCATCTAGGCCGATGAAGTGCTCGTTCAACACCTCGGCGAACCCTATTGAGGTGTAGTCGGCGAGCCAATGCCCCGGAGGAACCAGTACGACAAGGCGGTCCACTCCGAATGGCTCCGTTCGCAGCCCTTCAAACTGCGCATTCTCGGCGGCAATTCCGAGGTCTGCTTCACCCGCTCTTACCGCCACCGCGATGAGATCCGACGTCTGCTCCTGGAGATCGACCGTCACGTCGGGATGCCGGGCGAGATAGCTCGCCAAGACATCCGGAAGGAAGCTTGCGATGGCATTCGAATTGGCCCGCATCCGTATCAGGCCCCGTTCGCGCTTTCTCCACGATCGGACCGCCCCGCTCAGCCGCTCTGCCTGCATAAGTATGCTGCGGGCGTGCCCGGCGAACTCCAGTCCCGCTGAGGTCGGTCGTGTCCCTTTGACCGTACGCTCGAACAACTGCAGGCCAGCCCGCTCCTCTAGCGATTTCATGCGTTCGGACAGCGCAGAAACAGAGAGGTTGGCATGTCTGGCTGCCGCGGCAAGCCCACCTCTGTCCACGACGAGCACAAGCAGCCGCAGATCCACCAGATCGAAATGCATGCCTTTCTCCAACTCCGAATGCTGTTGCTGGATAATACGACTGTTGGTCCACCAGCGATATCCAATAGGTTCGACCAGAACGAGAGGTCTAGATGGTTGACGGACACGACTACCAGGAATGGATCGGGCGCACAGTAACCCAGGAAGACATGGTGACAGCCAGTCCGATTGAGCGTCTGGATGCGACCCTCGAAACCGACCACCAGCTCTATTCAACGGGGGTTGCGCTGCCTCCGCTGGCCCACTGGTTGTATTTTCTACCTAACGAACGGCAATCGACATTAGGGCCTGACGGGCATCCCAAGCGCGGGGGCTTTCTTCCTCCCATCCATGACCTTCCCCGGCGGATGTGGGCGGGCAGCAGGCTCACCTTTAAGAGCCCGCTGCGCGTGGGCATGCATGTCAAGCGGACATCGACGATCGAAAGCGTGACGTCCAAACAAGGTACGACCGGCCCTCTGGTGTTCGTCACGGTAGGGCACGCCGTCCACGACGAGAACGGCCATCTACTTCTGACGGACCATCACGACATTGTCTATCGAGATGTCACAGCGCCCGCCGACAGAGCGAGATCAACTGCACCGAAAGGACCATGGCATCGCAGCATCGTGCCGGATACCGTCATGCTGTTTCGCTATTCGGCTCTCACGTTCAACGGCCATCGTATTCACTATGACCGAACGTACGTCTTTGCGGTGGAAGGTTATCCAGGCCTGATCGTCCATGGTCCGCTCATTGCTACTCTCCTGATCGATCTCGTTAGGCGCAGTCTCCCTTCCTCAGTGGTGGTGAAGGCATATTCCTTCCGCGCGGTGTCGCCGCTTTTCGACGGCAGCGAACTTCATCTGAATGGCAGTCCGCCGGACGAAACCGGAAAAATCCTGCTGTGGGCCACGAACGATCGGGACGAGCTTATCATGAAGGCGGAAGCTACAATCTAAGGTCGGAGGTGTCGTGACGCGGCCACTGGACGGGGTATTGGTCATCGCAATCGAGCAGGCAATCGCGGCTCCCTATTGCACGCGTCAGCTTGCCGACCTCGGCGCCCGAGTCATAAAGATCGAACGGCCCGATGGTGGCGACTTTGCTCGGGCCTATGATACGCGTGCGCGTGGTCTTGCCAGTCATTTCGTCTGGACCAATCGGTCGAAAGAGAGCGTCACCTTCGACCTGAAACGGCCGGGAGCGTTGGAAGCCGTGCAACGGCTCATCGCGCACGCAGACGTGTTTGTGCAAAATCTTGCTCCAGGGGCAGCTGCCCGCCTAGGGCTCGCCGATGGCGTGCTGCGCTCCACATACAAGCAGCTGATTACTTGCAACATATCTGGATACGGTCCGAATGGGCCGTGGGAGAAGCGCAAAGCATACGATCTACTGATTCAGGCGGAGGCCGGCTTTTTGTCAACGACCGGCACGCCGGACGCCGTTGCAAAGGCCGGCATCTCGATTGCTGACATCGCTGCGGGCACAATGGCTTTTCAGGGCATTTTGGCCTGCTTGCTGCGTCGAGCCAAAAGCGGACAGGGCGATCATGTCGAAGTCTCGATGCTGGAGGCCATGGTGGAATGGATGGGATATCCGCTTTACTATGCGATGGACGGAGCACAACCTCCGGCTCGGGCGGGAGCTGGCCATGCCACGATCTTCCCATATGGGCCCTACGAAACTGCTGATGGCATGGTACTTTTCGGACTTCAAAATGATCGCGAGTGGGCCGCGTTCACGACGATCGTCTTACAACGGCCCGAGTGGGCCAGCGAAGCACGCTTTAAGGGCAATGCGGGCCGGATGAAAGAGCGAGCTGAGATCGATGCCGTCATCTGTGACACGTTCCGCAAGCTGCCGTCGAACGAAGCCATCTCGCGCCTCGAGACCGCCGGGATCGGTACGGCTCGCGTGAATGACATGTCCGCCGTGTGGGATCATCCGCAACTGCGCAGCCGCAAGCGCTGGGCTTATATCGAAACCCCGGCGGGCCCGATGCCATCTTTGCGACCAATTAGCGGTGAGTCCTGGCAGCCGCGTATGGACCCGGTGCCGTCCCTCGGACAACATACCGAGGCCGTCTTGAAGGAATTCGGTCTGACCGAGTTCCGCGAGAGCTGATATCTTCCTGGGACCCGAGCCCGAAGTCATCGACTCGATCGGACGCGATCTCGCACTGCACGAATTCGCCCAAGGCTGCCCGCCTTTGATGCGTGCTCGATTGCACATTAGGTTCGACGGGCCGTCGCCTATCACGCTCACCGTCGATCGGACGAGGCGCGCCGTCGAAGGATGTCTTCCAAGGAGTGGATGCTAAGGCGCGCGTCCCGAAAGGACGCGTCCTTCAATACCACCGAGTGAAGCTCGGTGTTCAACCGGATACCCTCTGCGCGCAGGTCTGCCAAGGCCGAAAGCATGCGCTCGATACACTCCGAACGATCCTCGCCCCTAGCGATCACCTTGGCTATCAAGGAGTCGTAGTGTGAAGGGACTTCCGAACCTGCCACGATATGGGTATCGACCCGAATTCCCGGTCCGCCCGGAGCCAGCCAGCTCTCAACACGACCAGGAGAAGGAATGCCGTCGAAAGGATGTTCCGCATTGATCCGGCACTCAATAGCATGGCCTCTGCAGGTGACCTCGGATTGACGAAGTCCGAGCGGCTCGCCCAATGCCACCCGAATCTGCTCGCGCACGATATCGATGCCGCTGGTTTCCTCGGTTATTGGATGTTCGACCTGTATGCGCGTATTCATCTCGATGAAAGCGAATATCCCGTCCTGGTAGAGAAATTCGAAGGTGCCTACGCCGCGATAGCCGATCGCCCGGCAAGCGGCTACACAGCGCTCCCCAAGTTCGGCGATATTGGCCTCAGGCACGCCTGGCGGCGGCGCCTCTTCAATTAATTTCTGGTGGCGGCGCTGCATCGAGCAGTCGCGGGCGCCGAGCCATACTCCCTCGCCTCCCCCATCGCAGATGACCTGGATCTCGACGTGCCTCGGGTGCTCCAAAAATTTCTCCAGGTAGATCGTCGGATTGGCAAATGCCCGCCTCGCCTCCTCCCGCGTGGCTCCGATCGCTTGGTGGAGACTTGCGCTGTCTCGTACGATCCGCATGCCGCGACCGCCGCCGCCGCCCGCCGCCTTAATGATAAGAGGGTACCCAACCTCGGTCGCACACGCTTGGCAGAGCTGCGGATCATCGGGAAGCGCGCCATGACTTCCCGCAACGCAAGGCACGCCGAGCTCGCGCATTTTCGCCTTCGCGGCGATCTTATCCCCCATTAGCCGGACAACATCGGAGGTCGGACCAATGAAGATGAGCCCAGCGCCTTCGACCGCTTCCGCGAAGTCTCCGTTCTCCGACAAGAACCCGTATCCGGGGTGAATTGCGTCGGCACCAACGGCGGCTGCTGCGAGCATCACCGCCCCAATATCCAGATAGCTCGTATCTGCCGCCGCGCCGCCGATGCAGACCGCTCGATCGGCAAGAGCAAGGTAAGCCGCCCCTCGATCTGCCTCGGAGCAGACAGCGATTGTTCGCAGCCCCAGCGTCCGACACGCGCGAATGATCCGGAGCGCTATCTCGCCTCGATTAGCGATCAATATGGACCGCACCGACATTACGCCGCAAGCTCCGTTAGCGGAACGATACGTCCTCCGCCGTCTTCGACCACCGTCCTTACGGCTCTCGCGATTTCCACAGCGCCCGGAGTATCGCTATGGACCAGGACACATTTTGCGTCGACCTTGATCCGCTTTCCCGACACGGACGTGATAGTCCCGTCATCGAGGAACTGGCTCATTCTCCTCGCAACCTCGGTCAGATCGGTGATAAGTGCGCCCGGATGTCGCCGATTAACCAAGCGAGCCTCGTCGTCGTATGCCCGGTCAGCAAAGATCTTGCCTACCACCCGCAATCCGAGCGACTTCGCGAATGTGCCTGCGTGACTCTTGACCGAAGCCGCGATGATCAGATCCCTGTCGAACGCCGCGAACACTTCGAGAATCTTCTCGATATATTCCTTGTTTTCCTGTGCCATCTGGCCCAGGGCGCCATGGGTCCCCGCGTGGGTAACCTTGTAGCCATTGACCTTCGCGATAGCAGAAAGCGCACCCAGTTGATAAAGCGCATGCTTCTGCATGTCACGCGGATCGATCTTCATCGGGATACGCCCGAAACCGAGTATGTCCGGCAGCCCGACATGTGCGCCGAGAGCTACGCCGTTCTCTTTCGCTGCCTCGACCATGCGCGTCATGATGACCGCATCGCCCGCGTGAAAGCCGCAAGCGACGTTCGCTGATGAGACCAGCTTCATCAGCGCCTCGTCGTCTCCCATCCTCCAACGGCCAAGGCCTTCGCCAAGATCAGAATTGAGATCAATCTCCATGGGTGCTCCTTTCGGCAGGACCTTCGTTTCAGCCCGATGCCATTATGCGGTATAGCGTCGTTCCGTATTCGACGTCGCTCTCACTGCGGCAGACCTGCTCGATCACACGACCGGCGACGGGCGCGATCACCGGCCTGAAGATTGGTCCGATAGCGATCACCCCGAGCAAGTCACCTTCTTGAACGTGATCTCCTACGGTCGTCGCCTCTCCCAACGGGTGTCTATTCGAGAACCTACCCACAGCAGGAGCCCGAACGAACGTGGCTGCGTCGGTCCGCTCGACGCCAGCCAGCTCTAGCGCTCTCGTCCCCACCATTTTGCGGTTGTGCCGGCCCAGAGAGAGGCGGATCGAACTCTCTCCGCGTTGCGCCTCCAACTCTTTCACGCCTGCCCGTTTCATTTGGGCGATCAACTCCGCTAATTCCCAAGACTCGATGCTCATGGGAGCTTCGCTCGCGGGGAACACCTACAAAACTTTGCCAACCGTCGGATCTCCTCGATGTAGCTGCGCGTCACCCTCTCGACATCGCGAGCTTCGGCGAAGCTGCACCGAACGAAGTGAAGACACTGGCCTGGCCTTGCTTGCCCAATCCGCCAAAGATCGGGCTCGATGACGACACCAATCTTCGGGTAACCGCCCGCAGAGTTACCGTCCGCCAGTTGTATCACCGGATCACCGGAAGGCGGCACCTGAATGACGCCAGGTACGATCGGGTGCGACCTCATTTCCACGTCATGCGTCCGGCACAGTGTCGCGCCCGTAAGATGATAGCCCATCCGGCTGCTTTTCGTGGAAATCGTCCAAGGTGTGGTCCAAAAGGCGGTTTTGGAGGATTCGTCGAACAGGTCGTACTCCGATGCCGTAATGACGCGGAGGATGACTCCCCCCGGGCTGCTGCCCGCCCACGTCGCCGACGGCAGCTCAGACAAGGCTGGACTGGCGCCATATCCTCCTAAATCCCGCAGAGTGACCGGAGCGGCGTGCCCTACCTCCAATTGGTCTCCGGCCTTAAGCGAGCGCCCTTCAAAGCCGCCGAAGCCATCGCGCAGCTGCGTACTGCGAGATCCGAGTATTACGGGAACTTCGACGCCACCGGCGATCGCCAAATACGTCCGCAAACCGTCCACCGGCTCGGACACCACAAGCTTTTGGCCGCCGCGAGCCGGCGTCACCCACCAAGGAAGTACCGCCACGCCATCGAGCTTTGCACGAGCTGTCGCGCCTGTAAGCACAAAAAGAGTGTCAGAATGAAACTTCACCGCGAACGGATACAATTGCAGTTCGATGGCGGCCGCGTTCTCCTCGTTTCCCAAAAGCGCATTGGCCGCCGCCAAGGCCACGTGATCCATCGCCCCGGATCGTCCAATCCCAAATCCTCGAAAGCCGACACGGCCGTCATCCTGCACGGAGTTGAGCGGCGGAGTCTGAACAACCTCAATCATCTCTCTATGCGCTCCACGCGGAAGCGAATTCGATCACCGACATCGAGAAGATTTGGCGGATTGCGACTTAGATCAAACGGCACCGGCGCCTCCGGTACGTGCCCGATGACGTACCAGCCGGTCGGAAACGTCGGTGGCCCACCGGCGCCGCGAGGATTTCCAAGATTTGATTGCCCGCCCCCGATCGTCACATTTCCCCCAAACGGACGCACCACGGGCACCTTTCTTCGAGGTGTGAAGAGACGTGGGTCTAAACCGAAGAGATAGCCGAATCCCGGCGTCGTGGAGGGCGCGAACACGACATATTCCGGAGTGGAATGCAGCTTTACGACGGTCTCCGGATCGATACCGTGATGAGCAGCCAGTTCACCAAGGTCCATGCCGCGATCGCCTCCATAAACGACACCAACCTCAAGAAGCTTCCCTTGTGGACCGCCCGGTTCAACTTTCCTCCAGCTCTCCAGAAGTCTCGATGCAAGTGCTTCCGGATCGGCCTTCGAAGAGTCGAACAGGACGAGAAGATTATTCATACCGACTTGAGTATCGACAACCACGTCCCATTGACCGACCTGCTTGCTAAGAGTCCAGATACGCTCCTGTGTGGGTAGACACATCGGCCCCTCCGCATCGAACAAGAGCGCCGCACTTCCGCACAAGCTCACCTGCGGGTTTGCAAACTCTATCGGCCTGGAAGGCTTCATGTCGCTTCGCCATCGCTACTGGTATTGCTATTGCACTTCACCTTGAACAATGGCCGTTCGGCCTGCACTTCCACTCCGTTTTCCACCAATATTTGCTCGATTACACCGGCTGTCGGAGCGAGCAGTGGAGTGAAGAGCTTCATCGCTTCGATGATGCCGACCTGCTGACCTGTGGAGATCCGGCTTCCAACTACTACGAAAGGTTCGGCACCCGGCGCGGGCGCGCGATGGAAAATGCCCTGCATTGAAGCGCAGACGAACGACGTCGTTTCGTCGACGGCTTCGTTCGACACGGTCGCATCAACTGGCGGATCGGAAGGCGCCGCCCCATGCATTTCCTGCCTACCCTGTGCGGCCGCAAACATCGTGATCTTTACGCGCAAGTCTCCGTCGGATGCTTCCAGCTCCTCGACCCCTGATCCATGCATCAAGCCAATGAGCTTTGAGATCATCTTGAAGTCTTCGCTTTTCATGGCTCCTTTTCGTCTCCAAGACTCATCTTCTTGCGTCGCAAACGTCGAAGCCATTCAGCCATCGATCCTCGATGGAGCTGCGTGCCAGCCATATGCTGGGCAACACTAAAAACAGTTCGCCAAAACAACGCCAATAACAAAAGTACCTACTTTCATGCATATGATGCATATAGCCCCGGCTGACGGCAGCTTCTTTTTTCCGCCGTCAAGCACCTCCTGTCGGAAGAGACCGGACGCCTTCTACACAGCAGCCGTTGCTATCGCCGGCCTGGCCCTCCCTCGGCCTCAGCAAACGCCTCCAAGCCAACCAACCTCTGCACAGCGATCAGTACAAAGACGGTTGCTCCGATCAACATCGTCGAAATTGCCGATATAATCGGACTTGCGTCCTCCTGTATCGCGGCAAAAATCTTGACTGGCAGAGTTGTGGCGTCGGGTCCGATTAGGAAGAGCGTCACGGTCGACTCGTCGAACGAAATGATAAAACTGAAGATGAGTGCCGTGACAATGCCCGGCCGCATCAGTGGAAGAATAACCTTGAAGAACATCACGACGGGCGTCGCGCCCAGATTCATCGCCGCCTCCTCGACATCCTTCTCAAGGCTCCGCATGTTGTTCAGGATCGGTCGATAAGCGAAGGGTAACGCTAGGATTGTATGGGCCAGCACAATGCCGCTATACGTTCCATTCCAGCCGAGCGATCCGATCACGGTCAGCATCACGACACCCATTGCGGCGTGCGGCAATACCAGCGGCACCAAAATCATGAACTCGAATGATGCGCGGCCCCAAAAATGGCGGCGCGCGGTCACCAATGCGGTTGTCAGCGCTAGGGCAGTGCTCGCCACCGCGACAACAAAAGCAATGACGACGCTGTCGGCCGCCGTTAAAATCCACTCGTCGCTACTGAAGAATTGACTGTACCACTTCAGTGAAGGCTGGCTGAGCGGAACTTCGATGAATCCCGACTCGAAGAATGAGGACAGCACCACGACCACAATCGGTGCGAGCAAAAAGGCGAGCACTAGGACGGCGACTATGCGGCAAGCGACTTTCATCCTACCTCCCTAAGAGGCCGCACTTTTCTTCGCACGAGCCTCGAGTAGCTGCAGAGGCAGCACGACCGCCAGGGCAGCGACGCAAAGAATCATCGCTAGCGCCGCGGCCTTCGGAAAATTGAAGAGTTGAAAGACATCTTGATAAATTTGCGCACCAAGCATCTTGTCACGCATGCTGCCGAGCAACAGAGGAGTGACCACCGATCCCATTGACATCAGAAACACGATGATGCTGCCCGTCACGATCCCAGGAAAGCTCAACGGCAACAGTACCCTGCGGAACGTTTCAAACGGTCCCGCGCCGAGACTGGCTGCCGCCTCCTCCAGTGATTTGTCCAGCCGGATCAGAACTGTCACTATCGCAAGGATCATGAAGGGTGAGAATACATGAACCAGCCCGATCACGATGGCGGTCGGACTGAACAGGATTTCTAATGGACCCGCGATCAGGCCTGATGACATCAACGCCTGGCTAATGACCCCTTTCTTGCCCAGGATCACTATCCAGCCGTACGTTCGCACGACGACGCTTACCAACCAGGGCATCATCAGAATGATGAGAAAGATGTCGCGCCTTCCCGGATATCGCGCGATCCAGTAGGCAGTGGGATAGCTTATCAGGAGCGAAATCGAGGTCGTGAGACCGGCCAACCAAATCGTTCGATAAAGAGTCTCAATGTAATCTTTACGCGCCAAGACTGCCTGGTATTGCGCGAAGCTCAATTCGTTGTTCGACGTGAACGAGCCGACCACGAGTGAGATGACACCGATCGCCAGAAGCATCAACGGTACGCTAGTTGGAACGAGAAGAAGAAATTGGGAGTCGACTTTTACCGGCCGCGCCTTGAACAACATTCCGCTGCCGCTGTGCCGCCGGGTCGTCCTCTCAGTTCCGACATCCGTCATTGACCCGCCGCTTTCCAATTTATTGCTTACTTGACCTGAGAGTAGATTTGTTCGACCAAATTGACCCGCTTCTCCTGGTTCGCGGCAAGCACCGAACAGTCTGGCTGGTAAAGTTTCGAACGCAACGATTGCGGCGAACCAACCTCCTTGAGCTGTTCCTGGCTAAGCGCGGCAGTTTGATTGAGCGGTAGGAAGCCAGACGCATCAAGCATGGCCAATTCTGGTGCTGGCCTTAAAGCATAGTTTATCCAGGCTTTCACGGCGTCCAGATTCTTCGCGCCTTTCGGCACGATCAAGAAATATGACAGCAGCAATCCTCCTTCGGAGGGTATTGTGATATCGACGTTCTTTACACCGGAAGCCCGCATGGTCCAGACGCGGCTCGAATAGTAGGCTCCCGCCGTGACCTCTCCGCGCGACAGCAGGGCATTCATCTGAGCAGTGGAGTTCGTGACAGTCAGAGCATTACGCGCGATCGACGTAAGCAGAGGAATGCCGGGCTGAATGTTGTTTTCGTCGCCCCCTCCGACTTTCGCAAAGAGAACCAAATCATTGGGAGCAGCATAGATCGGCCGGGCGATAGCGACTTTATCCTTGAATTTCGGGTCGGCCAATGCCCGCCAGGACTCGAAGTCTGACGCTTTTGCCTGATCGCTGTTGAATGCGGCCCCGTAATACTGAAAGTAGATGCCGAAAGCGTAAACTTCGCCGTTCTGGTCTATCAGATAGGACGACTTCTCGAAATTAGCCAGTTCGGGGAAGTCTTCCTTCTTAAAGCTTTCCAGCAATCCATCCTTTTGGAGATTTGCGGCGTTGTAGCAGGTGCCCAGTGCGACGTTGAACTGAGGTTTTCTCGCTTGGGCTCTTAACGTCGGCTCCGGATCCGACCAGTCGCGGATCTTGACCACGATACCGGACGACGCGGAGAACGGCTTGCCGACTTTCTCTCGCCACATCTCGCTGTTGCCTCCTCCCCAGGTGCCCATGACAACTTCTCCGTCGGCGGCGCACGCAACCGTCGTCGAAAGGCTGAACAAGCTCAGGGCCATCAATAGACCGGCAGCGTGCTTCACTTCCGCACCTCCTTGTTCGCGAAAACGATGGCGTCCTCCAAATCCCATGCCAACTTGACCTGAGTTCCCGGAAGCAGGCCTTGCTGCTGCACATGCCGGGCCGTCGTATCCACCACCACGACCTTGTCGTCGACCACAACGCTTTGACGGACGGTCGCGCCCATATAGATGTTCGCCACGATCTGGCCGACCATAAGACAACTGTTACCCCACACTTCGCGTCCCACACGTACGTTCTCGGGACGAATCGATATCGCGACTTCTGCGCCGATTTTCATCTCTGGAGTTGCCACTATCAGAGCGTCGGCCGAGACCTCGCTCAGGTGCAGACTCGCACCGTTTTTCTCGAGAGACTGCACGTGGCCGACGAAGATGTTGATATCCCCGAGGAAGCCTCCGACGAATGCATTCTTCGGGTTCTCGTAGACCTCACGCGCGCTGCCCAATTGTTCGAGCTTTCCATGATTGAAAACGGCTATCCGATCCGACAGGATCATCGCCTCTTCCTGATCATGAGTCACGAATACGAATGTTGTGCCGACTTGGTGCTGGATACGCTTCAATTCGATCTGCATCTGGCGGCGCAGCTTGAAGTCCAGTGCACCGAAGGGCTCATCCAGCAGGAGAACGGACGGGCCAGTGACCAGCGCGCGCGCCAGGGCCACGCGTTGACGTTGACCGCCCGATATCTGTTGTATCCGACGTCGTCCGAGCTCGCTCAGATCCACCAACGCGAGCGCCTCGCGTACTCTTGCTACGATTTCGTCGCGTTTGACCTTTTTCACCGCCAGCCCGAAGGCGATGTTCTCCTCGACAGTAAGGTGCGGAAATAGCGCCAAACCTTGGAAGACCAAGCCGACGGGACGCCGATAAGGCGCAACGCCCGTCATCACATGGCCGCCGATCTTGATTGATCCCGCGTCCGGCTGCTCGAACCCCGCGATCATGCGCAAGGTCGTTGATTTACCGCAGCCTGACGGTCCCAAAAATGTCAAAAATTCGCCCTGCTTGACCGTCAATGACAAGTTGTCGACGATCGAGTTATCTCCAAATCGTTTCGACACTTCGATGATTTCGAGCGCGGCCACTCTATCCGCGTCGGAATCGATCGAGCATGCTGGCGGTTCGACGATCCTGACGGCGCGGTTAGGCATTGCTCAACTCGAATACCGGTGCTTCTTGTGGCCGCCGCTCCTTGAACAGGCGGCCTACCCCCGTTGAGGTGACATCGATCTTCATCCTTCGGAGTGCCGCCCAAAGAGAGGCTTGGTTCGAGGTGACAACCGGCAGGTTCAATTCCCTTTCCAATCGGTCGATTTGATCCATCACCAGCAAATTGGTGCAACTGACAAACACGGCGTCACACCTTGAAATGACCTCACGGCTTGAGAGCACCTTGGAGGCAACGTCCGCCGACGAGATGGTCAGGATCTGTCGTCCATCTGCGCAAAAGAAGGAATCGACGGCCTCCACGCCGAAGCCATAGTGCTGCAGAAAGAGGGCCTCTTCCTTGTTGATTAGATCCGGATAGGGAGTGAGCATGAATACTCTGGTCGCCCGAACGGCCTTCAAGGCTTCGATGACGGCTGTTGAAGTGGTGACAGCGGGAATTCCGGTCAACATCGTGATGCGGTCGGCTAGCTTGGCTTCGTTGCCTAGCCCCTCTAGGAAGCTGGCACTCGTACATCCGTAAACTATCACCTCCGGATTCGCCTGTGCGAGATCCGAGGCCGCTCGATCCAACGAGTTGGCCATAGCGAGCTGCGCTTCCTTCGCTATAGCGGTGCCGGGTTTGGTGAGCCTGTTGTGATTGAGCTTGACATTGGGAGGAACGTAGGACGGTAGCTCGGTTTCCATAGCCACATTTATCGGCGGCGCGAGGATACCTATCCGTCGAATGGCGGCCATTACTTCCTCCCTTGTCGATCGCTTTGAGGCTAGCCATTTGGTAGTATTATTTCAAGCTACCAAATACCTCGACTTTCGTGGAGGCGGTTTTGCAAGACCAGCTCAGCGGCCAGCTCGATGAGTTGATCTTGGCGGTTCGCCCGTTTGGCCGCGATACAGAACGCTGGTTAGAGAGCTCATGCGGCCCTGGAGCAATGATGACATCATGTCGCAGATCTCCATTTCGCATCACGGACCCGATGAACCGCAAAACGATATGAGCTGCTCGAATGTGGTCCGACATCGCTCCACACGTATTGTCAGGGCAGCGAGCTGCATCAACTCAGTCGACTGCATGCCCGGGCTATGCGGACACAGGCCTCCTTTAAGGTTTCGTCCGCAGTAGCATATGAGATTCTGAAGTGGGGCGATAAGCCATAGGCCGCTCCGTGCACCACCGCCACCCCTTCGGCATCGAGGAGATACTTGCAAAAGTCCTTGTCATCGGCAAGGACGGTTCCGTCCGGGGTCCGCTTTCCGATCAGGTCGCGGCAGGAGGGGAAGACGTAAAAGGCGCCGGACGGCTTGTCGCAAGCCAACCCGGGCACGGACGCGAGTCCTTCCAGAACCAGATTGCGCCGTCGTTGATATTTCTCTGCTCGCTCTCGAAGCCCCTCTTGCGGCCCGTTCAAAGCCTCGACGGCCGCAGCTTGGCTGATGGACGATGGATTGGCCGTGGCCTGAGATTGCAATTTCGCCATTTGGGATATCAACTTCGCCGGACCCGCGGCATAACCGATGCGCCAACCCGTCATACAATAGGCCTTCGAGACGCCATTGACGACCAGGGTTCGCTCCGCGACGGACTGATCGATCGCCGCCGGCGTACAATATTCGAGCCCGTCATAGACAAGATGCTCGTATATGTCGTCGCTAAGGAGCCAGACGTGCGGATTTCTTCGCAATACATCGATGATTGGCTCCAGCTCCCTGCGCGTGTATACGGCCCCCGTGGGATTAGAAGGCGAGTTCAAGAGGAGCCACCGAGTCCTCGACGTGATCGCACGTTCCAAATCGATCGGATCGAGCTTGAAGTTCCTCGCCGCCGGGCAAGCGACGATTTTGGGTACCCCACCGAAGAACGACACCATTTCCGGGTACGACACCCAGTACGGAGCCGGGATGATGACCTCGTCTCCGTGATCCAACGTCGCCGCCAACGCATTGAATAAGATTTGTTTGGCGCCGTTGGCGACCGAAATTTGACTGACCTTGTAGGAGAGGCCGTTCTCACGCGCGAATTTCTTCGCAATTGTCTCTTTCAGGACTGCCGTACCATCCGTGTTGGTATACTTCGTCTCGCCCCTCTTCATGGCGGCGAGCGCAGCCTGCACGACATTATCGGGTGTGTCGAAGTCGGGTTCACCCTGGGTCAGATTGAGAATTGTTCGCCCCTGAGCCTGCAATTCCCGCACTCGCTGGGCCGCAGCACCACTCTGCGACGGTTGAATTCGATTCACGCGTGCGGCAAACTCGGAGCGGTTGGACGCAGACGCGGCGTCGAAGACTGTCATTGGTAGTTCCTCTCGTCGTTGTCATCTGCCGGATGTGCAGCAGGCCATTCGCGAGCCGATTTCGATTTCAAACCTATCGGCGCAGGAGCGGCCCCCTCATCGATATCGTCCGGATGCACAGGTAATCGCGTCCGTAAAACGGTCCGCACACGCTGGATCAGATTTGCCGGTCTCTCGATCTCGTATGTGCAGAACACCGTTCGCAATCTCGAAATACGATCCATGCAACGTGAGCTGCTTGCGACCTACGCGATCGCACACCACGGAAAACTCATTAGATTGAGCAAGGACTGATCGATCGCAGCCAGCTCCAAGTCGGTGTGATCGTCGTCCAGGCCGCCGCAACACGGCCAGCTCTGTGCGCCACCGGGACCAGACGTTGCATCCATGGAGTCGTGAAGCTTTCTGGTGAGGCCGATACCTTGCCTTTGGCATAAGCGGGGACGCCCCACACCGGGCGTGACCGAGCACAACCAGAGCAGCCCCGGCGGCGTGGAATTCTCCCTCGACACCGAAGGGCGGTACGCGCTGCAACGTTTCTGATGACGAAGATTTCCTCGGGTCTCGCATTGAATATCAATTCGGGTGAAACGCGGCTGTCGCAACATCCGATCACCAGGGCTTCCGGTGACTGCCCCGCGCGCGGCCAATGAATCGAACCTTTGTCGTTCCTGAGGAAAGCGGTCCAACATGAAAGCGGCGTAGCCCTGCATCAATTGTGCGGGAAAGCTCGACACGTCACTGGACATTCCGGATCCTACCACCGATGAGCAATTGCTGTCGGCCTGGCCACAGCGGACAGGATTGACCGATCGCTTATGGGGCCAAATTATCAATCACGCCTCGCCACGACGCCAATTACTAAAGCGCCTGCAACCATGCATGACGAGAATAATCTCGAAATTCGCTGTCGCGGTTGCACTTCAAACCCAAACGCGGCGTCAACTTGGCACGGCTGACGCCATTCCGGTCGGCGCCTAGCTGCCGACGGTATTTCCGAGCGCCTTGATGTTAATCGGCTCTTACAATGCGCTCCGCAAATCAGCTCATCCCGTGCTTGCCTTTGTAGGGCGAGGGTTCAGGCGACTTCCAACCATTCAGCGCGCCCTTCGCGGGACGAAGGATTTCCACCTTCAGGGGATAGCACTTGGGGGTCTGCCCTGGGACCCGCGGCCCACAGTCGCCGCCGGGACAGGCGGATAGCGCACCAAGGAGATTGATCTCCGCGAAGAATTCGATGAAGTCGCCTGGACGAACCGGGCTTGCCTTTTTGATATACTCGTGACTTTCGACATCGAAGCCTGTGCACATAAAGACGTTCATGACGTCGTGCACGTAGCCCTCGGCTTCCTTCGCCGAAATCTTTCTGAAGGCAGATAGGGCTCGAACGAGATTGGAATGGCAACAGTGATCGTAATCTTCACCGGTTATCATTCTTCTCGTGTAAGGGTCGCAGCGTGTTCCGATCACATCGTGAATTCCACAACCATCGGAATCCCACCCATACCATCCCAGACTGTCGTAAGTGATAGTCGCCATCGGCCTCAGGTATGGCATGCTGCTCCACAGGCGATCACCAGTAGAAATGTGCGTCGCATGAATCGCCCGCGTCTTACCGCTGTAGAAGTGTTCAGAAAGATTGTCGCTATTCCAAAGATTAAAATCACCAACCTGCGATCCCTCCACGCTCACGATCCGAAAGAGGTGCCCGGCAGGCACTTCGAACGCGCCGCCATCCCGAGCAGGGATCGTCAACTCCGACACTTTCTCAGCACCGGACCCAACGTTCTGGTAGAATTCCATATCGAGCGCCGGAATTTGTCCGACGGCGTAGACCGTTTCTTTGCGCGCCGACCGGCGAGTCTGAGCATTCTCCGGCTCGGGCATCGAAATGGATCTGGAAGTCATTTGAGTGTCTCCTAAGAGGAATTCGACTGCTGAGACTAAGATCGTCAGGCGTCCAGGACCGACTTTAGAAACGCCTGGGTTCTCGCGCTTTTCGGTTGAGAAAAGAACTGGTACGGCTCTCCTTCCTCGACAATTCGGCCGTGATCGAAGAAGCAAACCCTGTCGGCGATCTCTCGCGCGAAGGACATCTGATGCGTTACCATGATAACCGTCAGTTCCTTTTGGTGAGTCAGCTCCCGAATGACCGCTAGCACCTCGCCAACGAGTTCAGGATCGAGCGCCGAGGTCACCTCGTCGAATAGGAGTATTTTCGGTCTCATCGCCATTGCTCTCGCGATCGCAACCCTTTGTTGCTGACCGCCTGACATCCTCGCAGGGTAGTAGTCGCACCGATCTTCCAGTCCCACCCTTCGAAGCAGCTCCTTTCCGAGGCTCACGGCTTTCTCCTTCGGCATCTTGAGGACGCGAATCGGTCCCTCGGTCACGTTTTCAAGCGCCGTAAGGTGAGGAAAAAGATTAAAGCTCTGAAAGACCATGCCGACATCGCTCCGAATCGTACGTGTTTGCCGGGCCGATGCTTGGCGTGCTGCGCCGGTCGAATCGCACGACCACAACTCACGGCCGCAGATAGAGACACTGCCTCTGTCGATTCCCTCCAATGTCATGAGAACCCTGAGGAGAGTTGATTTTCCCGATCCACTCGGACCGATGACCACAAGCTTTTCACCCTGTCCGACTTCGAGATTTAGGTCATTTAGGACCGTGGACGCCCCAAAACGTTTTGTAACGTTCCTTAGCTGTACTGAGAACGGTCCGGCCGACATTACCGCCATCCCTTCTGGGACAGTCGCTCGAGCCTGTTGATGAGAAACGCGCCGGCAATGCTGAGGACGAGAAACATTATCCCAACCATCGTTATGGGTTCAAAGTACTGAAACCGCCTGGCTCCTTCCGCCTGAGCAACGGCCATGAGTTCCCAAACGGATATGGATGCGAGCAGCGGCGTGTCCTTCAGCATGTAGACGAAGTAACTTCCGGCATTTGGAATGATGAATGGGATCATCTGTGGAACAATGATCCGCCGATATGTGTCGAACGTTGAGAGATTTATGGATGTTGATGCCTCCCATTGCCCGGCCGGAACACCGATCATTGCGGCACGGTAGACCTCGGCCATATACGCACTGTAGTGCAAGCCGAGAGCAATGACGCCGGTCACCAGCGGGCTGATCACGACGCCTGCCGAAGGCCCCACGAAGTACAGAAAATAGATCAGGACCAGGAGCGGCACCCCTCTTGCGAATTCGACGTAGCCGCGAACTAAGATTTTGGTCAGACGGTGCTTAGCGCTGTACAGCGCAAAGAGAAGGAGGCCGCCAAGCAGGGAGGCGATAAAACCGAGGACGGCGGCGAGCAATGTGGTTTGCGCCGCGACCACGAGTTGCGGAAGCAACTCCCAGGCATATTGGAAATCGACCTTCATGCCGACCAGCCCCTGGTTGCGCCGTGCGTTGGCTTACCCTGCCATAACCCGAGACGTCGCTCTGCGTACGCGATTGCCGCTCCTATCAATTGCGCCGCAGCCACATAGAAGATCATGACAACGAGATAGATCGGCACGGTCTGAAAGGTTCTGATATTGAGAGAGTAGGCTTCAAAAGTCAGTTCCGGAACGGTCGCCAAGGCGGCAACCGAGGTGGCTTTCAATACCAGGATGCTGAGGTTACCGAGAGGTGGTATCATCGACAGCATTGCTTGAGGAAGAATGATCCGGCGCATCATCATTGATGGCACCATATTGATCGCCAAGGCGGCGTCATACTGGCCCCGCGGGATAGCGCCGATCGCCGTCCTGACGACCTCAGCTCCATAAGCCCCGAAGCACATGCCTATGGCGAGTGTGGCCGCCCAAAAGGCGGAAATCGCAACCCCGAAGAACGGCAAAACAAAGTAGAGCCAGAACAGGACGACCACCAGAGATATGCCCCTGAAGATCTCGACATAGAGCAAACTGATGGTTCGGATCCACCAGCTCTTGGATGTCCTGGCGATACCGAAAACGAGCGCGCAAGCGAACATCAATACTGTCGAGAGCGCGTAAAGGGCCATCGTCGTTACCGCACCAGAAAGGAGCAGCCATCTACCCTCGTAGAGCGCCGACATCTGTCACCGTCCGCTTCGGGCACGAGTCCTACTGCTTACAAAGAGTATCGAGCTTGACGTCGGCCGCCGGCACTTCGTTCTGCGTCATGCCGTACTTTTTCAGGATCTCAACATATTCCGAAGAATGCACGATCTTGAGCATCTCGGCATTAAATGCGTCCCGAAGCTCCGAATCCTCCTTACGGAAGGCAAATGCGCCGTAGTCTTGCTTCGGCTTGCCATCTATGAGCAGGCCCGTGTATGGTTCGGCGACTTCCAGGGTCGGATCGTTCTTTGCGTTCCAGCGTGCAGTTACCGATATAAGCAATGCCCCGTCGATCCTGCCCGCTTTCAGGCTCGCGACATTGGAGGGGATGTCCGGAAAACGCGTGATTTGGCTATCCTTCACGCCGGCCTTGACTGCATTCTGTGTCGGCTGGCCACTTATGTTGCCACCAACCTTGATGTCCTCGTGTTTGACGATGTCGTCAAGACTATGGATTTGCTTGGGATTGCCTTTGCGAACGAGAAGACCTTCCTGAACGGTGAAGTTGGGCTCGGTGAAGAGAACCTGAAGGCAGCGCGCGGGAAGGATATAGAGTCCGGTCGCGATAAAATCGAAACGTTTGGCTTGAAGTCCCGGGATGAGCGATCCGAACGCAACCACCGTTCCTTCGATCCGCTCTACTCCAAGGCGGTTGAATGCGAGCTTTGCGAGATCGTAGTCTGACCCGGCCAATGATCCATCGGCCTGCTTGAACGCGAAGGGCGGCTCGTTGCTGAAGCCGAGGGTAAGGCCGCTCTTCTTTGCGTCGTCCAGCCTGGCACCGGCAAAACTCGATGACGAGAAAGTCAGGAAAGCGAGTGCTAGAAAAATATGCAAAGTTCGTAGCATGTGTTTCCTCATCTGTCTCGAATGCGTCGCCATTGACACACCGGCATCTCTTTTGGCTTCTGCTCAGTTTGGATTGAGCCAGACTCGCATCCTACATATCTGAAGGGTTATTCGGAACCGCAGCAATTCAATTAGCGTAATGGATGCATTACTTGCTGTAATATCGAGGACGCGCGACTTGCCGGATCCTCCCGATTCCTCAGGAAAACGTGGTCAAGTTGGCTGTGCGTACCGCCGCGACCCGCGCGTCTACAGCACTGCACGGAAGAAGTGCAATTTATCGAATTGTTTGCCCTTGCACGAATTCGAACCGCCCCATCAAATTCTCCAGAGTGCTCCTCACGATTTCGGAAAACCGGACCGCCTGCGCCGTCTTCTTCGAATGGCGCGGATAGACGAAAGCATAGTTGAGCCTTGCCGACGTCTTGCAAGGGCGAACCACGACATCTCGCTCTGCTAGCAGCGCTGCGCTGAATGGATCCGATATCGACACACCCATTCCGGCTCCCACCATTTGGCACGCGATGAACGCCGACGACACTTCAACCCAAATGTTCGCGGCAAGGCCAGCTTGTACGTACATTCCATCAACGATCTGCCGCAACAACGTCGTCCGGTCCAGCGCAATAAAACGGTCCTCGATCAGATCACTGGGGAGAATCGTCTTATTCGCCGCAAGTGGATGATCGGGATGAAGCACCGCAACGGGAACCAATTCGGCGAAGGAATGCGACGTCAACATTTCAAATTGAGTCGGGAGCATTACTATCCCAACGTCGAACCTAAGTCCCGAAGCCCAACGTTCGACTTCGCGTCTTTCCCTGACTTCCAAAGAAATCGAAACACTCGGAAACTCCTTCGAAAATTGGGCCAGTGCCGGCACGAGTAGACTTCGGGCGAGTTGTGGCATTGCCACGATCCGAAGGCGACCGCCTCGATTGGCGCGGATTTCTTTGCCGATGCGGGTAAGATCGTCGATATCCAGCAGGATACGCTCGCATTCCCGCGAGAAGGCTTCTCCTTGAGGAGTCGGAACCAGGCGCCCACCAAGCCGGTTGAAGAGCTTGAATCCCAGCTCCGCTTCAAGGGCAGACAGCGAACGGCTTACCGCTGGTTGGGTCAAATGAAGTCGAGTTGCGGCCCCGGTGACCGAACCGGTCACGATTACACTATGCAGCGCGCGCAACTTTTGAAGGTTCAAAGCCAACTCCCCCTTAAGATTGCTGCTCCTTGCAGGCGCGCGAAACACGCCGGCGAAGCGTGCCAATCGCCGCGACAGACGCGTTAGATCTTTTCTTCTTTCAGCTTGGATTTTTTCTCAACTCGACTCGCGGTAAGCCCTAGAAGGCTTTCCAGCGCCGCAACTTGCGGTGCGGGAAGATACTTCCTTCGAAGCTCGATAATAGCGGGGCCGAACGTCTTCTGGATCGGTTGCCCGAACATTTCGAATATTTCCGCGAAGTAGATCTCGTGCCGCAATAGGGAGTCAGCAAGATTAACTATCGGCTTATTTCGCGTGTAGGAGCCGCCTTGCGCACGAATCTCCGCCACCAGAGCTTCTTCGAAATCCACTGTAAGGGTTACAAGATGCGGTGCGATTCCCACGGGAATGCCGTTTCCCTCGTGGAGATAAGTTCGCGACTTCGCACCGAATTGAAACTTCTCGACTTGAGTCCCGAAAAGGATGATGAGAATCGCAACCCCGCGGTCTGCAGCACGTCGAAGCGCGTCGCGGTGCGGCAGCAGTATTTTCTCTTCTGTTTTTACCCAAATGTGTGATTTCGCTCCGTCGATCATAGCCTCCATCTTGGCGGCGATCGCGTCCTCGCCGTTAATGGTCCATACGTAGCCACCGTCGTTGGACTGTGAAACAGCCGGAATCGTTCGGATCAACTTTGCGCAGCGCTTGCTCGTCGCTGTCGCAATTCGCTCAAACAGAACCTTGGGCGCTACCGCCACATACCGCAGTGGAGTTTCGGAGATCGGTTGAGCCGCCTCCTTCTTTGCCAGACTCTCGAGGACAGAATATGCGTTCGCCTTGGGTAAGCCTGCAAGTTTGGCTACTTCGTAGGCAGTCGCCTGCGAAAGCTCATAGAGCGCGAGGTAGGCACGCGCTTCGTACTCGCTAAAACCCAGAGCGAGCAAGTCTGGCATCAACTCACTTAGATTAGCTTGCTTATCGCCGCTCACCCGATTTTTCCTGATTTGAGCCAAGCAGCGCCCCCACCCGTCGACAAGAAGTGCTTTGCCTCAGTTGATCAATTCGCCTTCGAAGCTTGATTGTCACGCCCTAGCTGACCATTCCGACGTAGCTCCTTGCCGCTCGACGCCGTCGGCGCTCAATTTTGATAGAAGCGCAAGTCTTTGATATCCAGCGGGCAAAGCGAAACTAACATGGGTAGCAGCCTTTATGACTATGGCTTTCGTGTCAAGTGCATGACTTGATCGCGATGGCGCGTTCGACCAGATCGCGACCAGCCGATCGCAAAGCCAGCCAAAGCGAGCGCTCGAGATGAGATGGCCACAATCATCGACCTAATCAGGCCCACCCGACTCGCCAGATTTTCCGGAGAGCGGACTGGGGGCACAGTCTCAGCCTCCAAGCAACAGAGGACCCTGCCCAAAATATCCTGTCGGGGCGCCCCCTCGGAGAACATATTCCCATTACGGCCGCTCAAAACGAGACCTCGCTACCATTGCATCCAACGGCCAACCACCAATAATTTGCGCGTCGGCACAAGAACCGCGATGGGATGTCCTGACTACGGACCCCTCGGACGTTGATCGGATTGCAGTGCAGCAGACATCTGGCGAACTGTCTCGCTATCTATGGTGGATCGGATAAGTTGCTCTCTGGATGTTGCTGACGCAAACTGGGTTTATCTCGCGCCGCTCGCCTTTTTTGATCCGCCGTCACGTCCAGCAAAGCCTTCCGAATGACGAGACGATCCCGCGACTCCATCATATTGATGTCATGGGGCGACACCTATGATTCGCTCAAAGGCAATCGCGGCAGGAATTTTGGTTCGTCCCCGTACTTCCACGTGCCAAAGCGTGCGCGATATCTGCAGATCCTTCATTTTTATCGCCTTGAGCCGGCCAAGCTTGATCTGATCGCCAATGGTTGATGTTGAGACGATCGAGACACCAAGACCGCATGCGACAACTTGCTTGATCGCTTCCGTGCTGCCGATTTCGAGGGTTTTGCGCGGCCGCACGCCATGGTTCAACAGCGCCTGCGCGACGATCTCCCGTGAGCCGGAGCCTGGTTCCCGAACGATCAGGATTTCATCTTCGAGGGCCGCCGCATACACGTGATTTTCCGATAATGCGAAGGCGTGAGTCGGACCTGCTATCAGGCTCATCATGTCCGTCCGCCAGGCCGTACTGACGAGATCATCGTCTTCGACCGGTCCTTCCACGAGGGCGATCTCTATTTCATGCGCGCGCATCATTCCGGCAATATCCCGCGTGTTGGCGCTTACCAGATGCACATCGATGCTCGGATACCTGCGCCGGAAGCTGCCTATGTACTCAGCGATCATGTAGGTCGCGATCGTGGTGCTTGCCCCGATGTGAAGCGATCCGCTCGCGAGGTTGCGCAGCGACGACAGTTCCTCTTCGGCGGCCCGCTCGGCAGCGAACAGATTTTCTGCGTGCCTGAGAAGTGCCCGCCCCTCGCGGGTCGTACGTACTCCTTTCGATGTACGATCCAGCAAGCGACAGCCCACTTGCAGTTCGAAATCGCGTACTCCTTTCGAGACCGCGGGCTGGCTAACGCGCAAGATGTCCGCTGCTCGCGAAAAGCTTCCAGCCTCAGCGACGGTGGTAAAGAAGCGGAGGAAATGCAAATTCATTGGCATAACGCCTGCTTATCGGCCTAGATCAAAATTCTACTGTTATGAGCCCTTGGTTCTCGGGCATAGCCTTGTCGGCTGGCGAGGGACTCATGGCTCCATGCAAAGATCTTCCCAAATCGAGCAAGGTAGACGCGCCTGCCGGTCGTTTGGTTGCATTGCTTCCCGGCATCCTCTTATGCGTGCTCCTGACGCTGCTGTCGATTGGAATCCAGGAGGCCGAGGAGCACATCTTCCAACATCCCTATGTTGAAGCCTTGGTCATCGCCATCCTGCTCGGGATGATGATCCGCAGCGTCTCAACTACTTCCGAGCGCTGGAAGGTCGGAATCGCCTTCAGCGCGAAACAACTTCTCGAAGTGGCCGTGATGCTGCTCGGGGCCTCGATCAGCTTTGGGGCAATCCTGCCTTCCGGATTATTTCTGATTGCCGCGATCGTCGGAACGGTTGCGGTCACGCTTGCCGTGAGTTTCGGCCTCAGCCGCATGCTCGGCCTACCCACTAAGCTTTCGCTCCTGATCGCCTCCGGAAATTCCATTTGCGGCAATTCCGCGATCGCCGCGGTCGCCCCCGTTATAGGGGCAGATGGCGATGATATCGCGTCATCGATTTCCTTCACCGCGGTCCTTGGCGTGCTGATGGTGCTCGGGCTTCCACTGCTCATTCCACTCTTGGAGCTCTCGGCTACTCAGTACGGGATTCTCGCCGGCCTCACCGTGTACGCCGTTCCCCAGGTGCTTGCCGCGACCGTTCCGGCAGGAATCGTCAGCACTCAAATTGGCACCGTGGTGAAGCTCGTTCGGGTCCTCATGCTAGGGCCGTTGGTGGTCGGCTTGTCGCTTGTCGCACCACGCCTGCGTGGCGAAGTCGCGCCCGGCAAGCGCATTAACCTCATCAAATTGGTACCTTGGTTCATCATCGGCTTCTTGGTACTGGCCGGCCTTCGTTCGTTGCAGATCATACCCAGCAGCGTTGCCGCCCCCGTTGCGAAGCTCGCCAGCGTGCTAACCGTAGTCTCCATGTCCGCACTCGGGCTGGGTGTCGATATCCGGGTGCTTTCGAAGGCCGGCGGGAAAGTCACGATTGCGGTGACCTTGTCTCTGATACTTCTGCTCGCGATGAGCCTCGGCCTGGTTCAACTCTTCAAGTGAGGGCACTCTCTGCTTAACTTCGGGTTGCCAGCTGCGGTGAACATCGGGTTCACCGAAAGGATGTTGCAGGATGTGGTCGTATCACTTAATACTACCCCATACAAGTCAGCTTGTTGAGGATCGATGGGGACCTCCGCGGGTACTGTACAGGCACTACTTCCGCCTTGCATCGTTAAGTCGGCGCAATGAAGGCCGTACCTAAGCAGTTCGAGCCAGAGGCTGCTGGCGCGCTTAACGGCGTCCGTGTCGTGGACCTTTCGCGTCTGGTCGCCGGGAATATGCTCACCCTGCAGCTCGCCGACTTCGGAGCCGAAGTCATCAAGATTGAGGACATCGTCTCGGGCGACCCTCTGCGCGCTTGGCGGGTCAACGATGTCAGCATCCATTGGAAGACCTACGCCCGGAACAAGAAGAGTGTCGCGCTAGACCTTCGCGACGAGAGAGGTCGGACGATCCTATCGGATCTGCTCGCGACGGCGGACGTGCTGGTCGAGAACTTCAGACCCGGAGGTCTGGAAAAGCTGGGTTTGTTGCCCGAGGTCCTTCGAGCACAGAATGCAGGACTGATCATCGTGAGAATCTCGGGATGGGGGCAGACCGGTCCCTATCGGGACAGGCCCGGCTTCGGCACTCTGGTCGAAGGCATGTCAGGCTTCGCTTCCCGCAACGGATTCCCTGATCGACCTCCGCTGCTGCCACCCGCCACGCTCGCCGATATGGTCGCGGGCATTTACGGATTTGGGGCAACCATGGTTGCGCTCAGGCATCGAGAAGTGAGCGGGGGTAACGGCCAGGTTATCGACTTGCCCTTGTTAGATCCGCTTTTTTCCCTCCTCGGTCCCGAAGCCGGAATCTATCAACTAACACAGCAGGTACGCCCGCGGACCGGCAGTCGATCGCTTACCGGAGCGCCGCGCAACACATTCCGTACCAGCGACTCTCGCTGGATCGCAATCTCCGCCTCGATGCAAGTTGTGGCCGAGAGGTTGTTCCGGACTATCGGTCGCCCTGACATGATCGTGGATCCCCGATTTTTGACGAACTCTGATCGCATCAAAAACGCCGATGCTTGCGAGGAGCCTATCGCGGAATTCATTGCCGCGCGGACGCTTGAAGATAACATGAGTATATTCGAGCGGGCAGACGTAACTGCTGCACCAATCTACGACATCGATCAATTCTTGGATGACCCCCATGTTCAAGCTCGCGAAATCGTCGTTGGGTTACCGGACTCCGAACTCGGAACGGTTTTAATGCACAACGTGGTCCCGAGGCTCGAAACTACGCCCGGAAGGATTCGGATGCCCGCTCCGGATCTCGGTCAACACACGTTTGCGATTCTGCGCTCCCTCGGCATCACGCAGGCCCGGTTGGAAGAACTGCGCGAGGCTGGCGTCATCGTGCAGGCTAAGCCATCATCCCAATGACCCGTAGGCGACCGGAAGACACCAGTGTACCGATCTCTGCTTTATGTCCCCGCCTCATCTGAGCGCTTCATTGCAAAGTCGGCGCTTTGTGGCGCCGATGCCATAATCCTGGATCTTGAAGACAGCGTCGCGCCCGCACAGAAGGAGGGGGCACGCAATAGGCTTGCGTCGTCGATAAAACGATGCGCTGCCGCAGGAGCTGACATTTGGGTGCGTATTAATCGACCTCTGTCGGCTGCCGTCCGAGATATCGAGGCTTCGGTGCTCGGTGGTGCCAAGGGCATTCTGATTACAAAAGTCGAGGGCGCCGAGCACGTGCGGTTGCTTCTAGAGGTTGCTGAGCGAACCGAACGGGATCATGACCGTCGCGAGCCACTCCAAGCGATCGCAGTCATCGAGTCCGTCAAGATTTTGGCCAAAGCGGACGACATCGCACGCGCCCACGAGCGGGTGATAGGCCTGATGGGCGGTAGTGAGGACTTAGCGCTATCGATGGGAGCTAATCCCACTCATGAGGCACTTAAGATACCCAAGATGCTGGTTCACATGGCCGCTGCCGGAGCCGGAAAATACTCGTTCGGATTGTTCGGCTCCGTTGCGGACTACAAGGATGTCCGACTAATGCGCGAGCTAGCGGAGGAGGCATTCGGTCACGGAGTTACGGGTGCGACCTGTGTCCATCCTTCAGTGGTACCGATCCTAAACAATGCCTTTGCACCGTCCGACGCTGATGTCGCAAGGGCGCAATTGATCATCGAGACCGCCCGTCAGCAAACCGAACGTGGCGTCGGCGCCTATTCGCTGGAAGGCAGGATGGTCGACGAGCCCGTCGTCGAACGTGCCCGGCAACTCTTGGAGCGGGCGCGGCGCCACCGGCGTGCCGACGCAAGCTGATCAGAGCGTTAGAGTGTCGGCCTGCGGTAATCTGGGCTATTGATTCACAGCGCTCTATGAGCGGCCAGCAAACGTCTGGCGTTCGCGCTTCATCGCCTTGTCGACTTCCGCCGACAGAAGAGCCGTAACCTCGTCTTCGTATCGCCGGACCTGCGGGTCCCTTAAGTCCCGAGGGTGGGGTAGCTTGATCGCCACGTCCGCAATTATTCGCGAGGGCCGTGAGCTCAGAATAAGCACTCGATCGGCAAGCTGAACGGCCTCTGATACACTATGAGTTATCATCACGATAGTTCGATTGGCCTCGACCCAGAGGTTTTGTAGATCCTGGATCATGTAGTTCTTTGTTTGCACGTCGAGTGCGCCGAACGGCTCATCGAGTAGCAGCACCTCCGGATCGTAACTAAGTGCCCGAGCGATGGCGACGCGCTGTTTCATGCCGCCCGACAGAGACGATGGATAGGCATTCTCGAACCCCGAAAGGCCTGTCAGACGAAGCCACTTCCTCGCCCGCTCCTCAGCTTCCTGCCGTGGCACACCTTTGATGTCCAGGCCCAGCGTCGCATTACGCAACACCGTAAGCCAGGGGAACAGCACGAACTCCTGAAAGACCACGCCACGGTCGGGTCCTGGCCCCACCACGAGTTCGTTGTTGATTAGCAGTTCCCCCTGGCTTGCCTTCTCGAATCCAGCGATCAGGTACAGAAACGTCGACTTGCCGCAACCGCTTGGACCGATGATAGCCACGAATTCCCGTTCGTTGATCGTGCAAGAAATGTCCTCCATCGCCAGCACGTTTCCGAAATACTTCTGGACATTCTTGGCGACAATCTTGGGCTTGGTACCGGCACCGTCGCGCAGCGGGAGTATTTTTGCCGTTTCAACGCTCATTGAGTACTCCCCATTTCTCGATGGTAGCAGCTTCGATCTTGCCAACCAGAACGTTCTCAAGAAGATAGCCGAGCGCCGCAATCATCATCACGCCACCATAGATGACGCCAATGTTCATGTATTCGGAGGCGTCATAGATCATGAAACCCAGGCCATAGCTGCTGGCGGCCAGCATCTCGGCGGCGATCAGAGCGCGCCAGGCGTAACCTGTACCGAGCCGTGTGCCGGTGATCAGGCAAGGAAAAATGCCGGGAATAATGACGCGCCAAAATACCTGCCGTCGGCTCGCGCCCATCGACCAAGCCACCCAAAGCATTTTGACGTTCAGCATTTCGATGCCGCTCGCGACGATGTATATCATTTCGAAAACCGCTGCGAGAAATACGACTAGGATGGTCGTGCGGTTATCGATACCCATGACCAACAGCAGGACGGGGGTCCATGCTAGCGTCGGCACAGGCATCAAGATGCTAATGATTGGCTGAAACACCAGCCGCGCCCGCTGACTCATGCCAAGTCCAACCCCGAGCAGGGTACCTATGATTACCGCAAGTGATAATCCCGAGAGCAAGCGCAGCATGCTGTCTGCCACGTGCCACAGAATTGCATATGGCGGGTTTCCGTTTGGGCCGGATTGCACCCAAAGCTTGTTGAGGATCGCGGACGGCGCCGGAAACAAGAAGCCGTTTATCAACCCTAACCGCGAGCACACCTCCCAAGCCACCAGCGGCACCAGGATCAGCGCGATACGAGCCATCGGTATCGCGAGACCGGACGAGGCTGGGGACCGAGTATATCGCTGCAGACGGATGCCGGATGTGTCCACGCTCATCGATGGCTACCCACTTTTCCGTTACCGTGCCAGCGGTGAATGGTAAGTGCTTCGAGCGAGCCAAACACGCCACGTTCGATAAGGAGACCGATCAGGGCCAGGCATACGATGCCGACGAACATCGTGGATACGTCCATATAGGAACGCGCCGCGAATATCATGAATCCGAGGCCATGGGTCAACGCAGCTAGCATTTCGGCCGCGACCAGCGTGCGCCACGAATGCGCCATTCCAAGCTTCAGCCCCGAGATCAGCGCCGGCAGCGCACCGGGTAACAGCACACGCCGAAAGATATCAAACCGGCTTGCGCCCATGCTGCGCACGACCCACAAGGAGTGTCGGCCGATTGCGCGCACGCCCTGGATAGTACTGTACAGAATCGGAAAGAAGGCACCGAGGAAACAGACAGCAATGATCGTGATATCGCCTTGACCGAAAATGACCAGGAAGATCGGAGCCCAGGCAACTGCCGGTAGCGGCAGTAACAGGCTCAGGAGTGGGGAAGCAATCAGATAGGCCGTCCTGTTGAGGCCCAGGAAGAGGCCCATTGGGATGGCCAGCACGCATGCCAGAGCGAACGAACTCAGCGCACGCCACAAACTAACGACAATATGCGTCAGCAATATGCTCTTGGCGGGATCGGCTGGATCAAGCAGCACCCACGCGCGCCGCGCGATATTTGATGGCGAAGGCAGGATCGTCGCATTGATCCAGCCGAGACGTACCGTTGTCTCCCATATTAACAGGAAGACGATGATTGGCAGCGCGAACAAGAATGCCGATGCCGCCCCGCGGTACAAGATGCTACGCAGCCTCTGCTCGTCGGCAACACCCGCGAACGGCGCCGACGGCGTCGCGTTAGACATGATGGAGCCCTTAGTTGGTAGATGACGCGAGTTTCGCCGCTTCCTCATAGAATTGATTGCGCACGAGGCTCTTGAAGTCCGGAATGTTGGGAATCTTTCCGGCCGCCTTCATAGACTCGGCAACCGGCATGAGCTCGTCGGTCATCGCGTCGGTCAGCTTTGGATCGACGTTGATCCGCGTCAAGGCAAGCTCCAGCGCCTTTGGATCGATGTCCACGCCCTGCTTGCTGATATCGGCTGCAACCTTGCTGGCGGCATCGTCCGGTTGCGTCTTCATGTACGTGCCGGCATCGATCAACGTGGCAAGATATCGCGCCACGGCCTCGGGATGCTCATCAGCAAACTTGCGGCGCACCAGCACAAGGTTCGGCGATTCACTTACGCCCTTCATCGACTGAATACGCTTTACCACGCCCATCGTCTCGCCAATCGCAACATGCGGCTCCCATGCCACTGCAGCGTCGACAACACCTTGCTGCACGGCGGCTCGCAGGTCCTCAACCTTCATATTGACGATCTGGAAGTCGCCTTCCTTCATCCCGTTCTTGTCTAAAAAGACACGGAAAGTGCTGAAAGAGCCGGATCCGGCAACCGCGCCGATCTTCCTTCCTTTGAGTTCAGCCACCGCTTTGACAGATGAATGGTTCGCGACAATTACGCCGTAGCGATCGCCCCCATACTGATCGGCGGCAATAATGTAGAACAGATTGGGCTGCATCGCAGCCATAGTGATTAGTCGACCTGAGCCTCCGTTGCCGATATCGATTTGCCCGGCGACAAACGCCTTGAGTATTTCGCTTCCAGAGCTATAGCTCCCGATGTCAACCTTAAGGTTGTACTTTGCGCCCCAATCCTTGGTGCGATAAACGTCGTCGGTTGGAACGGCTTGCAGACCTATCTTTATTGTCAGCGCATCTTTGGACGTGGCGTGCGCTGGAATCAGCATCACGCAGGATGCCACAACAAATGCTACACGACGCAACTTGTTTTGGATTGAGCGAGCCATTTTTGTGCCTCCCTGTCGGCAGTTTATGATGCAGTTTGTTCTGCAACTTATTGATCAGGCCGCTGAACGGCTCTTGCTTGCAGCGACTGCCGCAGCAGCGCTCTCACCTGCGATCTTCCCGAATACAGCGCCTGAAGTGAGCCCCGTGCCACCTGGATAGTTATGATAGAACAGCCCCCCGACCAGCTCTCCAGCTGCGAACAAGCCGGGAATCGGAAGGCCGGCTGTATCCTGCACCTGACCGCTCTGGTCAATCTTGAGTCCACCGAATGTGAAGGTGACACCGCACGTGACGGCATAAGCCTCGAATGGTCCTGTATCAATCGTGTTGGCCCAATGGGACTTGCGCGGCGAACTCTCCGCGGAGCGGCCATCTTTCGCATTCGGGTTGAAGGGAACGTCCTGCCGCACCGATGCGTTAAATTCAGCGACGGTCTTGAGAAAGGCGTTGCGATCAACGCCTTCGAGTTGGTCGGCGAGACCCTCCAGGGTATCCGACGTAATCTTGGTGATTTGCCGGATCCTGTATTCGTCGCGCAAAAGGTGATGCACCTTAGCATCGAATACCTGCCAAGCGAACTGGCCGGGTTGCGCTAGGATTTCGCGACCATACTTGGCATAGGTATAATTGCGAAAATCGGCTCCCTCATCAAGGAAGCGTTGGCCTCGGGAATTGACCATGATGCCGAATGGGTAGCTGTGCTTCTGGTAGGCATCCCCTACTGCGAGATCGCCGAACGCCGGAGCATTTTGGTCCCAGCCGACGGCATGTGCTCCGGACCAATGTCCACATGGCATTGCACCAATCGCAAGCGCCATTTGGATTCCAGCGCCGGTATTGAAGCGTGTGCCACGAACTTTCGCCAGGTCCCAGTTTGGTCCGAGATACCGCGCGCGCATTTCCGTATTAGACTCGAAGCCTCCGCACGCCAGGATGACAGCATTTGAATGCAGATCGCGCTCCTTGCCTTGATGCCGGACGCGAACTCCAACGACCCCGCTATTGTCATTGATCAAACTGACCGCGGCAGTTTCGTAAAGAAACTGGATACCCTTCCCTTCCGCGGACTCTAGCAGCATGTCCACGAGACCGGGACCACCACCCCACACTTCCACACTGAGCCCACCCCAGAATTGGAACCGTCCGTTCACTTTGTAGGCTTGCCGCCCATGACTAGTTTGAAACCTAACGCCTTGCTCTCGCATCCACCGAAGCGTCGGCAAGCTGCGCTTGACTAAAATCTCGCATAAGTCAGGATCGGTCCTGAATTGCGTCACGCGAAACATGTCATCGAAAAATTGGTCCTCGGTGTAAGTGCCGAAATCAGTATTGGCTAACGTATCGGGATTGATGTCCGGCACTACGCTTAGCACGTCCTCCACACCATTGAAGACGTATCGCATGGCGCCCGCCGTATAGGTCGAGTTCCCTCCCCGCTCGTCCCGAGGCGCCGCCTCAAGCATGAGGACAGTCGCGCCATTATTGCTGGCGGATATGGCCGCACAAGCGGCAGCATTTCCTGCCCCTACCACGATGACGTCAGCGTCGAATTCACGAGGCATAATACGAGTTCTTTCCTGGCGGGGTCTTGGGCTCGCAGATTCCGCCTTCCCTGCTTCCTGGAATATGGTAGTAGCATGAGATACTATCCTTCAACAGATGTCAACTGCTGCAATTGTTGAGGAAACCCTGATGAAGGTCTTAGTGCCGGTAAAGCGGGTGGTCGATTACAATGTCAAGGTCCGCGTCAAGGGCGATGGATCGGGCGTTGAACTCGCCAACGTCAAGATGTCGATGAACCCCTTCGACGAAATCGCGGTTGAGGAAGCGCTGCGCCTGAAGGAAGCCGGCAAGGCGGCCGAAGTCGTGGTGGTCTCCATTGGACCGGCGCAGGCGTCGGAGACGATCCGCACCGGTCTTGCCATGGGCGCCGATCGCGGCATCCTGGTGAAGGCCGAAGGCACCGTCGAGCCGCTCGCCGTCGCCAAGATCCTCAAGAAGGTTGCAGAAGAAGAGCAGCCCGGCCTGATCATTCTCGGCAAGCAGGCGATCGACGACGACAGCAATCAGACCGGCCAGATGCTGGCTGCGCTGCTGGGCTGGTCGCAGGCGACGTTTGCCTCGAAGCTCGAGGTCGAAGGCTCCGACTTCAAGGTCACCCGTGAAGTCGACGGCGGCCTGCAGACCGTCAAGCTCAAGGGACCGGCGATCGTCACCACCGATCTGCGTCTCAACGAGCCGCGCTATGCCTCGCTGCCCAACATCATGAAGGCCAAGAAGAAGCCGATCGCGGAGAAGACCGTTGCCGATTACGGTGTCGACGTCACTGCGCGCCTCGAAGTTTTGAAGACGGCTGAGCCCGCGGGCCGCAAGGCCGGCGTCAAGGTGAAGGACGTCGCCGAGCTGGTGTCGAAGCTCAAGAACGAAGCCGGGGTGCTCTGATGACTGCGTTGTTGATTGCTGAACACGAACAGGAGGTCCTCAAGGACTCCACCAACAAGGCGCTGACCGCGGCGTCCCAGCTCGGCGGCGACGTCCACGTGCTGGTCGCTGGCGGCGGGCAGGGCACCAAGGCTGCGGCCGAGGTCGCCGCGAAGCTCGCTGGTGTTGCCAAGGTGCTGGTCGCCGAAGGCGAGGCCTACGCGCACGATCTGGCCGAGCCGCTGGCCGCGCTGATCGTTTCGCTGGCCCCGTCCTACGATGCGATCGTCGCGCCCGCGACCTCGCGCTTCAAGAACGTGATGCCGCGCGTCGCGGCGCTGCTCGACGTCATGCAGGTCTCGGAGATCACCAAGGTGGTCGCGCCCGACACCTATGAGCGTCCGATCTATGCCGGCAACGCCATCCAGACGGTGAAGTCGAAGGACGCCAAGAAGGTCATCACGGTCCGCACCTCGACCTTTGCGGCGGCAGCTGCCGGTGGCAACGCGCCGGTCGAAAGCGTCGCTGCCGCGGCCGATCCCGGCCTGTCGACCTTTGTCGGTGAGGAAGTTGCCAAGAGCGACCGTCCCGAGCTGACCTCGGCCAAGATCATCGTCTCTGGTGGCCGGGCCATGCAGAGCCGCGAGAACTTCGCCAAATACATCGAGCCGCTCGCCGACAAGCTGGGCGCCGGCGTCGGTGCCTCGCGTGCGGCGGTGGACGCCGGCTATGCGCCGAACGACTGGCAGGTCGGCCAGACCGGCAAGGTCGTGGCCCCCGAGCTCTATGTCGCCGTCGGCATTTCCGGTGCGATCCAGCATCTGGCCGGCATGAAGGACTCCAAGGTGATCGTCGCGATCAACAAGGACGAGGACGCGCCGATCTTCCAGGTGGCCGATTACGGCCTGGTCGCCGACCTCTACCAGGCGGTTCCGGAGCTGACCGACGCGCTCTCATAACCCCGCTCCACAAGCTTGGTGAGGCGACCGAGAAACGCCTGCAAGTTAAAGTCTGCTGGTGTCTCAGAACAGCCAAACGCCATCCGCGACCACCTCAAAGGCCTCTCGCTCCTGCGCAGGCCACTGTTATATCGACGGCGCCTAGCACTACTTTGGCAGATTGTTGATTTTGCCGCGTTTTATAGGATTGAACGAAGCCGCTGGCGCGGCATGTAGGGAGGCATAGCAAGGATTGCCTCCTGTCTGAGAGGATTGCGGGTTTTCGAAGCCCAACCCTTCAGACAGGAGGTTTTCCGATGGCTGAGATCAGCCCACTTCGCCGCCGCATGATCGAGGACATGACGGTCCGCAATCTGTCACCGGCGACGCAGCAATCCTACCTCAACGCCGTAGCGAAGTTGAGCCGGTATTTCGGTCGCTCTCCCGACCGCCTTGACCTGGAGGATATCCGTGCCTTCCAGGTTCATCTGGTGGCGACGGGGATGTCCTGGCCGGCGCTGAACCAGATCGTGTGCGCGCTGCGGTTCTTCTACGGTGTGACGCTTGGTCATGACACCGTTCCGGAGCGCATCGCCTATGCGCGCCAACCGCGCAAACTTCCGGTCGTGCTGAGCGCCGACGAGGTCGTGCGCTTCCTGGAAGCAGTCCCGAGCCTGAAGAGCCGTACCGCGCTGACCACGGTCTATGCCGCCGGACTACGCGTATCGGAACTGGTCCTCTTGAAGGTTGTCGACATCGACAGCCAACGGATGCTGATCCGGGTCGAGCACGGGAAGGGCGGCAAGGACCGTTACGTTATGCTCTCGCCGCAGCTTTTGAGGATTCTGCGGACGTATTGGCGGCTCACTCGGCCAAAGCGATGGTTGTTTCCCGGCCGCGACGACGAGCGTCCGCTCGTCCCGAACGTGCTGCACGCCGCCTGCCGTTCAGCTTGTGCGGCGGCCGGCTTGAGCAAGTCGGTGACGGTGCACACGTTGCGGCACACATTCGCGACCCATCTCCTGGAGAGCGGGGCCGACGTGCGCATCATCCAGGTGCTGCTCGGCCATGCCAGCCTGGCCAGCACGGCGCGCTATACCCAGGTCGCCACCAAGACCATCAGCAATACGCCAAGTCCGCTGGACCGGCTCCACCTGGAGGTCGTGCCGCCCGGCTGAGCGGGCGCCATGGCTCCGGTTCTGGAAGTGGCGGATATCTTCCGCCGCCACGGCGAAGTGTTTCGACAAGCCCGTGCCGAGCATCTGGGCCGCGTCGAGCGGCGCGTCATGGGCGCGATCACGGCATGCCGGACGGCTGTGCTCGGCGGCCACGTCGAGCAGTGCGATGACTGCGGCGCCACACGCATTGCCTACAACTCCTGCCGCAATCGGCATTGCCCGAAGTGCCAGGGCGCGGCGCGCGCGCAATGGCTCGCCGAACGGCAAGCTGAACTCCTTCCCGTACCGTATTTCCACGTCGTCTTCACCATGCCGGCCCTCGCCGGAGGGATCGCCTTCCAGAACAAGGCCGTCGTCTATGCCATCCTGTTCCGCTGCGCAGCCGAAACGCTCACCACCATCGCAGCCGACCCCAAGCATCTCGGCGCTCAGCTCGGCGTGACTGCCGTCCTCCATACCTGGGGCCAGACCCTGCAACACCATCCGCATATCCACTGCGTCGTGCCGGGCGGTGGACCCTCGCTCGACGGCACACGCTGGGTCGCTTGCCGGCCCGGCTTCTTCCTGCCAGTGCGCGTCCTCTCCCGGCTGTTCCGCCGCCTGTTTCTGCAAGAGCTGCAAGCTGCCTACGCGGCTGGCCAGCTGAGCTTCTTTGGCGCTCTCGCCCATCTCACCGATCCCGCTGCATTCGCCGCGCGCCTTAATCAACTTCGACGGACCGACTGGGTCGTCTATGCCAAGCCACCATTTGGCGGGCCCGAACAGGTGCTGGCTTATCTCGGCCGCTATACGCACCGCGTCGCCATCGCCAACAGTCGGCTGATCTCGCTTGCCGACGGCAAGGTGAGCTTTCCCTGGAAGGACTATCGGCAGAATCGTAAAGCCAAAGTGATGACGCTTGATGCCGATGAGTTCATTCGGCGCTTTCTGCTACACACCCTGCCGGACGGCTTCCATCGCATCCGCCACTATGGCTTCCTCGCCAATGGCGGACGCAACGATAAAATCGCTCTCTGCCGTCAACTCCTTGCTGTCCGCAACGCGCCGACTGATCAAGAAGCCGGCGACGATCCCCTCACCACATGTCAGATCCCCGTCTGCCCGCATTGCGGCGGCACCATGCGCCGCGTCGATGTCGTCCCGCGAGCCCGTGCCCACGACCATCCGTTTCGTTGTGATACGTCATGACCAGCGCCTGCACCATCCACCTCTTCTGTGATCACCTTCGCGGTGGCAACGTCCGAAGTCGCCGTGGCCGCACTCGTCTCCGAACACCCGGCCAATCGTTCGGCCACGCATCCCAGCGCAGCAAATCGCTCGCTGGATCGCGCCCTTGGCCCGATCAATCCGGCCGCTCACATCCGATGAACGTCTCGCCGACGCCCGGCGACCACAGGCGCGCCTTCCCCGCAGCCGCACCCGCTGCACTATTCCCATAGCGCCCACAACTCCGCAGCTTCGTTCAATCCGGCTTCTATGAGGTCGCACCCACGACCGAGCGCGCGGCTCGCGCCTGCCACGCGACCTCACAGAACCCTCAAGATTCCCGAATCAATTTTTCAATGATTCATGGGTGGTCGGCTCTTGGAGGGCTGACCATGCCAGGATGGGAAGACGAACTCGAACGCTGGTTGATGCCGTTCTTGGACCGGCTGGGTCATAAGACCCGGCAGCGGATGTGTCCTCTGTATGTTGCGGGATTGATCGGTCCCGGCGATCGTAAGAGCGTTCAGCCGATGGCGGAACGCCTTGCCACCAGCACCTACGACCAGTTGCACCATTTCATTGCGGACGGTGTCTGGGACGCGACGCCGCTGGGGACAGAGTTGCTCAACCAGGCGGATCGACTTGTCGGCGGCAGGGCTGCGGTGCTGGTTATTGATGACACCTCACTTCCCAAGAAGGGTGAGCGCTCGGTCGGTGTTGGGGCTCAATACGCCTCGGCACTCGGTAAAACGGCAAATTGCCAGACACTGGTGTCTTTGACGCTTGCGAGCGGCGAAGTGCCCGTGATGGTCGCGTTACGTCTCTTTCTGCCTGACAGTTGGACAAGCGACGTATCTCGTTTGAAGCGCGCTCGCGTGCCAGTCGAACATCGAACGCCACGGTCCAAGCCGGAGATTGCTTTGGCCGAGATTGACCGCGCGATAGCAGCCAACGTGCGCTTTGGATATGTGCTGGCGGTGCAGGATACGGTCTCAGCGTACCGTTTCGACTAGGGCTAACAGAGCGCGGGCTGGTCTGGGCTGTCGGAATCCCTCGGCACCTGAAAGTGTACCCGGTCGATGTGAAGCTCATTTGGCCGATTACCAAAGCCCGCGGGAAACCACGAAAGCACCACGTGCCTGATATCTTGTCGATTGGCGCAGAACAAATGCTGGCCAGCGCCAAATGGAAAGCCGTGAGCTGGCGCAGCGGGACCAAAGGTCGGCTGACAGCCCGCTTTGCTGCTCTCCGTGTCCGCACCGCCGACGGCCCTCCTCAGCGGATTTGGGATAAGGGTCAGCAGCATCTCCCGGGCGACGAAGCTTGGCTCATTGGCGAGCAACGTGCCTCAGGGGATCGGAGGAGGTTCACATTCCCGGGACTTGAGGACGTCGCAAAAGCTCGACGTCGCGCTAGTCCTTATCCTCGTCGCGTTTCCTGCGACGGATCTGGGATCAGCTTGAGGCGTATCGCCTTGATGATACCCTGGACGCGGGTCCTCGTAGCAAGCTTTCGCAGGGCGTTCTTATGATAATTGACCGTATTCTCGCTGATCTTCAGTTCCCTCCCAATTGCCCAAGACGATCTCCCTTCTGCCGCGAACTGCAGGCATTGTTTTTCGCGCTCGGATAGCTTTATTGACGTATCGTGGCTCATGTTTGAGGCGCTCCGTATCAAGATCAGATCGCAATGCCGAGACAGCAAGCCCCATGCCAATGGGGGGTTGAGAAAATCAGGCGGGAGGAAATGATTGAGAAAGGGCGGACGATCGATTTGCGTCCCCTTAGCGGTCGAAGCATTACGACATAGGTCGGAAGCTCAACGTCCCCTTTGCAGCATCGGCTACAATGATCGATATCGATCAAGAAGAGCGCGGCCTAGAACGGGACCGTTTTGCTCTCTTCTTCTGCGGCGACAGCGCGGTGTGTAACTGAACAGTGTCCGCTGCGTTCACGAGGATATGAAAGCTCCCTACCACGATACGTGCTGGAAGATGCGTCGCACCATCATGAGCAAGTCGCGAACTCGGATCGTCTCGAGGCTGACCAGAGCTAAGACTGCTGAGTCGATTAGGATTACCGGTTGCCGAATGGATGCGCCTTTTTGACTTTCTGCCACCCAGATCCACCATCCTGTCATCCGCCGCGATCGGCTCGCGGCGGAAATACGCCATGCTTGGGTCATAGGGCATATGGTGCAGCTGCATAAGGCCGGATGCTTATAGTAGGGGTAGACGTTCGCGCCCGTGGTCCACAGCACGATCCTGGCGTCGACCCGGTCCGCAAGCTCACAAACCTGCCAAAGCGCGATTGCGCCGCCTCCTGGTCCGGCTTAAGTTGCGGAAGCCGTGGAAATACCAGGAAGATTTGCTCTATTGGCTTGGCCCTGGACTTGCAATTCAGAGAAGTAGCAGGATTCTCCACCGTCTTGAGCTCGAGGTTGATGAAGGTGTCGGTTCGACGTTCGGCGAGCTCCCGTCGTGAAGTTCGACCTCGACAGCAGCGCCGCTTAGTTGGTGTAGGAAGGTCAGTGGGTTTCCTTCATCGCGTTGGCATAGACGCCGCTGAATGTCCTCCGGCGTTATGGCATGAAAGGCGCGACGTTCTCCTCACGAACTCCGAATCCGAGTAGTCGTGGATTGCCTAAAATCGCTGGTGCAGCTTTGAGTCCGGCTCGGACAGGTTGGTGCGGTCCTCGGCAAGCGCAGGTCCTTCCTTTCCGTGTAACCGGACAGGCAGACGTCGGCGATCAGTGCGGTCAGGATCTGTAAGGGTGCTTGCGCAGCCAGCGAAGCGACAGGAGCGTTGAGCAAGCGGGCGATCCTGCTTCTGGCTCTGCTCGCATCATTATCAATGCGGAAGGGGGTTGCCGAAACCTCGAAGGTGTCTAGTGCATGCGCCCTATTGCATTGTCGTATATCCTGGCAAAGAAACCGAACCGCTTCGGCCATGGGAGGGCCGCGGGCTATCGGCCAAAGTGCGGTACCGCTGACCTCGCCCTGTCCCTTGACGGCAGCGTGAGTAAGCGCCAGCACAATGCATATGCTCCCATCGGCATTCCCATTGTTAAAACGGAAAGCAACTTCGGTTGGTCATGTGAAGCGTACGATACAATTTTTGCTGAGCTAACTCAGAGCGCAGCTGGCTTCTAAGAGCGTCTTGCGCCATTCGTCGCAGATCAAAGCATGATCGAGATCTCACATGATATCAAACGCTGGTTGCTGGTCCTGGTTTCCAAATTGCTTTACATCTCCCGCCATGTCGACGAGTTCAGAATGTTGCGCTTCAAATCTCGCAGATCAAGCGCGTCTCATTGCGACGAGAAGCCAAAAAGCCGGAAGGTCTAGTGGCTCTGCACAGTGATTTTGACGTGTTGCGCGTCCGGCGGTCAGATTAGCTCCGGCAGGCTCTTGGGATCAACGAGGACCTCGATGCTGCGGGGTATCCTTGGCTGCCGTCTGATTAGGCCAGCTCGTTCCAGAGTCAGCACCATCTGGTGAACCGAAGGCGGGCTGACGCGAAAATACTCTTGCATGTCGGTTTCCGCCGGGGCCCTGCGGTGCAGCCGCGTATAGAGGTGGATGAAGGCAAGGTATTGCCCCTGTTTGGGCGTGAAGGTTTTTGCCGAAGGACTCACGCCGGCCATCCGATTCAGTTGTACGTGCGTGCCTCGATCAAGGAAACTCAGCCAAGTCGAGCGCACCGAACTCAAGACCCTGCTCAGCGGCGGCAAGCATGCGTCCCGCAAGCTCAAGCGAGCGCAGATTTTGCTGGCTGCCGATGCCGGGGTCGGCGACGAGGAGATCGCCAGAAGTGTCGGCGTGGGCGGCTCGACCGTGTACCGGACTAAGCGACGCTTCGTGGAACGCAATCTGGAGCGGGCGCTGAGCGAAGAGCCGCGTCCCGGGGCGGAGCGCAAACTCACGGGCAAGGAAGAAGCCTTGCTGGTGGCCACCGCCTGTGCCGGTCCGCCGGAGGGCCGTGCCCGCTGGACGCTCAAGCTGCTGGCAGGTGCGCTGGTCAAGCTCACCGAGCACAAGAGCCTGTCGCACGAGACGGTTCGGCGGCGCCTGGTCGAAAATGACCTCAAACCCTGGCGCAAGGACATGTGGTGCATTCCGCAGATCGATGGCGAATACGTCGCCCGCATGGAGGACGTGCTGGATCTTTACGCCAAGCCGTCCAATCCCGAGCGGCCGGTGGTGTGCTTCGATGAAAGCCCGGTGCAGCTCATCGGCGAGGCGCGCTAGCCAATCCCGGCCGAGCCCGGGCGGCTCAAACGTTACGATTACGAGTATCGTCGCAACGGTACGGTCAGTCTCTTCGTCCTGCTTGACGTGCATCGTCCCTGGCGCAAGGTCAAAGTCACCGAGCGGCGCGCGGCAGAAGACTACGCCCAATGCATGCGCGAGCTCGTCGACATCCATTATCCGACGCCGAGACCATCCGGGTCGTCCAGGACAATCTATCGACTCATTCTGCCGGCGCCCTCTATCAGGCGTTCCCGCCTGCCGAAGCCCGACGGATCTTGCGGCGGCTCGAGTTCCACTACACCCCCAAACGCGCAAGCTGGCTCAACATGGTCGAGATCGAGATCGGCGTCTTGCGGGGACAGTGCCTCGATCGCAGGATCGATGACCCCAAGCGGCTGCGCCGCGAAATCGCCATTTGGGAACGCCAGAGGAATGCCGCACGCTCCCGCATCAAATGGATGTTCACGACAGACAGGGCCCGCGCCAAAATGGGCCGCGCCTATCCCGACACTTCCAAAGAGTCATAATAATTGTGCAGAGACACTAGTACGGCCAGCACACTATCTGGCAAACGGGGACGAACTCGCAAAAGTTCCGCAGCTGACCGCCACCCATTGCGCGCGCAGTCAAACCGGCTGGCCGCCGCAGATTCCGAGTGCGTACGTCAGATCGTGGACGGCATGCTGCGAGAGGCCAAACCCGACAATAACACGATCTACAGCCTGGCTGGCAAGGAGATAACCACAGCGCGATCTGCCGAGCTGGCGACTAAGCCTAACGCATTCAAGCGTGGAGCACGGAATGGCGGCGACGATAGAGCACGTCGCCACCTTCATGCGCCGAGGACTCGGCCCTACGTTGCAAACAACGTCAATTTCCTGCGCGCCGCATTTGCCGTCGCTGAACTTTGTTCGCAGTGATGCTGTGACTTAAGCGTATCACTCGGCGAGAATGGAATAATTGACAGCGCGACCTATCCCGCGACGCAAACCCTCCAGTCTCAGGGCCTGCCCGGGCGCGATATTGGCAAGATTGACATCCGGGCCGAAATCCTGCAGCAGGCCGACATGTTGTTTTGGGTAGCGGTACGGATCAGCCTCAATCAAAATTCGTTCGAACCAAGGCGCGGCCGCCAGCGCCTTGAGCAGATCGGGCGCGCTTTTTGCAGCCATGTCTATCTCGGACTGCTCCACGATAATATGGTCGACGCCTCGATTGGTTAACGAAGTGACGAGACCTTCAAGTTCTTCCATCCGCATCGGCTGCTCGGGGTTCTTACGCCCAAATTCGTAGATAACCGAAAGCCCAAGGCGCTGAAAGCGCTCGATGAACGAAAGACGCTCGTTGTCGTTCAGCGTGATGTAATTTTCCGAAATCTCCAGAGAAGTGAAGCCGATCGAACACAGATGACTACTGAAGCGATCGATTTCGTTGCGCTGATAAGCATATTCGAACAGAATGCCGCCTGAATAGCAGTTCACTCCCGAGTCGCGGTACAGTTTGACGATCCGCTGCACGACCGGTTTTGGCAAAAGCAGTGCGTTCATCGCATAGATCTTGGCGAAGTCGATATACTCGGCCGCGCAATCAAGCAGATCGGCCACGCCTCGCTCTCCCGTCCAACCGAAGCCGTCCGGACCGTAGTCGATAACCGCTGTCATCCCTCGCTTGCGGGGTTTCCCCTGGCGCGCGGGGGGAACAAAGCCATCGTCGTGCGATTGCATCTCACTCATCAAGCTATCTTTCTGGCCAGAGCAGCGGCCAGCTCCTCAAACTTCCGTCGGCGAATATACACGGCCCCATCCATAATGATCCGTGCCGTACGCTCGATTTGCGCGCTCTCGATGATCGGGCCACTTGCTCCCTGAGCGATACTCGAGGCTACTCGCAGCACGCCGCTCGGATGGCCAAGTCGGACGTTCTGCAACGGCTTGCCGATGGCTGCCGCAACTACCGAGTTCGGGACCGAGCAGGCCACTGCGGTACACACCGCACCGGTGACGGCGAGCGCCTTGTGGGGGCGCTGCATGGCGAGCTGCCGAACGCAGATATCGATGTCCGATGCCGCGACCTCATGGCCACCAATAGCCGAATAGGACCTCGGCGGCGAGACCATTATTACACGCGGAATGTTTGGGCTTTTGGTGCGGGCCTCGGCTTGATCTGTCACCAGACCGAGTTTAACAGCCGCCCATCCCCTAACCTGCTCCAAGCGGGACATTAGCATTTCGTTGATGCGTAGCGCGTCCGGCGACTCGGTGCCGACTGCCCCGACATCGACCGCGTTGACAAAAACGAATGGTGTGGCCGCGTCGATCAGTGACACTTCAATGGTCTTGCCATCGATCGATATAGCTTCGCGAGCGCGCCCCGTGGGCAATAGCTTGCCTGATACGGCGCCGGCACAATTGCCGAAATCTAAACGGATCGGCGCCCCCGTATCGGGCACACCGGCGATTGCGCAGTCGCCGTCTGACAGCGGCTCACCATCGCGAACCGGAATGCGGGATACCACGACCTGCCGAGTATTGGTGTTATATATCCGCACAATCGTTTCTGGCTCGACCGCATCGATCAAACCGCGACGGATAGCGAACGGCCCGACCGCGGCAAGCATGTTACCGCAGTTGCCACCTGTCGAAACCGAAGGATTATCAATGCCGACTTGGTAGAATGTATACTCGATCTCGGCATCCGGGCGCGACGACAACTTCACGACGGCGGCCTTGCTGGTCAGTGGATCTGCGCCACCGATACCATCGATCTGGCGGTCGTCCGGCGATCCATACGCCGCGAGCAGGACGGCAGCCCGTTGGACTTCATCCTGCGGCAGATCGTCGTCCAGGAACACGCCCCCCCGACTGGATCCCCCGCGCATAAATGTGCAGCGGATCGGGATTTGATCTCCGCCGCCCGCATTCATTGCGGACGGCATGACCGGATCGACGTTTGCGTTATGCTGCTCGAAGCGACGGCCCATTATCCACCACGGCAGCTTGAGGAACGACATCGGCCTTGGGTTGCTTTTCGAGCGACATCATGAGGTCGCTGATTCGACGTGCTTGCTTCTCTTCGATCACCATAGTCGTCATCGCCAAGAACTTCGCTTCCAGCTCGTCGGAGGTGAGAGGATTGGACGGTTCACCCTTCGGCTCGAGGGAGCTGCGAGTCACGACTTTGCCGTTCTTCAGCGCGATGTCGATCTGAGCCTGACGTCCGCCCAGTCCATAGGCCGCCTCCTTCTGCAACTCGATCTTCCCCATGCCCTCGTGGACAGCCGCCTGCTTGTAGCCGTCCCAATATTCCTTCAGGCCATTCTTTCCGGAGGCCAACGCCAGCGCGATGCTAAATTGCGTGCTGCCCATCGCCGCATTGAGGTTGGTAACTTTTGGCTTTGACGCCTGACGAATCGCAAGCTCGCTCATATGAACGGTAACACGATCGACATTGTCGAGACGCACGCCGTCGAGCGCGAACGCATCCTGCGCGAGGTCGATCGGGCCGTGGGCATATCGGCACGCCGCATGTGGCTTGAATCCGACTTCCATGATCGCGAAATGCTTGCCGAGGTTGTCTTGCAAGTCGTCGAGGCGGACACTGTCCGTGAAGGCATTCAAGAAGCCCTCGCGCGACTCTAGCACTTTCTTAGGACCGCTGAAGCCGCGGCTCGCCATGATCGCCGCGAGAACGCCGTTAAAGGCGGACTTACCGGGGCTAAAGGGTTTTGCCATGCAAGGATCGTCGAGATATGACTGAATGCCCGCCGACTGCATGCAAGCCAATCCGATGGCCCAGGCGATCTGTTCAGCATTGCAGCCCAGAAGCTTCGCGCACATAGCAGCAGCACCGATGGCTGAAACGGTTCCAGTCGTGTGATAACCGCGCTGGCGGTGACCGGGATTGATCGCTTTCGCGATTCGGATTGCCACGTCATAGCCTGCAACAACCGCCGTGAGGACGTCTTTACCTGAAGCGCCCGACAGTTCCGAAATTGCAAAGGCTGCCGGAACGAGAACGGAACCGGCCTTTATCAATCCAGAGCCATGCGCGTCGTCCAGCTCGATTCCGTGCCCCATCATCGCATTAACGAGCGCAGCATTGGGCGTCGGCACTTTCATGCCATGGCCAATGATGGTGCTCTGCGGCGTGCCGGCCCACTCTTTGACAAGCTCGATGACTTTATTTGCTGGCTCGCTGATAGCGGATGCAGCAATTTCATTACCAACGCCATCGCGCAGGATCAGCTTCGCCTTGTTGCTGACGTCAGCGGGAATTTCCTCGAACTTGAGCAAAGCAACGTGCTCAGCGAAACGCATCGTTAGGCCGATGAGGGCCTCAGATTGCTGGGGGGTCGACACAGAGGTCATCGAAAGGCTCCACAAAGATGATGGTAGTAGTGCATAATACTATCATTTGGCGATGTGTCAACGCTATCGGGTCTGAGCTCATGATGCGATCTCGCCCGCGGATTTCAGACGTGGCTCTGCTACAACTACTCATCTTGGCCTTTTAAGCTATCGGAACTGAACTTCCCGATGACGAAGCCATTGAAGGAGACGTCGCAAATCTAAGAAAAAGAGCGTGCGAGCGCCTTCAGGCAAGCATCGGCGGATATCGAAAGCTCCGCTGGGGCCGCTCTTTGATGCGTCGTTGCTGTGATTTTTCTGTGCGCATCCAGAAGACCCCAGATAGCGCAGGTAACGCTCGTCAGGGAGCGACGATGGCTTGCTGAGAGGCCTTCAATTCCACAGCAGCTGGTCGGCGACTCTGTTGGCTGGACGCACAAGTAGCCGCGCAGGACGTCCGAGAGCCACGCTTTGGGATCATCATCGGTCATCTTGCAGGTTCGATGATCGTGTAGACGCCCTCTAGCACGGTGATTACCGGCGTCTGAGCCGGCGAAGGTCGAGTTTCATCTGCCGGCCGACACCCTCGCGCTGTTCAGCAGCGTTGTTGGTGAGGGAAGCGGGTGAACGCGGCCCACCGGTTCAGCAGCAAGTTGATCGCTTTCGCGATGTCGGCGCGGTGCGCCGTTCGCCGGCGAATCCCTCGATCACCCCCGCGGTCGCCAGCGCAGTCGACGAACAGCTTGTCGCCGGCCGCACGCGACTGGCGCATCGCAAACCTCTCCGTCAGCATCCCGGAATTGTAGCGAGATCGTGTCGGCATCTGAGCGACCGGCGAAGAAGCTGCGCTATCGCCGCTCCTACCAACAGCGCGGAGGTCGGCATGCGCGCGAGGACTGTGCGTAATCTCGATACTTCGCTCAGCCTCTTCATCCTGGAAATGGATTCCGAGATTCTATTCTCGGGCGACGTCGGCATACCAGGGCGGGCACGGGACGACGTTTTTAGAGTTTGACGATCTCGTGCAATCTGTGCTCCACTACGTACAAATGTACGCTGAACGTACGAGCGGAGACAGCATGATTACGCGACGGTTATTCCACGTCGGCGTTATTGGGACGGCCGTCATGGCCAATGCGCCTTTTGCCCGGTCTGCCAGTTATCCGACCAGAACGATAAGGTTGGTCTGCCCATTCCCTGCCGGCGGCGTTGTCGACGTGCTGTCTCGGTCGCTAGGACAAACCCTTTCGACCGAGCTTGGCCAGACGGTGATCGTGGATAACCGCGCGGGAGCTGGGGGCATGATTGGCTCTTTAGAGGTCGCGCGCGCTAACCCTGATGGCCACACCTTGCTCTTCAATTCGTCGAGCCTTGTACAGGCGCCGGCCGTTGCCGCCCAGAAACTCTATGATGCGGTGGACGATTTCACGACGATCGGCTCGCTCGGCCGGACCGTGATGCCACTCGTGGTCCCCGCCCTGTCTCCCGCCAACACGATGGAAGAATTTGTCGCCTACGCTCGCGGCAAAAGACTTGCATACGGCACTTTTGGCGCCGGCACCACGAGCCATGCTTTTCAGCAGCTATTTTCCGACTATAACAAGCTCGAGATGGTTCATGTGCCCTACAAGGGCGAAGCGCCGATGCTCAACGATCTGTTGAGTAACCAAGTGGCCTGCGCAATGGGCACGATGAGCACGATAGCGCCTCAAATCGAGGCCCGTACGGTCAAAGCTTTGGCGATGCTATCGCCCGATGAAGTCGACGGCTTTGCAAACATTCCGACATTTAAGAACCTGGGCTATCCTGCCGAATTCGATTGGCGAGGCGGCTTCATTGGCCTGTTTGGTCCGGCAAAGCTTCCCGCGGAGATAACGGATATCCTCGAGAAGACTTTTACCAAGATCGTTTCAACCAGCGCGATGCAAAATATCATGAAGCAGAATTTCGTCGTCGGCAAGCCAAGCGTTGGTCGTGATGCCGCCTCCGAGGTCGCCGCGACGCAAGAAGCATGGACAAGTCTTGTCTCGCGGCTTGGCCTGGTTATTAACTGAAACTCAACAACCCGCCAGGAGTGAACTCCGTAATCTCGTAGAACGCCACGAGCGCAAAATGGACTTTGGCTGGTTGTCAGACGTCAGCTTCGACCCATGCAGGCACCTGCCGAATCACTGCACGCCGCAGATCGTCGTAGCCGACGCGGCAGAGACCCGGGGCTTCCGTCCAGCCGCGGAGAATGCAATATGACGAAGTTGCGAGCCGAAGACACCGAAAGACGTCAGGCAGCGGGCCGCGGGCCCGATTTCCTCGAAGTGCTATCGCGCAGCCTGAGCGTCATCGAGACACTTGGCAATCATCGCGAGCCTCCGACTATCAGCGATCTGGCAAGGGCGACGGATCTTCCCAAGCCGAGCGTCCGCAGGATCCTGCACACCCTGACCACGCTTGGCTATGCAGAGACTTCGGGTCGTACTTTCAGGCTGACGCCAAAGGTCGTCCGTTTTGCGACGTCCTACCTTGCGAGCGGCGGTCACGCCCAGGTGCTGCAGCCTGCCTGTGAAGAGCTCTCGCGGATCACAGGACAATCCTGTCTGGTCGGCGTCCTCGACGGCGCAGAGGTGCTCGTCGTCGCCTACACGATGCCCGAACAACTGATGTCGCGATCGCTAGGGGTGGGCACGCGGTTTCCCGCCTACTGCACCGCGGCCGGTCGCGTGCTGCTGGGCCAGAAGACCGAAAACGAGCTCACCTCCTACTTGGCGAAACTGAAGCCGGTCGCACAGACAGAGGCGACGCAGACCGATAAAGCAGTCATCAAGTCCGAGATCATGGCCGCGCGCAAACGCGGCTACAGCGTGATGGAAGACGAGTTCGTCATGGGATGGCGCACAGTTGCGTTCCCTTTGTATCGGCACGACGGCTCGATCTTCGGAACGCTTAATCTCAACTGCAAAAAATCGCCTACGCTGACCAATGACGAATTCGACCGCTTCGTCGGATTGTGCGGACGGAAAGCGGAATCATTGAAGTCGCTTCTCATATGAGCACCGGATCTGTCGGAGACATTCCTTGACCAAGAAGATCGAAACCCGCCTTGCCATTGACATCGGCGGCACGTTCACCGACGTGGTGCTCGATGGCCCCTTCGGCAGGGTCACCCGCAAGGTCCTCACTACGGTTGCGCAGCCCGAGGTCGGGTTGATGAACGGCGCGAAGCAGCTTCTCGCGACGGTCAACCTCGACTTCTCGAAAGTCGACGTCTTCATCCATGGCACGACGCTTGCGACGAACGCGGTGCTCGAACGTAAAGGCGCGAAGACGGCACTAATCGCGACCGCTGGCTTCCGCGACGTGTTGGAAGTCGGCAGTGAGGGGCGTTACGACCAGTACGATCTGCAACTAACCAAGCCTCTGCCGCTGATACCCAGAGAGCGCCGCTACACCGTGGCCGAGCGCATCGACGCAAAGGGCGACGTCAAGCTCGAACTGGATCTCGCGGAGCTCGCCGAAATCGTCAACAAACTCAGGAAAAGCCTTGTCGAGAGCGTGGCGATCGCTTTCCTGCATTCATATGCGAATTCGGAGCATGAACGGAAGGCCGCGCGCTTCCTCGCCGGGCAGATGCCCGACCTGTCGATCACAATGTCGTCCGACGTCTGCCCGGAAATCCGGGAGTACGAACGCACGTCAACAGCGGCCGCCAACGCCTACGTGAAGCCGCTCATCAACGGCTATCTTGAAAGGATGGAGGCGGCGCTCACGGCAGCGGGCTTCACCGGTCGGCTTTTCCTAGTGACGTCCGGAGGCGGTCTGACTTCCATCGAGACCGCCAAACGCTATCCGATCCGGCTGGTCGAGTCCGGCCCCGCGGGCGGAGCGATCTACGCCGCACAGCGCGCCCGCAGGCTTGGGGACAAGCGGGTCGTCTCTTTCGATATGGGCGGTACGACCGCAAAGGTCTGCCTAATTCAGGACGGCGAGCCGGTCACCGCCAACTCGTTCGAGGTCGACCGGACGCACCGCTTTATGAAGGGCAGCGGGCTGCCGCTGCGGATCCCAGCCGTCGAGCTCGTCGAGATCGGAGCGGGCGGCGGATCCATCGCAGGCGTCGACCGGCTCCGCAGGGTCACCGTCGGTCCGCAGAGCGCGGGCTCGCAGCCGGGGCCGGCCTGTTACCCGGGTGGTGGGTCCGGGGCGACAGTGACCGACGCCGACCTCGCGCTAGGGCTCTTGGATCCCGGCGCGTTCGCGGGCGGACGAGTTCAACTCGATCCGCAGGCAGCCTCCCGTGCGCTCGACGCCGCCGTTGGCAAGAAGCTCGGCCTTTCGAGCAAAACGGCGGCCTTCGCCATCACCGAGACCGTGTGCGAAAGCATGGCGAGCGCGGTCCGCGTGCACGCAGCCGAACGCGGCGAGCCCATCGCCGACTATACGATGATCGCATTCGGCGGTGCGGCCCCACTGCACGCCGCTTGGGTTGCCGAGAAGGTCGGCATCCGCAAGGTGGTCGTGCCGCGCAACGCGGGCGTCGGCTCGGCGGTCGGATTCCTAGAGGCGCCGATCTCCTTTGAACTGATCCGGAGCAAGCACGTCAATCTCGCTTCCGTCGATCCAGCCGAGATCGGCGCTTTTCTCGACGCCTTGGCGGCCGACACCATCGCCCTGGTGAAGACCGAGGGCGCAGAGCTCGTCGAGCGTTGCGTGGCGCACATGCGCTACGTGGGCCAGGGTCATGAAATCTCGGTTGTCCTGCCGGACCGGTCCAAGCCTCTGACGGGCACCGTGCTGCGCGAATGGTTTGAGGATCTCTACGGACGCCTCTTCACCCGGTTCATTCCGGGCGCTGCCATCGAGGTCCTGAGCTGGTCGGTGACTGTCTCGACGACGCGCAAATCCGTCGAACCGACAGCTCTCATTTGGAACATCGGCGAGCCATCGGATGCAGGCGTGCGCGAGGTCTTTGATGGCACGGCCTCGAAGTCCATCGTTGTCCCCGCCTACAATCGTTCGCAGATGGCAAATGGATTGACCATCCGCGGCCCGGCACTCATCGTGGAGGACGAGACCACGACCTTCATCACATCACGCTTCTCCGCCTCCATCGACGGGGACGGCAGCATCGTCATGCAGCGGATCGCCGCCTCGGAACAGGCGGTCGAAACCCGAAATCTAAATTCCGCGATCCACCATCAAGTCCTCTGGAATCGTCTGCTGGCCCTCGTTGAGGAGCAGGCGCAGATTCTGATCCGCACCGCCTTCAGTCCACTAGTCCGCGCCTGCGGCGACGTCTCGGTCGGCGTATTCGACCTTTACGGCCGGATGTTGGCGCAGGCCGTGACCGGCACGCCGGGCCACGTGAACACGATGGCAGAGTCCGTGAAACACTTTCTGGGTCGCTTTCCGACCACAACGATGAAGCCGGGCGACGCCTATATCACCAACGACCCGTGGCTCGGAACCGGCCACCTCAACGACTTCGTCGTTGTCACGCCTTGCTTCCACAAAGACAAGTGTGTCGCTCTGTTCGCCTGCACCAGCCATCTCATGGACATTGGCGGGCTGGGCGCGGGGACTGAAGCTCCGGACGTATTTGCGGAAGGTCTCTACATTCCGTTGATCAAGCTAATCGACGCCGGCACGGTCAACGAGACGCTCATGGCGGTGATCGAAGCTAACACGCGGCTTCCGGTCGACACCATCGGGGATACCTACTCGCTCGCGGCGTGCAACGATGTCGGCGTCAGGCGGCTTCAAGAGACAATGACAGAGTTTCGCCTCGATGATCTTTCGGAGCTCGCCGACTTCATTCTCGAGCGCTCCCGCCAAGCGGTGCTTAAGGAGATCGTGTCGCTTCCGAAGGGAACTTGGAGAAACGAGATGATCGTCGACGGCTACAACGAGCCGCTGACGCTCCGGGCCGCACTGACGATTAACGAGGACGGCATCGTTGTCGACTTTGCCGGCAGCGCCCCCGCGGTGATTAAGGGCATCAACGTTCCCTTGACTTACGCGACCGCCTACACGTCCTTCGCCATCAGTTGCGCCATCGCTGACGACATTCCCAACAATGCCGGATCTCTGTCCCTGTTGAAGGTCCTCGCGCCGGAGGGTTGCATCGTCAACGCCAGGAAGCCCTCGCCCGTCGGAGCGCGGCACGTGATCGGCCAGATGCTGCCGGATCTGGTGTTTGGCTGCCTCTTGCAAATCCTGCCGGAGCGCATCCCCGCCGAGGGCAGTTCGTGCATGTGGAATATCGCACTGCGCGGGACCTTCACAGTCGGAGAGCGCAAGGGGCGCAACTACTCGTTGACGGTTACCACCAGCGGCGGTATGGGAGCCCGCTTCACAAAGGACGGCTTGTCGGCGACAGCGTTCCCAACGGGCATCCAGTGCATGCCAATCGAGATCGCGGAAACGCAGATCCCCTTCGTGTTCTGGCGCAAGGAGCTCCGCATAGACAGCGGCGGTCCGGGGCGCACGCGCGGTGGTCTCGGCCAAATCATCGAGGTCGAGAACGCCGACGGCACCGCGTTCCGGCTCAGCGCCGCCTTCGAGCGCGTCAAGAATCCGGCGCGAGGACGCCTGGGCGGCGAGAACGGCGGGGCGGGCTATGTCGGCCTCGCGTCCGGACGGCCGATCGCCGGCAAGGGGCTTCAGACGATCGAGGCGGGCGACCGGCTGGTGATCCATACGCCCGGCGGTGGTGGTCTCGGCAACCCGAAGGAACGACCGGCGGCGTTGATCGAGAGGGACGTCTTCGAAGGACGTCTGTCGCAGGAAGCGGCCGCTCGTCTTTACGGCCACCGCGACCGCGAAGCTTCATGATCGAAAGAGAGCGGCGATGACGAATATTTCGACTGAGGCCCTGCTAACCCTCGAAAAGACGGCCGTCGCGACCGTCTCGACTGTCCTTCGGCAGAAGGGCTTCGCCCGTGTCTCGCTGCGCGGACCGCGGGCGCTGGTGGAAGGGCAGAAGCGCATCGCGGGGCCGGCCTACACGATGCGTTTTGTGCCGGCGCGCGAAGATATCACGACGACCATGGCCGTAGCCGGCCCCACGTCGCCGCGCACGGTCATGGAGAAGATTCCCGCCGGCGCCGTGGTGGTCGTGGATGCGATGGGGCTGCGGTCGGCCGGCGTGTTCGGCGACATCATCTGCGCTCGGATGCAGACGCGAGGCATCGCAGGTCTTGTCACCGACGGAGCGATACGCGACCTCGTCGGCATGAAGAAACTCAATTGGCCGATCTGGGCGGACGGCACCACCGCGCCGCCCTCGCCGTCCGAGTTCTTCTGTGCCGACACGCAGGTCGCGGTGGCGTGCGGCGGCGTTACGATATTTCCCGGCGACATCGTGGTTGCGGACGACGACGGTGCCGTCGTCGTGCCGGCCGCGATCGCAGAAGCCGTTGCGGTCGAAGCCTTCGAGAAAGATCGCTTCGAGGAGTGGGTCTACGATCAGGTGAAGGCGGGAGCATTGCTCGACGGTCTATATCCACCGAACGATGCGACCAAGGAACGCTACGCGAAAGAGAGGCGCTGATTCTATCGTCAGCGCCCTAATCAAAGGATTTTTCCAGGAAAGCAAGATGTCATTCGTGTCCGACGCGCTCGAGCGCATTCAACCCTCCGCCACTATCTTCGTCACGCGCAAGGCGCGCGAACTGAAGAAATCCGGCTGTGATGTCGTCTTCCTCTCCGTCGGGGAGCCCGACTTCGATACGCCGGACAACATCAAGGAGGCCGCCAAGGCGGCGATCGATAGGGGCGAGACCAAGTACCCAGGTACGCCCGGCGTGCCGGCGCTGCGGGAGGCAGTTGCCGCGAAGTTCAAACGGGAGAACGGGATCGACTACAAGCCGAGCGAAACCATCGTCGGGACGGGTGGCAAAAACGTGATCTTCAACGCGCTCCTTGCGACGCTCAACAAGGGCGACGAGGTCATCATTCCCGCGCCGTATTGGGTCAGCTATCCGGATCTCGTCCTGTTTGCTGGCGGCAGGCCAGTTTTGTGCCAACTTGTCTGTCTGACGGTTTCAAGGTGACCGCGGCGGCGCTCGAGGCGGCCATTACACCGCGCACGAAATGGCTGATTCTGAACTCGCCGTCGAACCCGACCGGTGCCGCCTACAGCGGCGATGAATTGAAGGCTCTTTCCGAGGTGCTGGTCCGGCATCCGCACGTATGGACGCTGTCGGACGACATCTATGAACATCTCACCTACGGCAATTTTGTCTTTACCACCATGGCGCAGGTCGAGCCGGCTCTCCGCGACCGAGTCCTCACGGTCAATGGCGTCTCGAAATCCTACGCGATGACCGGTTGGCGCATCGGTTACGCGGGTGGGCCCGAGAGGCTGATCAAGGAGCTCGAAAAGCTGCAGAGCCAGCAGACGTCGGGTGCCTGCTCGATCGCGCAATGGGCGGCTGTCGAAGCGCTAAACGGCCCGCAGGATTACATTGCCAAGAGTCGTTCTGTCTTCAAGGAGAGGCGCGATCTCGTCGTGTCGTTGTTGAACGAGGCGGATCATCTCAAATGCCCGGTTCCCGACGGGGCCTTCTACGTCTACCCGTCCTGTGCAGACGCGATCGGAAGGAGCACCCGCTCCGGTAAGTTCCTCCGGAACGACGAGGATTTTGCCGCGGCACTCCTCGAGGAGGAAGGCGCCGCGGTCGTGCATGGCGCCGCGTTCGGCCAGGGGCCGAATTTCCGATTGTCTTATGCGACCTCGACCGAGGTTCTCCTTGATGCCTGTGCACGCATTCAGCGGTTCTGCTCAGGGCTCAAGTAGGTCGGTTGTTGCGGGCGCCCAGGGTACGCACCTCAAGCCGCTACTCGCGCAGTTCGTCGCAAAAGTTAGTCGTCCGTGAAGAGCGGCTAAACGACTGAGCTGGGATCGCATTATTCGTTGTTGCCTGTTTTGGGATTGCAGGGTTTTGATGCTTCGGGCATCGGAACCCTGCAATTTCGTTTTGAGGATTCCATCGAATCGCCAGTCATGATTCCGTCCTCGCATCGGAGGTGGCGATGCGACCGAAGAAGCCCAAAGCGACGGGATCGGGCGATCTGTTCCGGGCCAGGCTGGACCAGATCATCAACATGAAGCACGAGCTGGTTCAGCTCGCCGGCAAGGTCGACTGGGACTGGATCGACGGCGAGATCGCGCCGCTCTACAGCGAGAACGGTCGGCCGGGCATCGCGACCCGCTTCATGATCGGGCTCTTGCTGCTCAAGCACATTTACGGCCTGTCCGATGAGGGGGTGTGCGAGCGCTGGGTCCACGACCCGTATTTCCAGTACTTCACCGGCGAAGAGTTCTTCCAGCACGCCTTCCCGCACGAGCGCTCGGACCTGAGCCACTGGCGCAAGCGGCTCGGCGACAAGCTGGAGCTGCTGTTGGCCGAGAGCCTGCGGGTGGCGCACGAGGCCGGCGCGTTACGCAGCCAGGACCTCAAGCGGGTCACAGTCGACACCACGGTGCAGCCAAAGGCCATCACCTTCCCGACCGATGCCAAGCTGCTGCACGCGGCAATCAAGGGGCTCAACCGCCTGGCGAGGAAGCACGGGGTCAAGCTGCGGCAGTCCTATCTTCGCATTGCCAAGACCGCGGCGATGATGGCGGGACGCTACGCCCACGCCAAGCAATTCAAGCGGCATCAGCGGCAGTTGCGCATCCTGCGCAGCCGGTTGGGCCGGATCATCCGCGATATCCGCCGCAAGATCGAAGGTCAGGCCGTGCTCGAGAACGCCTTCGCCCTGCCGCTCGGCAGGGCCTCGCAGATCCGCTCGCAGCAGCAGCGCCAGCGCGGCTGGAAGCTGTATTCCTTCCATGCTCCAGAGGTCGAGTGCATCGGCAAGGGCAAGGCCGCCGCACCCTACGAGTTCGGTGTCAAAGCCTCCATCGTCACCAACAACCGCCGTGCTCCAGGCGGCCTGTTCGTGCTGCACGCCAGGGCGCTACCCGATAACCCGTACGACGGTCACACCTTGCGGGACGTCATCGACCGCACCGAGACACTCACCGGCTGTGCGATCGAGCGGGCCTATGTCGACAAGGGATACCGCGGCCATGACGCGCAAAATCCTCGTCGCGTCTTCATTTCCGGCCAGAAGCGCGGCGTCTTCGGTGTCATCAAGCGCGAGTTGCGCCGCCGCTCCGCCATCGAGCCCATCATCGGACACCTGAAGACCGATGGTCACCTCGGCCGATGCTACCTCAAAGGCCGCCCCGGCGATGCGGCTAACGTCATCCTCTCCGCCGTCGGTCACAACTTCCGCCGGGTCCTCGCCTGGCTGAGGGCTCTTTGGTGCCTGATCCTGACCACCTTCATCGCGGCCGCCAGCGACCGCTCATCGCTACAATCGGCTTCTTAACGGACGACAAGTTAAGGACAATGTGATTGCGACCGCGCCGCCGGCCGCCATTGCGGCAATCGTCGCCTTGTTTTTGGTCATATCTTCGGCTAACGGCCCGCCTTCTTCAGTCAGGCCGTGACATCGTGAATTCGAAAACACGATTTTACGCGCAGACTCAATACTTCGACCGCCTCACTCCGCGGCTTCGGCAGGCGCGCTCTTAAGCTCCGCAAATTTCGCAGCCATTGTCGGATTGCCCCGAGTTAGCTTCTTAATCGTCACGTCCTGTGCCTTGTCATTGGCAAGACGCAGGTTGCGATCCGCACCGATCAAGGCATCCTTCGTCTTCTGCAGATGATCGATCGACTTGTCGATCTCCGTAAGAGCCGTCTGAAAGTGCCGGGAAGCAAGATCATAGTTCTTTGAGAATGCGGTTTTGAACGATTCGAGCTGGTTCTCAAACTGGGTTATATCGACATTCTGCGCTTTCACGAGCGCAAGCTCGGTTTTGTACTTCAGCGAATTGACTGCCGCGTTCCTTAGGAGCGTAATCATAGGCAGGAAGAACTGCGGCCGGATGACATACATTTTTGGGTAGCGGTGGAAGACGTCGACGATGCCGGCATTGTAAAGCTCGTTGTCCGGTTCAAGCAATGAGACCAAGATAGCGTACTCGCAGCCCTTCTCGATGCGATCCCGGTCAAGTTCTTTGAGAAAGTCTTCGTTTTTGCTTTTCGTCGCGGTCTTATCGCTCTCGTTCTTCATCTCGAACATGATCGAAATGATTTCAGTGCCTGCCTCGTCCGAGTCGCGGAAAATGTAATCGCCCTTGCTGCCGGTCCGCGCGTCGTTGTCCTTCTCGAAATAAGCGCGCGGAAAAGCCATCGACCGGACCCGGTTAAACTCAGTCTCGCAGTGTTGCTCGAGGGTCTCGCCCACCATCTTGGTCGAGAGGCGGGCCTTCATATCCTTGAGACGCTCGATGGCGTCGTCGCGATCTTTGATCTGGGTTTCGTACTTATCCTTCAACGATTGCTCGGAGAGCTGCTTTTCGAGCTGTACTCGACTGATGCCGCTTTTCAGCTCATCACGCTCTTTTTCGAGGGCACCTACCGCTTCAGTCACGGCGAGCTTCTTCTCAAGCTCAACTGCCTGAACCTTCGCCTTCAGATCCTGGATCTCCCTTTCCTTGGCAGTAGCAATCTTGTGCTGCTCGCTCGCCAGGAGCGCGTCAGCAAGCTCCGAGGCCGCCTTCTTTTCGCGCTCGGACTCAGCTAGCGCGTTCGCGAGTCTATCCCGCTCCTTTTCGACGGCGCTGAGCGCTTCAGCAACCGCGAGCTTCTGGGCAACGCCGCTCCCCTCAAGCTTGGACTTTAATTCCTGGATTTCAGCGTCCTTAGCAGCCGTGGTCTTCTGCAGATCGCTGCTTACCTGGGCCTTGGCCAATTCAACGGCGCTCTGCTTGTCACGCTCGGCCAGCTCCAACCGTTCGTGGAGCTGCTGAGCGAAATCCGCGTCACGGACTTGCTTCAGGATGTCCGCGTAACCGGCTTCATCAACCTTGAAGGCCTTGTCACAGTGGGGACAGATGATCTCGTGCATGGTTCCTGGCCGGATCGTGGCGCTGCTGTTGTCATTGAAAAGGGACGGACCGGCAGAATCGGACCCCAGGAGAACAAAATTAGAACGAGCGAACTTGGAACGTCAAGTCAAGCCCAGCAAGTTCTGGGCGCTTTGCTTGGACTATCCCCCGCTTTCATGAACGCCATAGGTCGGCCCAGATCACGACATTCGCTTTGATGACCACCAGTGCTCATGTCAATCAGAGTGTCCATTCCGAATCGTCCTTGCGGCAGGGCGGTATTGATCCCGACTGTGTTCGCGTCGCTGCTTTGCGCCGCGCTAAAACACGACACGGCCACGCTCCCCTCCGGCCAGCGCATCCAGATCGACCTTCGCCTGGCGGCACGAGCATCGACAATAAGTACGCCTCGATCGCGCGGATCGTCGCGCAGCGCCGCGATGCTCATGCGCTATTTCGAGCATATCGCGGCCGCGCCTGCTACGTTCAAAGTAGCTTTCGAGTCATTCTGCCGCAGTTGTCCCGCCGCCTGCGGGCGCCGTGCTTCTTCCGGACGGACTAACCTCCAATCCAGCCCCTCGAAAAAGGCCGCGAACATCGCCCGCGACATCCGCATCACGCCGTCCGCAATCGTTGGCCTCGGTTCGATCGGAACACGAAGGCCGCGCCGAGGAACGGGTCGAGACGAAGCATCTCCTGCACCTCCGTCGCAAGCCCATCATGGCCGCCGCGGAAGTCGATCGGCCGCGTTGCAAATCCGCACCAGCCGCGATCATCGTGACGCTCGCACCGCACGGATTACCCGGGACAGCTGCTCGGCATCAATGGCCATATCCGTCCGCAGCACGACATCGCCGATCGCGATCTCAAGCTTGATCGCCGGAACCTGACGCTCCTCCAACGCACCTTCCACGACCAGCGGCGCGAATGTCGGCTGCGACGCTTCGCACGGCGGCAACATGTCTCGCTGTCGCAACCCCCTCGCCAATCGTAGATCTGCCAGCGCGTCGCTCCGTGCTTGCGCGCCACCTCGGACACCTGAGCACCGGGCAACAGACTCTCGGCGACGATCCGAGCTCTCTCTGTCGCGCGGCGATCAGGGTGGATGGCGCCACCACCGTGCATTCGTGGCCGAGCGATTGGATCAGACGATAAAGGCCATGGCCCGTCGGGCCGGCCTCGTAACAGAAGTGGATGCGATTAAACCGGCTGGCGAATCCACACTATAATACAATACGGCGCACGTTAACGTCCGAAGCATCGACTTCACCGAAGAAGCGAACCCCTCCCTCCCAGCCTGCCTCCGCAATCGCGACGGCATTTCTCAGTTTGGCGACACGATTCCAACAAATGCTTCCCTATAATCCGCCACGGCGCCTCGGCTCGGACCTAAGCAACCTCGGACACGCAGTGTAGGGCGAACGACCCCACCGGCAGAGACGGACATGCGGTCTTACAATCAATTCCTGCCATGACGATGAGATCAATCTATTCCTTTACCGCTTGGAGCGATGAGGCCGGCTTCGACCAGCAGTTTTCCCCGAGAGAGTTCCATCACCCATGTCGTGAGCCTGACTACCATCTCGGGATATATACTCCTGCGAACGTTTAGCATGGCGCCTTGCGCCGCCTAGTGCAAGGCGCACTGGCCCGGCACTCGCGACGTTCTGACCACAACGTTCTGCGTAAGCGGCCCCCCTAGTGTCGGCACGCCCCCGGGTAACTGTTGCAAACATACTGGCCAAATGGATATGGAGCAAGATCTTCACATCCATTAGGGTCGCCGACGCAAGGACTTGATGGTCCGGCTCCGAGTGCATCGGCGTTGAGATGCTGTCTTGCGACGTAGACGAAAGACGTCGCCGCCAGCGCGAGGGCGAGGACGATCGCCGATATAATCCAAACGTTCTTCATTCCAGCCGTAACTTCCTTAGGTTGACTCGGTGACGCTTAGCCAAATGGTAACAACGCGGAGCTCAACTCGAGCGCAATTGAGCTTTCATTTCTTGGCTGCTCCACACCTCGGCCTTTGTGATGGCGAGGCTCTTCGCGTCTCCGGCTTGCGACCAGTCAGCGGCAGTCGACTCCGAACGGGTAAGTCGAGCTGCAAACCACGTTCTCATCTGCTCCGGTCAGCAAATCTCTTGAGATCGCGCCGATCACGATCTCTGTTGCGCTTCTTTGCTGACGCCCCGGGTGGCCGATGCCGAACGGCAGCTCGGCCCCTCGACGGCGGCTATTGCCCTTACCAAAGGAACTTCGCGCCGTCTGGCAGCTCGCAGACAAATTCACCCTGGATCACGGCTTCGGCCGCGCCAGCAACCAACTTTGAGGCCTTTACCTTGAGCTTGCCTTCGCGGTTAAGGCTGTGGCGGATGTATTCGGTAACAGGGTGTCCTGAGTCGTCCAAGGTTTGATGCACATTGGCGAAGCTGATTCCGTTCTGCGCGCTAACCCTGAAGGCGCTGATAATCAGACCACCTTGCATGGCTGGTCCGGGCTGACCGCCATCAACGGTTGTGCAACGATCGAGATCTAGTATTAGCGTTACTACCTTGCCGGCCCGCAGGGCACTTAGCACGTCTACATATTTTGCAGAAGGCTCGCCGGCCTTCGCTGTCGTGCTTACGCTTGCCACTAAAAGCAAGGAAGACAGTCTCGTTAGACATGTGATATTGAGCCGCATATGCTCTTCTCCAATACAAGACTCACATACGTAGCAGTACCCGTCTCGTCTCGTGCTCGGAGACTTTGGCGGGCACCGAACGTCAGGCGAACGTCGCCGTTGCGATAAACAGCATGCGCTACTACCGTACGCAAGTGGTTGCGAACGCAAACCTAACGTCACAATCTCGTATGTAAGGTACGCATACGACGAAGCTTTCAATTACCCACATTTCCAGCCGCTGCAATTTCGGCACCGAGTTTGATATCTGTGAGTCTCGAGAGACAGCGCCAGATGACAACATTTCCCGGTGGCGGATCGGCTGCCCGGGCCAAGTAGCCCCCTAATCGTGCAAGTTTGGTAAGATAAAATGCAAGGGTTCCAGGCCGACATCGTCGATGGCTGGCGCCGCTGATGAGTTGATCGAGCAATGCGATCTCGGTGTCTGTCAGTGCGAGCTTCGGTGACGCGTTTGGGGCGAGGCGATTGAGCATGGTGAGCCAGAGGACGCGCCAGCTGAGAATGCAGAAGACTGCCATTAGATTGGCAAGTCGCTCCGCGGTCCGGAGTTTTGAGTCTTCCGCCTTACAACCCGATTTCAGGATCTTGTGGAACGCCTCGATTTTCCACCGCATGGCGTACCAGTTGATCTTCTCGATTGCCTCCGAGCGCCTGCGGACGGCTAGGTCCGTGATGAGCTTCCACTCAATCGGTTTACGGCCCTTTGGCGTACCGCGCTCAGTGGCATGGATTATAGTAAGGTCGAGGGCTGGATAATGTTTCTGCTTCCCGATGGGAGGCAAGACCGCGATCCGCTTGAACTTGATTTCCAGCGCGGCCTTCGTCGTCTCGCCCTTGTCGTTGCGCACGTCGATGTAATGCAAGCCTTTGACGCTGGTCTCTTCCATCTCGGTTGCAATCGTATGACCGCCATCGCCTGCCAGCCGATCGACGCAGGCGCGGACAAGGAAGTGAGCGCCAAGCTCTTGCGTCAGGCAATACAATTCGTCGATGTCGCTTTCACGGTCACCGATATGAATGCAAC